>JAICJQ010000008.1 GCA_025928335.1 Gemmatimonadaceae bacterium
CTCGTCGGCGACGATGAGGGTCCGCTCGAACTGCCCGGTGTCGGCCGAGTTGATGCGGAAGTACGTCGACAGCTCGACGGGACAGCGTATACCCTTCGGCACGTAGACGAACGAGCCGTCGGAGAACACGGCGCTGTTCAACGCGGCGAAGAAGTTGTCGCTGTACGGCACGACCGATCCGAGATACTTCCGGACGAGATCGGGATGTTCGCGAATCGCTTCGCCGAACGAGCAGAAGATGATGCCGAGCTTCGATAGCTCCTCGCGCATCGTCGTGCCGACCGACACAGAATCGAAAATCGCGTCGACCGCGACGCCGGCCAGCATTTTCTGCTCGTGCAGCGGAATGCCGAGCTTCTCGTAGGTCGACAGCAGCTCCGGATCGACGTCGTCGAGACTGCCGAGCGGCGTCTTCGTCTTCGGCGCCGAGTAGTAGCTCACCGCCTGATAGTCGATCGGGCCGTACGTCACGTTCGGCCAATGCGGCTCTTTCATCGTCAACCACCGGCGATACGCTTTCAGCCGCCAGTCGACCATGAACGCCGGCTCGTTCTTCTTCGCCGCGATCGCGCGGACAATGTCCTCGCTCAACCCCGGCGGCAGGGTGTCCGACTCGATGTCGGTCACGAACCCGGCGGGGTATTCTCGAGTAATCAGTGATTCGATCGAACTGCTCATGACATGCTCCGGTTCAACCCGTCACAATGGGTTCGCCGTCGTTACGAACCAGGTTACGACGAAGGCGCCCTGAGACCGCGAGCGCCGTACCGATAGGCACGGCGCAAGTCTATTTCCACGAATCGGTTGCGGGCTCCTCACGCCGCGCTCGCCATCGCGCGTTCCGCCGGTACGTCAGGCGGGGTCAACTAAGCAGATAAAATTAGTCGGGTTTCGACCCGGAAGGTAGCCGCCCCGTTTGCCCAGTGCGGCGAAATGCCCCGAATGGGGTCAGACCCCTGGTTACACTGGTTACATGGTTTGTAACCAGGGTCTGACCCCAAGCGGACCGGAATCACGCCAGAAACCGAATCGCGTCGCGAAGCAGGGACTGAGCCAGCTCGACCTTGTACCCGTTCTTCGACAGGGGCTCTGCGTCATACATCGCCCGTTCGGCCAGCGTCGTAACAGTGTCCTCGTCCAGGCCGCCGGAGCTGACGTCCTCCTCGATCGACGAATTCACCCGCCACGGCCTCGGCGCCACGCCTCCAAGGACGATCCGAACGTCGCCGTCCGGCCGACGGCACCCGGCAATGCTCACCAGCGCGAAGTCCCAGGCCTCGCGCTGCATCAGTTTCTGATAGCGCTGCCTCCCCCCAGCCGCCACAGCCGGCAACAGAATCGCCGTCACCACCTCACCCGGTTGCAATACCGTCTCGTGGTCGACTCGCTCCCGCGGCAGGAGATAGAAATCTTCGATCGCAACCACCCTCTCTCCCTTTGTAGACCGGATTTCGACCTCGGCGTTGAGCGCTGCCAGCGCGACCGCGGGATCCGATGGGTGAACGATGAAGCATGGGCCGCCGTCCAGGATAGCCAGGTACTGGTTCTCACCGTCGCGGGCTGGACAACTGCTTCCGCCGTTCTTGTAGCAGTCAATTCCGCGCCTGAAGTACCAGCAACGTGGCCGCTGACAGAGATTTCCGCCGAGTGTCCCCATCTCGCGAAGGGCTGGTGTCGCGACGACCGCACACGCCTGCGCTAGCACGCCGTACTGCTCGCGAATCAGCGCATGACCCGCCAGCTGCTCGATGCGCGCCGACGCCCCGATGCGGAGGGATCCGTCCTCACGAAGGTCAACGCTGTCGCTTGCTGGAATTTCACGCAGGTCGACGACAGCATCGGGTGTGTAAAGCCCTTCGTCGATTGAGACGAGCAAATCGGTACCGCCGCCCATGGGCAGCGTGCGCGGCTCGGCCAGCCGCGCGAGCGCGTCCTCGATCGACGCCGCGCGCTGGTAGACGAATGGTGATGTCATCGGCTGTAACCCAACGTGAAGGGTGCGGCCCGCTGTTCCAAATAAAAAGGCGGAGCCAAACGGCCCCGCCAACCGGAATTCGTCGCTCGCGATGTCTTAGCGCTCCTGCTCGGCTCCCGAAGTCGCGGCCGGCGCGCCGTTGCCGGACCCCTTTCCATGCCACGTTGGGTCGGTCGGGTGCTTATAGGTCTGCTTGTGTACGTAGGTCGCCGTCGCGATGCAGATGACCGCGAGCAGAATTATTCCACTGGCGAAGCCCCAGCCGCCGTTCGTGTCGGCGGGGATATAGCGATCGACATGGTTGGCCATGGCGGGAATGTAGCCGGGCACAGTTCCGACCGGGAGCGGCTTCGAACGAACCCTCCTGCGTTCGCGTTACGTAAGATTTGCATACGATGCGCAACCTTGCCCTGATACTCAGTGTCTCAAGTGTTGAGCGGGGCCTAATCCGGGTCATCCTGCTGCTTTCGCGCATTTGACGTGACCATTCTTCGAGACGAGCTCCAGCGTACGCTGGGATCTGGCTACACGATCGAGCGGGAGCTCGGTGGCGGCGGCATGTCCACCGTGTTCGTTGCCCGCGACAACACGCTCGGACGCCTCGTCGTGGTCAAAGTGCTGCCCTACGAGCTCGCGGCCACCGTGTCCGTCGATCGCTTCAAGCGGGAGATCATGCTCTCGGCGGCGCTCCAGCATCCGCACATCGTGCCCGTGCTGAGCTCCGGAGAAACGACCCCGAACGACGGCGACGGCACTACCCGGCTGCCGTTTTTCATCATGCCTTTCGTCGAAGGCGAGTCGGTCCGCGCCCGACTAGCGCGCGGTCCGCTCTCCGTGCGCGAAGCCGTCAGCATTCTCAAGGACGTTTCGCGCGCACTCGCCTACGCCCACGGTCGCGGCGTGATCCACCGGGATATCAAACCGGACAACATCCTGCTCTCGGGCGGATCGGCGACAGTCACCGATTTCGGCGTGGCGAAGGCTTTGTCCGCCTCGCGAGAAGGGAAGCAGCAGACGTCGACGCGGACCGGCACCATCACGCTGGTAGGGACCTCGATCGGGACACCTGCCTACATGGCACCCGAGCAGGCGGCGGGCGACCCATCGACGGACCACCGCGCTGACCTCTATGCGCTCGGGATAGTTGGGTATGAAATGCTGGTCGGCACGCCGCCGTTTCATGGCCGCGCTCCGCAGCAACTCCTCGCCGCGCAGCTCACCGAAGCACCGCCACAAATCGCTTCACGCCGGTACGACGTCCCGGAAGCGCTCGCGGCGCTCATCATGCGTCTCCTCGAGAAAGAGCCGGCGAAGCGTCCGAAAACCGCGGCCGAAGTGACGCGCTTACTCGAGGACCCGGCCGTTGTTAGCGGGACCTTTGTCTCCGCTCCGCCGGTCAAGACGGCCAAGCCGAAGCGCGTGCTGTGGGCGTTCGCCGGCGCGGGAATTCTCGCGTCGGTCGCGGCGGGCGGTGCGTGGTTCTCGAATCGGCATGTACAACCGTCGGCGTCCGCTCCGTCTGCCGCGTCCGCGGTAACGAGTCGCTCGATCGCCGTGATTCCGCTTGTCAACATCAGCCGAGATACCAGCGACGCGTATTTTGCGGCCGGCATGACGGCCGAGCTGACGAACGCGCTGAGTCGCATTCCCGGCGTGCGTGTCGCGGCCGGCAATGAGAGCACTCCGCGCGAACAGGCGGCGAGCCCGGTCGATCTGGGAAAAGCGCTCGGCGTGAACATGGTGCTTGTCGGCACGGTGCAGCGCGATGGGGGGCGGACCCGCGTCACCGCACGCCTCGTGAACACCGCCGACGGATTCACCATCTGGTCGGACATGTTCGAGCGTGAATCAAAAGACGTCTTCAAGATGCAGGACGAGATCTCGTCGGCGATCGTCGCGGCGATCTCGCCCGAGCTCTCGGCCAACGGCGGAGCGGGGAGCACTCCAGCTGCAGCGCCGAGAGACACGCTGGCCACGAGCGCCGCGGCATCGGCCGTCCCGCGCGGCACGGCCGATCTCCAGGCGTATGATCTGTACCTTCGTGGCCGCTTCTTCTTCGACAAGCGCGGGGAGACATCCCTTCGCCGCGCGCTCGACTACTTCGAGCAGGCGGCGAAGAAGGACACGGCGTTCGCCCGTCCGTACGCGGGGATCGCAAACGTCTACGCGTTGCTGCCGCTCTACGCCAACGTTCGCGCCGACTCGGTGATGCCGCTCGCGCTCGCGGCGATCAATCGCGCGGTGTCGCTCGACAGCACGCTGTCCGAGGCATTTGCGTCGCGGGGCGCGCTGCTCCAGGCCAACTGGCAGTGGGCCGAAGCCGAACGCGACTACGAGCGTTCGCTCCGCCTCGATCCCAACTCGGCGCAGGCGCATCAGTGGTACGGGGAGCTTCTGCTGATCGACGGCCGCGCCTCGCTCGCGCAAACGCAGCTCAAGCGGGCCACCGAGCTCGACCCACTCTCGCCGATCATCTTCGGATCGTACGGTCTCGCGCTGGCCGCGGCTCGCCAATCGGATGCCGCCGTCGCGGCGGCTCGTCGCGCGGTGGAGCTGGACTCCACGCTGCTCGTGAGCCGCTTCATGCTCGGTACGGTTTACCTGCAGGCCAACCGCGTGCCCGAGGCCGTGCGCGAGCTCGAAATGGCCGCGCGTCTCGACGACACATCGGTGCCGACAATGGGACTTCTCGGCTACGCCTACGCCAAGTCGGGAAAAACGGGCCAGGCGACCGATATCGCGCGCGAGCTCGAGGCATCGATCGGCAAGAAAGCCGGGGCCGCGGCCGCCGCGGCGCGCGTGTACCTGGGCCTCGGCGACAAAAGCCGCGCGCTCACCCTGCTCGAGCGCGCGGCAACGATTCACGATCCCTTCTTCTCGAGCGAATCGATGCTGGAGGGCTTCGTCGATCCCATCCGCGCCGATCCTCGCTTCGATGCGCTGGTGTCGCGCGTCGGATTGAGCAAGCGGCTCCTCAATCACTGACCTGTGCGACGGGCCCTGGAATTGGATCTCTCGGGGCGGTGACTCGGCGACTCGGCGTCCGCAACCTTCAGTCGATCGACTCGTCAATCGTTTGATGCGGTCTACCTCCCGACTCTGGCTCTCAGCGCTCCTCGCGAGCACCGCCTGCGCGCGCCCGGTGCTGTACTATCCAGAGCCGTTAACCGCCGAGCCTAAGCCGGCCGAACCAAAGCCCGCCGAGTCGCCGAGTCGCCGAGTTGCCGAGTCGCCGAGAGCGCCGCTCATGACCGTCTCGGGCTACCTGCCGCCCAGCGCATCGGCGGACATGGAGTATCTCCGATCGCGCCAGCTCATTGTCCCGGTGGCCGGCGCGGACATGACGCGCGTCGAGGATTCGTTCAACGAGCCGCGCGAAGGCGCCCGTGTCCACCGCGCCATCGACATCCTCGCTCCGCGCGGCACGCCCATTCTCGCCGCCGACGACGGACGCATCATGCGCATGACGACGAGCACCTTGGGCGGCATCTCGATGTACACGGTCGATCCCGATCAGCGGATCGTGTACTACTACGCTCATATGGATCACTATAACGACGCGATGACACCGGGCAGAACGATCGCGAAGGGCGACACGCTCGGCTTCGTCGGCACAACGGGTAACGCGCCGAAGAACATGCCGCATCTCCACTTCCAGGTGATGCGCTGGCCCGCCGACGGAAAATATTGGAATGGCGAGCCGATCGATCCGTTCGATCTGCTCGGCGGTCACGCTCAAGCTGCGGCGTCGACGCCCCGGCGATGACCCTGCTATTCTTGGATGATGCGGCTATCGTCCAAGGAACGCGCCACCCTTCGCGCTGAAGCGCACCGACTGACAGCAACCGTTCACGTCGGCCACCACGGTGTCACCGATGCGGTCCGCCAGTCGCTCGACGATGATCTGCGGACGCACGAGCTGGTGAAGATCCAGTTCACCAAGACCGCTGACGTCACGGTCAAGGACGCGGCGAACGATCTGGCGAAGGCGATCGGAGCGGATGTCGTCCAGGTGATCGGGCGGACGGCGACTCTGTTTCGGGAGAATCCAGAGCTCGAGAAGAAAGAGGCTTCGCCGCCGTGGAGACGCTAGCCCCTCCGGCGCTCGTCCGCGACCTCTGCGTCTCTGCGTTATGCGATTGAGCCCCCGCGCACCGAACCCAAAACTCTCCACGGCGTCATCGGAATCTCCGCGACCTCGACTCCCAGAGCATCAGCCACGGCGTTTGCGATCGCCGGCGCCGTGGCGATGATCGGCGGCTCGGCCACGCCCTTCACGCCGGTGTGATTTGCCACCGTATCCGGAATGTCGACGAAGAACGCGTCGATCTCCGGCACGTCCCCAATCGTCGGAATCTTGTAGTCGTGCATCGTCGGGTTGAGGGGCACGCCCGTGCGCGAATCCAGAATGCGTTCCTCGAACAATGCGTATCCGAGCCCTTGAATGATCCCGCCCTCGAGCTGACTTTCGGCGAGCGTGGGATTCACGATGCGACCGGAGTCATGCGCCGAGACCACTCGTAGCACGCGCACTCGTCCGGTCTCGACATCGACTTCCACCTCGGCGAACTGTGCCCCGAACGCCGAGAGCGCGGTCTTTTCCGGATTCGGCCCGCGGCTGCCCTGGCCGATGATCATGACGTCGCCGAGCTTCTCGCAGACCTCGCGGAAAAGCAGGCATCTGTCGCTCGACTTGGCGTGAATCTCACTGTCGCGCGACTCGAGTTCGTTCGGTTCAGTATCGAGCATTCCCGCGGCCGCCTCGAACAATGCGTCGCGCGCTTCTTCCGCGGCCACGCGCACCGCCGGCCCGACCGACGCCGTCGTGATCGATCCCCACGAATTCGACGCGAACGGCAGACGTTCCGTATCGCCGAGCACCGTGCGCACATCGTCGAGCTTGGCGCCGAGCACCTCCGCCGCGACCTGCGCGAGCACCGTACGCGCGCCGGTCCCGAGATCCTGCGCCCCCGTTAGCACTTCGATGCTTCCGTCGCCATTGATCCTGACGGTCGCGTAGGCCGGGGGGCCACCGCCCGCGCCCCACGCGAGGGACGCCATTCCCACGCCGCGCCGCACGCGCGCGCTCGTGTCGCGCTTCCGCGACCGCGCGCGCGACCATCCAAAGCGCTCGGCGCCGAGTCGGTAGCACTCGTCGAGATGCTTGGCGGAGTAGCGGCGGTTCTTGTCCTGATCGTGATCGGCATAGTTCCGACGACGCAATTCGAGCGGGTCCATCTCCAACTCGTGCGCCAGGACGTCCATCGCCGACTCCAGGCCGAACGCCCCTTCGACGTTGCCCGGCGCGCGAAAGGACGCCATCGGCGCGGTGTTCGTGAAGACGAAGGTCTCCGACGTGCGTACGTTGGCGCAGCGATACATCTCGGAGTACATGCGCGCCGGACTCGACAACCATCCACCGATTCCGAGTGGAATAGTTGCATCGAGCGAGATCGCGGTGAGCGTTCCGTCCCGTCGCGCGCCGAGCGTGACACGCTGCACGGTCGCGGTTCGGTTGCCCGCGTCCGTCTGCTCGCCCTCGCGATCGAAAATGCAGCGCACGGGCCGACGAAGCTTGCGCGAAAGCGCGACCGCCGTGTATGCCGCGAGCGACGCTCCGTTCTTCGCGCCAAACCCGCCGCCCATGTAGTTCTTCACGACGCGCACTGACGACAGCGGCAGCTCGAACGCCTCGGCGAGATCTGAGCGGGTGTTGAAGATGCCTTGCGTCGATTCCCAGACCGTCACGCGATCTCCGCTCCACGCGGCCACCGCGCCGTGCGGCTCGAGGGCGGTGTGGAGCGCGACCGGCGTTCGGTACTCGCGCGTGATGGTGACCTCCGCGTCGCGAAGTCCTGCCGCGATGTCGCCGCGGCTCGCGACACGAGGCGATGCGCGATGCAGGTTGCCGTGCGGCTTGACGCGAGGCGCGTCCGGTGCCAGCGCCGACGCGGCGTCGAGCACGTGGGGCAGACGTTCGATCGCAGGGTGAATCGCTCGGACCGCGCGCTCGGCTATCTCCTGCGTGTCGGCGCAGATCGCGGCGATCGGTTGATATACATAATGGATCGTCCGGTCGAACACCTGGATGCCGTCCAGCTTGATTCCCGGGACGTCGTCCATCGTGATCGCCCCGCGCACCCCGGGCATCGCCAGCGCCGGCGCGAGGTCAAGACTCTGCATCTTGCCCGCCGCGACGCTCGCCCGCGCCAGCGCGACGTACAGCATTCCGGGGAGCTGGACGTCCGCGGTGTACTCCGCCTCACCGGTCACCTTCTCGAGCGCGTCCATGCGCTTGTCGCGCCGCCCGACGATGTGCAGCGACGCGTCGACGCCCCACGGCTCGGGCTCGCGCGTCGGCAGCTCGACGACCTTCGTCTCTTCGCGCCCCTCGACCTCGACTTTGGTCGTCACGAAACGCTTAGCCATTGCCGGCGCCTCCTTCCGCTGCCGCCAGCACCGCGCGCACGATCTTGGGGTAGGTTCCGCACCGGCACAGGTTGCCGCTCATCCCGCGTCGCACGTCGTCTTCGCTCGGATGCGGTTGGCGGTCGAGCAGCCCCACCGCGGCGAGAATTTGGCCTGGGGTGCAGAACCCGCACTGGAGGGCGTCGTGATCGATGAAGGCTTGCTGAACCGGGTGGAGCTCACCGTCTTGAGCCAAACCTTCGATCGTCGAGACCTCTCGACCGTGGCAGGCGGCCGTCAGCGTGAGGCACGCGTACGCGGGCGCCCCGTCGAGTAACACCGTACAGGCTCCGCACTCGCCGCGTCCGCAGACGAGCTTCGTGCCAGTGAGATGGAGACGGTCGCGCAGCGTCGTCAGCAGCCGCTCGTGGTCAGGCGCCGCGACCTCGTGGCTCGCTCCGTTGACGATCAAGCGCATACAACTAACTTAGCTTTGTCGCTACGACCAGCGGGAGAACGAGGCACCGAATGCCCTACGTCATTACAGAAGCTTGCATCGGCGTGAAGGATCGCGCTTGCGTCGACGTCTGCCCCGTCGATTGCATCTACGAGGGGGATCAGCAGCTCTTCATTCACCCCGACGAATGCATCGATTGCGGCGCCTGCGAACCGGAGTGCCCGGTCACGGCGATCTTCCCCGAGGAAGACGTCCCGCAGAACCAGAAGCAGTTCGTGCAGATCAACCGGGACGTCTTCAAGAGCGACAACCCGCCCGGACGCCCGCAGAAATAGCCGGCAACGCAAAAGGCCCGCGCAATGCGCGGGCCTTTTGCCGAATCGCCCGATCGCCCAAGCGCCGAATCTCACGCCCACCAGATCTTCTGCTTCACGGCGAACACGACGATCAGCGCCCCATACTGCAGGAAAGTGCTGATTTCACTCCGCCACGCTTCCTTCCAGTTGTGCGGGCCCTCTTCTCGGTGCTTCGGGGGACGGGGTAGCCAGCGCGGTGTTGTTTGCTTGTACGCCAAATACTCCGCGCCGAAGATCGACTCCAGCACGCCTTCCTCGTAGGCGACGATCAGCGTGTACTCGATCGCGAAGATGACGATCGCCACCGGCAGAAACCACAAGACGCCGGAGATCACGACAAAGCCCATCCATATCAGGAAGTTCCCGACGTAGAGCGGATTTCGGACCCAGGCAAAAACGCCGTAGTTCACCAGCCGCTGCACATCGCGCGATCGGCGGCGCGTGACCGTTCCCGCGGCCGACACCCCGGCCAGTCGAACCATCTCGCCGATGACGATCAGCACGAAGCCTACCAGCCAGTTGTACCAGCTCGGGTGCGACGGAGCGAGCAGCGCGACCAGCAGGAAGGGAACCGGAAGCCAGCTTCGGTTCCTGAACAAGACGGCGCCGATTCGCGCGCTCGTGCTCTGCTCGGCTTGCGATGGAGCCGCGGCAGGTGAAGACGTGGGGTCGCCGGATGCTGGATTGGACATGCAGGGCGAAACCTAATTGTACAGCAGGCTCGCCAAGAACTCGCTCACCACCGTGTTGAACGCCGCCGGTCGCTCCATGCTCGACAGATGACCCGCCTGCGTCAGCACCTCGAGGCGAGCCCCGGCGCCGATCGCATCGCAGGTACGACGCGCCTCTTTCGGCGGAGTGATCACGTCCTCGTCCCCCACGACGACCAGCGTTGGAACGTCGATCGTCGCGCAGGTCTCGGTCGAATCCGGTCGGTCGATCATCGCCTCGAGCGCGCCGACGATCCCGTCCGTCGGCGCCTGCGCGATCATCCGGTGCACGGCGTCGTAGATGTCGGGCCGCCGCGCGCGAGACGTCTTGCCCATCAACCCGGCGATCTGGGCGTTTGCCACCGCGGTGCTCCCCTGCGACTCGGCCATCTCGATCAGCTCGCGACGACGCTCCACGTTGTCGATCGTGTCCGCGCCGATTCGCGTGTCGGCGAGAATGAACGCCCGAACGCGGTCGCGATGCCGCCGCCAGAGCGCGAAGGCGACGTAGCCGCCCATCGACAGGCCACAGACCACGGCGCGCTCGATCTGCAGAACATCGAGCACGCCGACGACATCATCGGCGTAACGATCCATCGAGTACGGCGGCGCCGCGGCCGAATCGCCCAGTCCGCGCATGTCGATCGGAATGCAGCGGCACTCGGCGACCAACGCTCCGACCTGCGGCTCCCACATCGTCCGGTTGAGCGGGAACGCGTGCACGAAGACGACCGGCAGCCCCGAGCCGACGTCGTCATAGGCGATGCCGGCATCTCCGACGAGGGCGATCACTCCGGCTCCGGCCATTGTGGCAGCATCTCGCGCCACGACTCGGGCACCGGAACCGGCTCGCCCTTCTGGTTCACCGCGACGAAGACGATCGAGGCTTCGGCGACGAGGGTGCTACTCCCAACTTTTCGTACTTCCTGCTTGATGATGTAGCTGGTGCGTCGAACGGCAAGCAGTCCGGACCGAACGACGAGATCTTCGCCCGGCAGCGACTGGGCGAGATATCCAATGTCCACGTGGCGCACGACGGAGAAGACCGGTTGTCGCGCCCATTCGCGAATGTTGATTTGCGGCTCGAGCAACGCCCAACGCGCGCGCTCGAGAAAATTGAGCATGGTCGCGTGGTTGAGATGCCCGAGCATGTCGCAGTCGGTGGGGTAGATGTGAAAGGTGACTTCAGGGAGCTCGGTCATCGCGGTTCCAGGAGGCGAGGGTCAAAGG
This sequence comes from Gemmatimonadaceae bacterium, assembly GCA_025928335.1. GTDB lineage: Bacteria > Gemmatimonadota > Gemmatimonadetes > Gemmatimonadales > Gemmatimonadaceae > JAQBQB01. The sequence goes on from JAICJQ010000008.1 coordinate 11,137, forward strand.
TTAACCAAAACAAGACCGACTCGCGCGACGCGAGCCGAAGCGCCACCTCGAACGCCTTCGCGCTGTACGTCGCGTCCAGACGCACGGCCCCGCCGGTCGCGTCGGCGAGCCGCTCCGCCGCGGCGCGTGCCGCCACGGTCTCGCGACCGTAGGCTCCGCCGTATGCGTCATTCACAACGAGCACGGCATCACGTCCGACAACGGGAACCTTCAGCCCGGTTTTCCCTTCGATCAGTGCAGCTGTTCGGCGCGCCAGTCGGAGCACGCGGCCGCGTCGGCCGACGATCCACGGCACGACGCGCACGCCCACGACTTTGACATCGAGTCCCGCGATCGCGAACGCGAGTGCCAACCCCGCGGCGGTCCCACCGGTTCCCAGCGGGACGACCACCATCGCCGGCGATGGGATTTCGTCCGACGTGATTTGCTCGGCTAATTCGAGTCCTGCATTCACGTGCCCAAGAACACCGAGCGGCGTGCTTCCCCCCGCCGCGATCCACCTCGCGCCTCGAGCACGTGTCCAAGCCCAAAGGTATGCGCCGGGCGGATAGGCAAAGAGCCTCGTTTCGTGCGCCGTTCGATCGAGCCGAGCGGCGACCCGTTCGGCCGTCTCGTTCATCTCTTGCCGCCAGCGCCCGACGATGGTTCGTGCGCCGAGCTGCGATGCGTACGTTGCGACCGCCAACGCGTGGGTCGACCCCGCTGAACCGACGGTGACGACGCGATCGCCTTCTCGCACGCCGGCAAGGAGAAACTCGAGTGCACGAACCTTGTTGCCACCGAATGGAGTCGCGCCGAGGTCGTCGCGCTTCATCCAGAGCCCTCGCGCGAGCGCCGCGAGCGGCTCGACGGGCGTCGGAAAATGACCGAACCCGACTCGAGGAACAGCGCTCAAGGCGGGAAACCGCGAGACCAGCGGCCCGGCACGTTCCGCGGCGCTAGGTCTCGACACCCTTCTGCGGATTCTCGTCCGGCCCGATCTGCTTGTCGCCGACGACGTCCTCCACATACAGCATCTTCACGGCGGTGATGACCGCCGCGAGTACCGGCACGGCGCACATCAGTCCGAGAAATCCGAACATGATCGCCATCAGCGCCTGCGAGAGAATCGTGAGGGCCGGCGGAATGTTGATCCCGCCTTTCATGAGGAGCGGGATCAACAAGTGGTTTTCCATGAACTGAATTCCGATGTAGGCAATCGCGACCCACAATGCTTTTTCCGGCGAATCGAGGAATCCCATCGCAATCGCCGGCAACGACGAAACGATCGGGCCAACCGTCGGGATGAACTCCATCAATCCCGAGAGCAGTCCGAGGGCAAAGGCGGCTTTGACGCCGAGGATCGCGAGCACGATGGTGGAGACAACGCCGATCGTCACCATCGCGATGAGCTGCGTGAGCAGCCACCGGCGCAGCACGGCGGCGACTGCGGTAAGCACTTCCGCCGTCCGCTCGCGCCGTCCGCGGGGAAAGAGATGGAGGATGCCGCGCCGATACATTGCCGGATCGGCGGAGATGTAGACCGATAAGAATATGATAATGAACAAACCACTAACCACTTCCAGCGTCGACGACAGGAAGGGAAAGAGGTAATGGCCTACGCGAGACATCTGCCCGCCCAAACGGTTTCGCAGCGTGGAGGCGACGCGGATCGAGTCCGCTGCCGGGCCAGTCCCGGCCGGCGCCACGGCTCCCGGTGTTGGCGACGGTGTGGCCTTCGGTGCCGGCGTCGAATCCGGCGCGCTCCCGCTTGCCAGCGAACTGAAGAGCAGTCCGATGAACCCGTTGCGACGAGAGTTGACCCACGACTCCACACGGTCGATCGCATCGGGCAGACGCCGGCGCAGCTCGACTCCTTGGTCGTGGAGCGTCGGCGCCATCCAGGCGCCGAAGGCGACCAGCAGCCCAAAGAAAGTGATGACGATGAGCGCCGCGCCCAATCCGCGCGGCACCCGCCAACGGGTGAGTCGATCGACGCCGGCCGACACGGCCAAGCCGATCAGAATCCCGAGAAACGCGGTGAGCACCAGCGCGTTGGCCACCCAGAGCACGCGCAGCACCACGTACATGGCAATGACGAGCGACGCGGTCCGCAGCACGTCGGCGTTCCGCCAACCGGCGCGGCGCATCCGGGTGCGAGCGCGCCGCTTCGCGTGGGCCTCGACCGCCGTCTCCTGCGACGTCTCACTCATCGCGCGACTCCGGGGCAAGCGGGATGCCGGTTAGATTGCCGACGTGCATACGCCGGTCTATCTCGATACGACGAGCACCGTCGACAGCTTCCTCGCGTCGATCGCGAACGCGCGAATCCTGGCGCTCGATACCGAGGGCGCGAGCTTCCATCGCTTCGTCGATCGAATCTACTTACTCCAGCTGTCGACGCGGGAGCACACCGCGATTCTGGATCCTATCCCGATCGGGAAGCCTCCGCGGTTGGGACAGCTGCTCGAGGACCCGGCGGTCGAGATCGTATTCCACGACGCCGATTACGATCTGCGCTTGCTCCGACAGGACTACGGCTGGCTCGTTCGGAACATCTTCGATACGCGCGTCGCCGCACAGCTCCTCGGCATCAAGAGCTTCGGCCTCGCCGCGCTGCTCGAGCGGTATTTCGGGGTGAAGCTGGACAAAAAATTCCAACGCGCGGACTGGTCGATGCGGCCGTTGTCGCAGGGGATGCTCGACTACGCGGCGCAGGACACCATCCACTTGCTCGAGCTGCGCGACCGTTTGCATCACGAACTCGATCATGCCGGACGACTCGACTGGGCGCGTGAAGAGTTCGCGTTGCTCGAGGGCACACGTTGGTCCGATGAAGATCCCGCCGCGGGATTTCTTCGCATCAAGGGCGCGCGCGATCTCACGCGCCGCGAGCTCGCCATCCTGCGCGAGCTCGTCCCCTGGCGCGACGAGATCGCCCGGGGCCTCGACCGCGCGACGTTTCGCGTTCTTGGCAACGAACAGCTTCTCGAAGTCGCCAAGCGCCGCCCCGCATCGCGCGACGAGCTGGCCGCGATCAAAGGGATGCCGCGCGGTCTGCTCGATGCTCGCGCCGGTGAGATGACCGCCGCCGTTCAGCGCGGACTCGCGATCCCCGAAGCCGAGCTTCCGCGGTTCCCAAAATCCCCGCGCTGGGACCGCGATCCCGACTTCGACGCCCGCGTTGCAACGCTAAGGACCGTTCGCGACGAAGCCGCGACTCGACTCGATCTCGACCCCGGCGTCCTCTGCGCGCGTGATCGACTCGAGGCCGTGGCGCGCAAAAATCCGAAATCGACCGAGGAGCTCGCGTCGGTCAACGAGCTCCGAAAGTGGCAGCGCGCGGTTCTCGGCGAGGAGTTCGTTCGAGCGCTGAGGAAGTAACGGGATCGCGCGGGCCTACAGACCCATGTACGCCCTGACGCGCGGTTCGATTCGATCCGGCGTCCAGAACGGCGTCCAAATCAGATTCATCGCGACGTTGCCGACGCCGGGAATTGCCTTCACCGCGCGCTCGATGTCCGTCATGATTTGTGGACCCGCGGGGCACCCGGGGGACGTGAGCGTCATGTCGATCTGCACCTCCGACCCGTCGACGCGGATGTCGTAGACGAGACCGAGGTCGATGATGTTCAGGTTGAGCTCCGGATCCTTCACCTTACGCAGTGCCAGCTTGACCTGATCGGCGCTCGGCGGCGGCTCCTCTCCCTGCGCGGTGCTGCTCGACGGCTCCGCGTGAGGCGCGGCATCGTCCTCCGCGAATGCGTCGTCGTCCTTCCAAGGCTCACTCATGATTCGAAACATCGAGGCCGGCTGAAGGCGCAGCAAGTCCGTTGCTACGTCATTCCGCCGGCCCCGCGCGACGTCCAGCACTCGGTCGGTCATCCTTCACTGCGTGGACTCGTCGGCGCCGGATTCTTCACGGACCGCATCGACCTCACGCCCTTCGACAGCGGCACCACGCTGATCGACCGCGATCTGTCGAACAAACAACCGGCGGCCGGCCACACCAACTACCTCCGCGCCGGACTCACCTGGGACAGTCGCGACCGCGAGATCGGCACGCACAAAGGAACGTGGACGGATGTGATCGTCCAACGCGTCGACCACGCGCTCGGCGCAACGAACGACTACACGCGGTCGACCGTCACCGTCCGGCACTACCAACCACTCGGCGACCGCCTGACCATCGCCAACCGGCTGCTCGCGCAACAAGTGAGCGGCGAAGCCCCCTTCTATGCGCTGACCGAAATCCAGACTACTCAGAAATCGCAGGACGGTCTCGGCGGTGCGAGCACCATTCGCGGCCTCCCGAAGGACCGCTACACGGGGAAGGGAACGCTCGTCTCGAACAACGAGATCCGTTGGCGCGCCGCGGATTTCAAGTTGCACGGCCGCGGCTCATCGCTCGTCCTCAGCGGCTTCGTCGACACGGGGCGCGTGTGGGATGACCAGATCGATCTTGGCGACGCCCTGCGAGATCTGCACACGGGCTACGGCGGCGGCGTTCGGCTGGCCTTCGGTTCCAGCTTCGTGATCGCAACCGACGTCGGCCACTCGGCGCAGTCAACCGCCCCGATCTACATCGGGCTCGAGTATCAATTCTGAGATCGGGGAACTAGCGCGCGGTCTTCTTGGACGTCGTGGACTTCGAGCGGCTGGCTTTGGACTTCGACGCGCTCGGTCTCGCCGCGCTGGCCTTGCCCCTCGTCGTGCTACTCGACACCGCGGCCTTCTTCTTCGCCTTGGACACGACGTGCTTGCGGGCGTGGCGTTCCGGACGGTTCCAGTCCACTGCCTTGTCGGCGCGGAACGAAGCCGGCATCTCGAGCATTCCGTCGCCGTAATCCGTGACGGCGAGCGCGGCAGCGTCAGCGAGGTCGGCGCGAACGTCGGCAATCACCTTCGCCGGCCGCTTGGCGCGTGCGTCGTGGACGCGGTTCGTCAGCAGGATGACGAACATGTCGCGGTCGGGATCGAGCCACAGAGACGTACCCGTGAAGCCCGTGTGCCCGTAGGCGTCGGCGCCGAGGTACTTGCCGCAGCTTCCCGATCCACCGCAGGTGTCCCAGCCGAGCGCTCGCGTTCCGGCAGCGCGTGTGGTGAACAGCGCGACAGTGGAATCGGCAAAAACGCGCGTGCCGTTGTACTGGCCGCCGTTGAGCATCATCTGCGCGAACACGGCCAGATCGGCCGCGCTGCTGAAGAGGCCCGCGTGTCCGGCGATTCCGCCGAGGGCGTACGCATTCTCGTCGTGCACCTCGCCCTGAAGCGAATAGCCGCGCGGCGAGTTCGTCTCCGTGGGAGCGATGCGTGCCTTGAGCGAGTCAGCCGGACGGAAGAACGTGTCGCTCATCCCGAGCGGGGTGAACACGCGCTCGGTGACGAACTGATCGAGACGCTCGCCCGATGCCGCTTCGACGACGAAGCCGAGCATGTCGGCGCCGAGGTCCGAGTACTCATAGCAGCGTCCCGGCTCACAGACGAGCGGTGTCGAGATCACCGCGGCGCGCGCTTCCTCGGGAGTGTGAGCGATGCGCCACAAGTCGCGACCCGCGGGCAGACCCGAGCGATGCTCGAGCAACATGCGCAGCGTGACGCGATCCTTTTCGCCGCCGGAGAATTCAGGGATGTACCGAGATACGGGATCGTCGAGGTGAATCTTCCCCTCGTCGTACAGAACCATGAGCGCGGACGTGGTGCCGACGACCTTGGTGAGTGACGCCAAGTCGTAAATCGTGCGATCCGTGGAAACCCACGGCGAAGTCTTTTCCCAGCTCAACCGTCCGAAGCCTTTCTCCCAAACGGCTGCGCCGCGACGTCCGACGACCACAGCCGCGCCGGGATAGCCGCCGGCGGAGATGCCGCGTTGGACGACGTGATCGATCTTGGCCAGGCGCTCGCTGGACATGCCGACGGACTTCGGGGTCTTCAACGGCAGACCTTCCCCGTCACTGGCGGCGAGAGTGAAAGCCGAGATCAGCAGCGAGAGCAGCACGTTTACCTGCTTTGGAAAAGGCTACAAACACCAACCCCCCGCCGAAGTGCCTGGCGGGGCCTTGAACACATGTATTGCGAGCGATTGGCTGGTCTTGGGGGGAACCGCCGCACGACCGCTAGGTGCGATACGTCACAATCGCGCAGAAGTTCCCCCTGCGCAAGGGACTAAAGTGCCGTATAGTACCTCTGTCCCGGGACGACTGGTCGCGAGCGATGTAACGGCGGGTCAACGATTTGGCCCAAGGTATACAGACGTTCTTGCCGAGCCCGCCGCGTTCTGGGACCGGCGTAAACCATTCCCCCTGCCAGCGTGACCTACTGAGCAGTCATGGATCACGAGCTCCTCATCATCCGGCGCGCGATCGACGGCGACGAGGGGGCGCTCCGGGCCCTTTGGACCCGGCATGCCCCTCACATCGATATCGTCGTGCGGCGGCTGGTTGGGGGCGACATGGACCTGGCCGCTGATATCGCGCAGGAGGTTTGGATCCAAATCTTCCGGGCTCTTCCGAGCTACCGCGGCGACTCCCAGTTCAGCACGTGGGCGCATCGCATCGCGGTGAATAGAACGCTCAACGCGCTCCGGAAATCGCGTCGTCTCGCTAACCTCGAGACGGAAGTCACCGAGGACAGCGCCTCGTTCGAGCCCGATACCGACCGCTCGTTCATCGCGCAGTCGATCGACGAGGCCGCGGCCAAGCTCTCGCCGGGCGCGCGAGCGGTGTTCATGCTCCATGACGTGGAAGGTTATACGCACGAGGAGATAGCGCTCGAGCTCGGAATCACGGCGGGCGGCTCTAAATCACAACTCTTTAAAGCTCGCGCCAAGCTCAGGAAGCTGCTGGCGCATCTCATAGAAGTGAAGGAAGGCAACGATGCCCGACTACCAAGCAAGGAACACGAGCATGTCGCACCTGTCTCCTGAGCGGCTCGCCGCACTGGTCGACGAGACGCCGACAGCAGCGGAACTGGCACACCTTGCCGGCTGCGCGGAATGCGCGCGCGAACGCGCCGCGTATCGGAACCTGGTCGAGCTCGCGGTCAACAATTCCGCGAGCATCGCGTCGCCGCTGACGACGTGGGAAGCGCTGCGCCCCGCGCTCGGTCGCGACGGCATCATCGACGACGGGAGTGTCACGCCGGTCGTAACGCGTCGCGCGGGTCGTCCCTGGCTTCAGGCGGCGGCCGCTGTCCTGCTGGTCGCCGGCGGCATGATCGGTGGACGACTGTCCGCTGGTGCCTCGCCGCTTCCGGTCACGGAAGCGAACAGGCCGACGCAGACCGCGTCGCGCATCACCGATTCTGTTTCGCAGTTCCGCACCGTGGCCGACGCCCGCGCGGCACAGGCCAGGGCACAGGATCTCTATCAGAACGCCACCGCGTTCATTGCCCAGCGAGATACCGCGACCGTGCCGGTCGAGTCGCCGGCGGCGATGCGAACGCGCCTCGCTGCACTCGACCGCACCCGACAAGTGCTCGGCGAAGCCCTCAACGAAGCGCCATATGATCCTGTGATCAACGGCTACTATCTCACTACGGTCGGACAACGCGAGGCGACGATGCGACAGCTCAACACCGTCTCGCCCGCGAGTATGAGGCTCACGAGTTACTGATGCGAATGACTTCGATGAAGACGAAAGGAGGAATGCGAGCGGGGGTCGCCGTCACGGCTGCGTTGATCGCGGCGAGCGATCTCGCGGCGCAGCGACCGGCGTCGACGCGCGGGCGCGATTCGGTCGTCGTGCGAGTGGTGGGGACGGGACTGTCGGGCGATTCGTTGCGCGTCTTGATCCAGCAGTTCGATCGTGAAGCGGCGGGAACGCAGCGATGGCTCATCCTCAAGGGCCGCATCGATTCGCTCGTTGGAATGCCCGACGGGATCGCCAACGCCACCAATGCGTTCGTGCACTCCATGGTCGCCAGGGCCGAAGCGAGCCGTTCGCTCGCCGAGTCGCGTCGAGGCTGGCTCGGCTTTTCGACGCAGGGGCCGGCCCGTCGAGAGTATCTCGGCAACGGAGATTTGCTCGTCACGCAATTGGCCTATCCCACGATCGTGACGGTCGACCCGCAGTCGCCCGCGGAGAAAGCGGGGATCGTCGCTGGTGACGTGCTCGTCGCGTACAACGGCGTCGACGTCGTCAACCACGAATTCAGCATGAACGCATTACAGAAGCCGGATACGAAGGTCACCGTTACCGTGCGCCGCGATGGTGAACCGAAGGAATACCAGCTGATCGTCGCCAGGGCGCCGCAGCGGATCTCCGACCAGCGCTGGGCGTTGGAGAGGCCGGTCACCGCGGCCGCGGCCGGTATGGACGCGCCAGAATCGATGCGGCGCGGGCGGATCATCGCACTCCCGCGAGACCGTGAGCCACTCGTCGGCGCCATCGTGACCGGATCGCCGCTCGTGTATTTCACCGGCAGCGGCGTCCTCGGCGCGAGCGTATCGACCGTCAATGTGGAGCTCGCGAAGACGCTCAACTTGCGCGCGGGCGTCCTCGTGAACGACGTCCCGCAGGATAGCCCGGCGTACCGTGCCGGCTTACGCACCGGCGACGTCATCACCGCCGTGGGCGATCAGCCGGTCGTGTCGATCCCTGAGTTGCGCGCGATGCTCATGCGGACGGGCTCACGTGCGGTCGCGCTCCAGGTGGCGCACAACCAGAAAACCCGCACCGTCAATCTCGTTCCGTCACCGTAAGGCGGCGGCGTGTGCTCGCGGCGCGAGCTTTCGCGACTCGGGTACTAACGATCGATGCATCGCCAACGCGGCCGTCGCTCCCTCAGCGGCGGCCGTGATCGCGAGCTGTGGTCCCGGCGTGATGTCGCCCGCCGCATATACGTTCTCCACCGACGTGTGCTGGTGCCTGTCCACCAGCGTATGCCCCTCGTCGTCGCGCTCGCAGCCGAGCTGCGCGCAGAGATCGTCGGCTGGATACTGCCCAATCGTGAAGAAAATCTTTTCGGCGTCGAGCTGCATCCCGTCTTCCAGCTTGAGGCAGTGAATCTCGCGCCCATCGTAGCACACCTCGTGGATCGCCGAGGTGAGCACGGGAATGTTCAGGGCGTCCAGCTTCTCGCAGTACTCGGCGTCGTCCATCTCCGGCGACCGACCGTTTGTGCAGATGATGATGTTGTCCGACCACGTGGTGAGGTTGAGCGCCATCCCGATGGCGCGACGCCCGTTCCCGATGACAACGATCTTCTTGTCGCGCGATTCGTAGCCGTCACAGTCGGGGCAGACGTGCGCGTTCGCGCCGTACACGTGCTCCAAGCCGGGAAGATCCGGCCATACGTCGCGCAGCCCGATCGCGAGCAGGAGCCGGCGGGCAATGATCCGCCCCCCGCCTTCGATGCACACCATGAATTGTTCGTCATCCAACCGGTCGACGCGCAGGACGATGGCGTCCACGAGCTCGACACCGAGTTGCCGGCACAGGTCGCGGCCGCGGCCGCGCAGCTCGGCGGGGCGGACGCCCTCGAAACCGAGGAAGCCATGAATCCCGCGCGTCTCCCAGTTCCGCGGGTCGCCGCTGTCGACCAGCGCGACGGAGTGGAGATACCGCGCCGACCATATCGCCGCGCTCAATCCCGCCGGACCACCGCCCACGATGCCGATATCGAAAACGCGTTCGTCGTTGGAAGGCTTCACAACGACGACAACGGGCAAGAAGGATTCCCCCGGCTACTTCAGCGGGCCCGGCGGAATGCTGTACAGGAGTCTGAGCGTGTTCCGGTCGGCGGGCGCGATGTCGTGGACCATCTCGGTGGGAAACATCATGGTCTTTTCGTCGCGCGAATGCCCAAGACCAAGCGCGTGACCCGCCTCGTGTTTCACGATCCCGCCTAGTGCCGCCGGCGGAATGACGGTGCCCGCGCTGTCATGAACCGCGACGAGGATCTGCGCGTCGGCGATCCAACCATGTTGGTCGCTGGTCCGGCGGGTCGAGCCGACCCGTAGTCCCGCCTCGGGGGGGAACCGGTCGGTCCAGATCAGACGAATGTCCGCCGTCGCCGAATCGAGCACGAAGTCGAAGCGGAGCGGAAAGCCGCTGTGCTGCCAATCGGCGAAAGCATCCTGCGCGGTTTGAGCGTCCGCCGACTGATAGTCAGGCACGTCGGCCTTGCTCTGGACCCACACACGCAACGGCTGCCCGGGGCGGTCGGGCCAGCGCACGAGCATGCCGTTCAGATCGGCGACCATGTCACTCATGTAGGTGCCGCTGGCCACCGCGGCAATGCGCGACCGGATGTCGGCTTCATCTCGCACCGGTGCCGGCTGCGACGATGACACGAACGTCGTGCTCAGTTCGGACGAGTCCGAGCCGACGTCCACGGGACCTTGCTCGCCGACGTGCACGACGGGTTGCGCGGTTGGGGCGCTCGCCACCACGGTCTTTTTCTTGTGCATCGCGGCGCGCGCGCTACTCGTGTGAAAGACCTGCGCGCCGATGAACACCGCGAATGCAGACACGGCCAGCAGGAGCACCGCGTCGAGTCGGCGCATGACGGTCGCTGTTAGCGCACCGGGCCGGCGGGCAGCGCGTAAATGAGGCGCACCGTCGCACGGTCGGCATCGGACAGCTGTCGGACGCGAACGCGCGGCGCCATCACACTCGTGCTGTCCGAGGTATGATCGAGACCGAGCAGGTGGCCGATCTCGTGCAGCGCCATCGCGCGCACGGCGTCGTCATCGAGCAGGTCGCCGGAGCTATGGTGCACGGCGAGCGTGATGTTCGCGTCGCAGATCGACCAGTCGTCGTCGCGCGCCCAGCGCGTGCGCCCGCTGATAGGCTGCGAGAAGTGATCGACCCACGTGACGTGAATCTTCGCGTCGGTGGAATCGTCGACGAACATGAAACGCACGGGAAGGCGAAGTCCGTCCCATTCCTCGAACGCGTTACGAACTTCCTGCACGAACGCCGAGCTGAAATCGCTGATGTTGGATTGCGGCTGGATCCAGATCGTGAGAGGCATCCCGCGCCGATCTGCCCATCGCACGAGCGTCGAATCGCGCTCGAGTAGAATCTCGCTGATGTACGTCCCGCGAGCGCCGTGCTTCAATCGGCGAAGCACTTCACCATGATCGTCCTTGGCCGGCGTCGCGACCGCGGTGACACTGGCGATGGCCCGCCCCACATTGCCGGCGGACGCTGCGTCGCGCCGAACGGGGAGAGGCTCCGTCGCTCGAGCTGGGGACGTTCGGACCGCGCTGAGAAGGCCGAGGCCGGGCGTGGCCGCGAGGAGAAGAAAAGTCGCTCGCTTCATACCGGAGGTGGGAAAGACTTCGCCCAACGTGCCGGGCTAGGAGGGGAAGGCGTACTACGAGAGGAAGGCGTGCTACGAGAGGAACGATTCTATCGGAGGGAAGAAGCGCTCAGGCGCTTCCCAAAACGGCATGTGCCCAGAGGAGGGAACTACAAGGTGGTGGGCGTTCGGAAGGATATACGACGGTTCGCTGGAAAGCGTTCGTGGGAGGGGATCGAGCTCCCCGTGTAAGACGAGCGTTTCGATCGAAAGGGCACGCAGTCGCGCGCGCCAATCGTACCCCTCGCGACGCAAGCGTGCAAGGATGACAGCGCCTGTTTCGCTCGTCGCCGACGGAGGTGTAAAACGACTTGCCATCTCGGTGTCGGCAAACCATGCCGGATACACTGCGCGGCTGTAGTTCGAGTGCACGACGGCGTCCGGCTCACCGAGCATCGCCTCACTGATTCGAGCGACGGCGTCGCGTTCCGCGCCATGCAAACGGGAGAGCACCGCCTCGCGAAGCGGAGCCATCCAATTACTCGTCGGGCCGACGGCGTCGACGAGAACGAGACGACGAACGCCCGCGAGATCGCTGGCGGACGCGAGCATCGCGATGCCTCCGCCCCACGAGTGGCCGAGCACGTCCCATTTGCGAATTCCAAGCGCGCGCCGGATCGCGCCGACGTCGAGCGCGTCGTCGTCGATCGTGGCCGACGCCGGGTCACCGGGAGCTGTCGACGCGCCACGCCCGCGCTGGTCGTACAGCACGAGCTGCCGTCGCTCGGCGAGCGGTGACAACGCCGGCCAGAGCATGGAGTGGTCGTACAACATTCCGCCATTGATGCAAACAAGAGGCAGCCGGTCGGGAACCGGAGGCGACGTGAAAACCGCGAAGGTTACGCCGCGTGCGCGGACGCTCTGGCGTTCAAGTCGCGGCGTGCGTGGGAGGGAGCGCCGGAAGGCGACGAAATCGGCATACGACATGGAGGGGGAAGGGTAGACCCGATTCGGCAATCGCGCGACGGGCGCGCGGTCGCCATCTTCTCGGCGGGCACCGACGTTCCGTTCCGTCATTCTTCCTACACCGCACATGCTCAGACGTCTCATTTTGGTTTTCGCCGCCATTCCCTCCCTGGCCAGCGCGCAGGAAACAATCGATCAGGCAATGATGGCCAAGATTCGCGACGAAGGCCTCAACCGTTCGCAGGCCTGGTCGATGCTCGACACGCTGGCCACGGTGATCGGCCCCCGTCTCACCGCATCGCCGGCATTCATGCGCGCCGCGATCTGGTCGCGCGACCATATGACCGGTTGGGGCCTCAAAGACGTGCACATGGAGTCCTGGCCGTGTGGTCGTGGGTGGGAGCTGCAGCGCTTTACGCTCGAGATGACGAGCCCGCGCTACGCGCCGATGATCGGATATCCGGACGCGTGGTCGCCGTCGACGAACGGCGACGTGGTCGGAACGCCGGTCATGATCGGCGGTGTAACAGCCGACTCGCTCGAAAAGATCAAATCCTCGCTCAAGGGCAGGATCGTGCTCTCGCAGCCGTTGATGACAACGTTCATCCGCGAGGATCGTATCAATCCGACAGCGCCGAACGCGCCGGCCGACACCTACACTCCCGTCGGCGGTGGACGCGGCGGTCGTGGCGGCGGTCGCGGTGGGGGCCCTTCGGAGGCACAACGCATCGCGACGATTCTGCACGACGCGGGCGTCGGCGCGGTGCTGAAGCCGAGTCGCGGCGAGCATGGGACGATCTTCCTGCAAACGCGCGACGCGGGAGCGAACGGAGTTCCGACCGTTGTCGTCGCCGGCGAGCAGTACAACAACCTCGTTCGCCTGCTCGGCGACCGCGTGCCGCTCACCGTTCGCGTGAATGTGCAAGGACGCTACTTCACCCAGGACACGAGCGGCTACAACATCATCGCGGAAATTCCCGGGACCGATCCGAAGTTGGCGAGCGAAGTCGTGATGATCGGCGCACACCTCGACTCGTGGCACGCGGCGACCGGTGCGACCGACAACGCCGACGGCGCCGTCACGGTGCTCGAGGCGATGCGCATCCTTCAGGCAGTCGGGGCCAAACCGCGCCGCACGATTCGGGTCGCCCTTTGGGGCGGCGAAGAGGAAGGCCTATTCGGCTCGAAGGCGTGGGTCGCGCAGCACGTGGCGGGCGAGGCGAACAAAGCAGCGCGCGACAAGCTCTCGGTCTATCTCAACATCGACCCCGGCTACGGTCCGGTCTACGGCTTCTACACCGAGGGCAACGACGCCGCGAAGAGCATCTTCGATGCGTGGCTGGAACCGTTCAAGGATCTGAGCGTGCGGAAGAACGTCCATGCGGGGATCGGCAACACGGATCACCTCAGCTTCATCGCCGAAGGGGTTCCGGGTTTCAATCCGATTCAGGAGTACGCGAACTACGACGTCCGCATCCACCATACGAACATGGACACGATGGAGCGGATGAAGCCTGAGGATTTGAAGCAGGGCGCCGTGATCTTTGCGGCGTTCGCCTACAATGCGGCGATGCGCGACGCGATGATGCCGAGGGCGCCGGTTGTCAGGCCGTAAGGCGGCCAGCTCACGCGCGCGGTAGAAGGAGCGAGAACGTAGACCCAGCGCCTGGCTCGCTCTGCGCCCTCAAATCGCCGCCCATTCCGCGCGCGAGGTCGCGGCTAATCGCGAGGCCGAGGCCGGAGCCCTCGGTCTGTCGTGTGTGGCTCGCGTCGACTTGGATGAAGGGTTCGAACACGCTTGCCAGTTTGTCGCCGGGGATTCCGATGCCCGTGTCGATGACACTGACGAGTACGTGATGTTGATCGACAGAGTCCGCGGTAACGCGAATCGTGCCGCCGGCCGGCGTGAACTTCACCGCATTGGTGAGGAGGTTGATGAGGATCTGCTGAACCTTCTCGCGGTCGGCCCGGACCGTGAGACCGGCCGGAACCGCCGCGATCGAGCGCAAGCGGGCGGCGGCCATCTGCGGCTCGATCATCGGCATCACGCTGTTCACGAGATCGTTGACCTCGACATCCTCGAACGTGAACTCCAGGCGCCCCGCTTCGATCCGCGCGAGGTTGAGGACATCGTTGATCAACCGCAGCAGATGACGCTGCGCCCGTGAAATCCGCTCGAGCGCGCCCCGTTGCCCGTCAGTGACCGGCCCGTGCACGCCCATGTCGATGAGTTGCGCATAGCCGCCGATCGCGTTCAGGGGCGTCCGCAGCTCATGGCTCATGACCGCGAGGAACTGACTCTTCGCCCGATTCGCCTCTTCCGCGACGTTCTTGGCACGCTCGAGCTCTTCGCTGCGCTCGAGCAGCTCGTCGTTGATCGCGTGTAGTTCCTCGCTCTGGGCCTCGAGCTCGGCGGTCTGCTCCTGCAGCTGATGCTGCTGGAGCTCGAGCTCGATCGCCTGTTCCTCGAGACGCTCATTAGCCGCCTCCAGTGCGCGTGTCCGCTCCTCGAGCGCCGCGTTCGCGGCGTCCGCGGCCTGGCGTGCCCGGAGCAGCGCATCTTCGTATTTCCTGCGCTCGCGCACCTCCATGAGGGCACAGTCGATGAATCCTCTGCCATCTCGCTCGCGCCGCACCGCGTTGAGCAGAACCCCGACGTCGCCGCCATCCCTGCGGCGCATCAAGAGAAACAGCTCCTCCGCCTTGCCGTGCAGCCGGACCATGGGGTAGAGGTGGGTTTGGAGAAAGATCTTACCGGCCACGGTGAGCAGCGTTTCGACTTGACGTCCGACGAGCTCCGCACGGTCGTAGCCGAGCATCGCGGCGAGCGTCGAGTTCGCGGCGGCTACCGTACCATCGTCGTCGAACGAGAAGAAGCCGCAGGGGAGCGCGTCGAGCGTCGCGTCCAGCTCGAAGGCATGTACCGGCGCGCGGGTTTCAGCCAACGGGGGACTCGAGGAATTCGCGGATGAGCGACACGGTCTCTTCGGGCGCGCTCATGTGTGGACAATGGCCCGTCGCCCGCATCACGCGCAGTGTGCTGCCCGGCGTCTCTCGGTGAACGTATTCACCGACGGTGTTGGGTGCGATGATGTCCTCCGAACACTGCAGCACGAGTGTCGGCACGCGAACGTGTTGAAGGTCGGTGCGGTTGTCCGAGAAGAACGTCGCTTCGGCGAAACGTCTCGCGATGACCGGATCAGTCGAGCAGAAACTCTCCGTCAGCTCGGCCCCGAGCTCGGGACGGTCCGCGTTCTTCATGATCGCCGGGGCGAGATAATTCGCCCACCCGATGTAGTTCTTGTCCATCGTCTCGAGCAGACCTTCGATGTCCGACCGCTCAAAACCCCCGACATAATTGGGAGGATCATTGATGTAACGCGGCGACGGGCCGATCAACACGAGTCGCGCGAACCGGTCGGGCTCGCGGTTCGCCGCGATGACGCCGACCATTGCGCTCACCGAATGCCCGACGAAGACGACGTCGCGCAAGTCGAGCGCGTGGATGATGTCGAGCACGTCGCGCGCGTAGCCTTCGAGCGACGCGTATCTGGTCGCGTCGTAGGCGGAGAGCTCCGATTTGCCCGAGCCGACATAGTCGAACAAGACGAGCTTGTAGTCGTCGGCAAAGGCGGGCGCCACGAAGCGCCACATGTTCTGATCACAACCGAAGCCATGAGCGAACAGCATCGGCTGCTTGCCGCTGCCCGCAACCTTCACGTTGTTTCGGGCGAGAACGTCAAGAGGCATGGGGGAGACGCTGAAGTTTGGCCTACCATCACCGCAACCCATGGTCCACTGATCATCTACCAAAACTTTGCGGCCGAAACGCCGAGCACGACCGTGTGCCACCGGTCGGGCTCGGTCACTCACAGCGCTTCGAGTCGGTGCACTTCTCCGACCAGGCGGAGAACATGGTCCCGGACATCCGCCGGCCATGCCGCAATCAGCTCCTCGAGTTGCGCATCGGACTCGCCGTAGAGCGCTCTGGTCGCGTCCTCGAAATGCGGCAGGTCGCCACCCATCGACCACATGAAGCGCGCAATCCCGTCGCGGAGACGGCGAGCGCGCTGCGTGCCCGGCTCGCGCTTTCGAGCCTCGTCGACGAGCCGACGAATCGCGGCGGAGATGCCGTTTGGCTGATCTTCCAGCCACTCCCAATGCCGCGGCAGCAGCGACACTTCTCGGCCCACGACTCCAAGCTTCGGTCGGCCGGGGCGCATTCGCACAGTTCGCGCTCGTCCGCGCTCGAGAACGTCGTCGAGCGAGCCGCTGAAATCGAAGTCGACCTGTTTACCGGTCATGTCCTCGAAGATCAATACACGTGCTTCGTTAGTGTCGGTATACTGCTTTATGTCAGACAGTATTGTGTCGCGATTCCCGGCGGCGATCCGCTGGCTTCCTGCAAAGGCGGTGTACATGGTTTCCTCGCCATTCGTGTCGGTCATGGTGGGAATTATATCCAGGTAAAATTAGAAACGCAATATACCCCGGATAAAACTCTCCGGAAGGGTCATAACGTGCGGTAGGGTCCGCCCGTGACTGGTCGCTCGGCCACAAACAATTACTGCGCCCTTGTACTGAGGCAGCGTCATCGTGCATTATCGACGTCGTCGATCCCGATGCTCTGATTCTGGTTTCGACGCGAAGAAGAGGAGGCGCTATGAAGAAAAAGGGGAAGGCGAACATTCCGGATTTCTCGCGCAAGCGTCCTGGTCTTCCGACGCCGGAGCACCGCGTGGCCGCGCCCGTGCCCAGCACCAGACCGCCGATCGTGAAGCCGCATTCGACGTCGGCGAAATCAGGACGACGGGGCCAATAGCTCGCACTCGCGGACGCGACGTTCGAGAAAACGGCGCTCCATCGAATTCCGCGACACCTCAATGGCCGCGGCAAAGTGGTCGCGCGCGCGTGCCCCGTATCCAAGCCGCAACTCCAATTCGGCGACCGCGGCGTGATAGAACGGGTACTCCGCCAGCCGCTGGCGATTCGCGATCGACTCTAGCGCAGCCAGACCGGCCGCGGCACCGTCGCGTTCACCGATCGCGATCGCTCGGTTGAGCTCCACGACCGGGGATGGCGCCAGCCGTTGTAAATGGTCGTAGAGCGCGACAATGGTCTCCCAGTTTGTATCGGCGACGCTGGCCGCCCGCACGTGCTCCGCGGCAATGGCCGCTTGCAGGTGGTACACTGTGAGCTCGTTTCCCGTCGCAGAGCGGTCGAACAGGCCGAGCCCCTGGTCGATCAAGCGCCTGTCCCAACGCGCGCGATCCTGTTCGCTGAGACGGCTCAACTCACCCGCCGCGTCCACGCGCGTGACCAGCCGCGCGGCGTGAAGATGCATCAGCGCCGCGAGGGCGCTGGTTGCCGGCGTGTCGGACGGCGGATATTCGCGAAGCAGCATGACGAGGCGAATCGCCTCGGCGCACAGATCGCTGCGCACCGCGAGCTCGGGGGACGATCCGTGGTATCCTTCGTTGAACAGGAGATACAGCGCACGCTGAACTGAGTCGAGTCGGGAAACAAAGTCCGTGTCGACGAGATCGAAGAGTCGCTTGCTCGCCGCGAGAGTCTTCTTCCCTCGCGCGATCCGCTTTTCGACCGCGGCGCGGCTGGTGAGAAATGCCGCGGCGATCTCGCCGGCGCTGAATCCGCAAAGGATGTTGAGAATCAGGGCGACCTGCACGTCTTCGGCGAGACTCGGTTGACAGCACGAAAACATCATTCGGAGCTGCTCGTCGCGAATCGTGTGCACCTCGAACGCCTCGTTGACGGCCGGCGACAGCGTCCATTCCGTCTCGAGCAAACGGCCCATCTCCGGCGCGAACGTGCGGGCCGTTCGTTCGCGTCGTAGAACGTCGATCGCCCGATTCTTCGCCGCCGTCATGAGCCACGCGGCGGGGTTGTCCGGGATCCCGCGCATGCGCCAGGCCTCGAGCGCGCGGACGAACGCGTCCTGAACGACGTCTTCGGCGAGCGCGAGATTGTGCACGCCGAAAATGCGCGTGAGCGCGGCGACCATCCGTCCCGACTCGCGCCGGAAGAGGTGATCGTCGAGCTCGCGCGGCGTATCGGCGCCGGTCACGCCGCCGCCACGTCCGTCAGCATGACATGACGCAGTTTAGAGTTCTGGACTGACCTACATCGGCGCGACGGGGCGGACCTCGACCGAGCCCTCGCCAGCGAGCATCGGGCACCCCCGCGCCAGCTCCGCCGCCTGATCGATGTCCTTCGCCTCGATCACGCTGTATCCGAGGACGAGATCCTTCATCTCGACGAACGGACCGTCGGTGACCGTCTTCACCTTGCCGCGCAGTACGCGCCCTTCGGTCCCTAACGGGTTTCCGGGGTTCTTGATGTGGCCCTTTGCCTCGAGGTCGCGCATCCACTCGAGCCAGGCCTGCATGCTCTGCTGGCGGGCTTCCGCCGACATCGCGGCGCGCCGTTCGGCGTCATTGGTTCGATACAGGTAGATAAACTCGCTCATCGTGGCTCCTTGAAATGGTCGGTTGATCGTCACGGAGCGCATTCGCGCCTCCGTCGGCGTTGTCGCCGTTGTACCTCAACGACGCGCGGCCGGCGCTCCCCCGGACATTTTTGTTCGACCTTGGCGGCGCACGCACCGACTCTCATCTTTTCGATGAGTCATGCCGAACGCATTACAATTTTCCGCTGAGGCCCGGCCGGCGCCACCACCCGCGCCGTCGACGTCGCTGATCGGACGCCAGGCCGATCTGACCGCGATCTCCGACCGGCTGGTCCGTCCCGACGTGCGGCTCTTGACGTTGACGGGCCTCCCGGGGGTCGGCAAGACGCGCCTCGCCATCGAGGCGGCCAGGGAAACGGCGCGTGCCGAGGCGATCGACGTCTTCTTCGTCGCGCTCGCCGAGCGAACGTCGGCGGAGACGGCAGCGATTGGAATCCTTCAGGCTCTCGAGCTGCCGGTGGAAGGTGGTCGCCGTGGGCTGCGCAATTTTCTCCGCTCGCGTCGCTGCCTGCTCGTCCTCGACAACGTCGAACAAATCCGCGACGTCGGCTCGCTCGTCGCCGAGCTGCTCGCGTGGGCGGCGGACGTGAAGGTGCTCGTCACCAGTCGCGTCGCATTGCGCATCTCCGGGGAGCACGAGTTTCAGGTTGCGCCTCTCCAAGTTCCGAACGAGTCGTCGGTCTCGGCAGTCACCGTCATCGAGAACCCGTCGGCTGAGCTCTTTGCTGCTCGAGCGCGCGCCGTCGTGCCATCGTTCGAGATCACGAACGACAACGCGGCAACCGTATCAAAGGTCTGCCGCCGTCTCGAGGGAATCCCGCTCGCCATCGAGCTCGCGGCGGCGCGAATCAAGTATTTTGATCTTGCGACGCTGCTCGGGCGGCTCGAGGATCGCATGGCGACGCTGCGCGGCGGCGCCCGCGACTTACCTCCTCGCCAACAAACCCTCGCCGCGGCCATCGCGTGGAGTTACGAACTTCTTCCGCCGGAGCAGCGACGCTTTTTCGCGGCGTTGTCCGTGTTCGCCGGCGGCTGGACGTCCGAAGCCGCGGATGCGGTGTGCGGCGAGGGCAGACCGGACTCGTTCGAGACGCTCGCCGCGCTCGTCGATCACAGCCTCGTCCAGCGCGCTGCGGGTGAACGGTTCAAGATGCTCGAGACGCTGCGTGATTACGCACGATTGCAGCTCGAGTCCAATGCCGAGGTCCGTGCCGACGCCGCTCGACTCCACGCATGCTATTTCCTCGACGTTGCGCGGCGGGCGGGCAATGCCCTGCGCGGAGGTGATACCGCCGCGGCGCTCGCCCAGCTCGATGCGGACGCCGACAACCTTCGAGCGGTGCTCGCCTGGGCGCACGACACAGGCGAGGCCGAGTTGGCGGTCGGCGTGTGCGCATCGCTCGGGGATTACTGGCGGCTTCGCGGAACGTTGACCGAAGGCCGCGCGTCGATTGAACGCGCCCTCGCACTGTCCGATGCGCCGCGCGTGGACCGTGCGCGCAGCCTATTGATCGCCGGCGCGCTGGCGCGGCTGGCGAGTGATCTGTCCTCCGCTCGCGACTTCCTCGATCGAGCGATTGCGCTGGCCGACGGTCTCGGCGAACCGCGCATCAAATGCGAGGCGCTCGGCGAGCTCGGTCTCACACTCGTGTCGCTCGGCGAGCTCGATCCCGCGAAGGATGCATTGCAACTCGCCTCACGTCTGAGTCAGTCTGTTGGGACGTGGGAGCAGTTGCTCGCGCTGCATGCCCGCGCCCGGCTCGCGGTGGCTCGCGGTGATCTCAAGGAAGCCAAACGACTTCGAAGCGAAGCGGTCAACCTTGCCGTTGCCTCGGGCGATCGCGAGTGGGAAGCGCGTGCCCGAGTCGGACTCGGTGACCTCGCGCGGCAGCAGAGAGACTATCTCGCCGCGCGAAATGAGCTCGAGCGAGCGATAGCGATCTATCGAAACATGAGGAATTCCGTCCACCTCGCGTTGGGTCTGCGGAAACTGGGTCACGCCGCCCTGCATCTTGGCGACGTCGTCGGCGCGGACGCCGCGTTGGTCGAAAGCCTCAGCCTCTTCAAGCGCGTCGAGCAGCGCGCGGGAATGTCGGCGTGCGCTGTCGGTTTGGCCTGTGTACTCAGCGCACGCGGCGATGCCGTCGGCGCAGCTCGTTTTCTCGGTGCCTCGGGAATGATCGGCGTCGATGATTCCGGCCTCCTTCAGCCGGCCGATCTGCGAGATCGTGATGAGGCGCTCGCGCGCTGTCGCACACGTCTCGGGGACTCGGCCCTGCGAGAAGCGATCGACCAGGGGCGCGTGACGCCGTTCGACGAATTGTTCCAGGCCAGGAATTCACCAAGCTCCGTCACTGCCGCCAGCAGCACGGAGACCCCGCTTCATGCTTCGCTCACTGCTCGCGAGCTCGATGTCCTGCGTTTCCTGCCCCAAGGGCTCACCTACGCGGAGATCGGCGAGGCGTTGTTCATTAGTGCGAGAACAGTCGACGCCCACCTGCGCGCGATCTATGTGAAGCTCAACGTCCGATCGCGACACGAGGCCGCCGGGTATGCGCTTCAACACGGCTTGGCATGACCTCGGGGACGGCCATCGGGAAGTCTCCCGATTCGCCCCCGTCTTGATCGAAATATCCTCCCGTCGCGGCCAACAGGTGTCCGCGACACATCCGATCAATGGAGGAAGGATGCAGGAATCAACGACTACCGGTACACCAACCGTCGTTCAAGCGGGGGACGGGCGAGTCCTGAAGGCGTTCGGCAATGAGATCCTCTTCAAGTTGACGCGGGCTCAGACGGCTGGTCCCCTCACGCTTGGCTTGGCGCTGGTGCCTCCCGGAAGCGGTCCGCCTCCGCATCGGGAACCGGGCGACGAGATCTTCATCATCGTCGAGGGTCGGTACCAGTTCACGATCGAGGGCGAGCGGACCGAAGTCGGCCCGGGCGGTGTCGTCTTCGTTCCAGCAACCTGCGTTCATTCGTTCAAGAACGTCGGCGATGCGGTCGGCCGGCATTGGACGTTCAATATGTCGGGAGATTTCGATCAACTGTTCGAGAAGAGCGCGGCTGTGTTCGCCCAGCCCGGGCCACCGGATCGGGCGCGATTGCTCGAGATCGCACGGGAGTACGGGGCGGAGTTCGTTTAGTCGTCTCCGGAGGGATCGACGCGGCGGTGGCGCGACGGGTTTAGCCGTTGGCCCGTACGACCGCCGCGTTGCGCTTCAGACCGCGCAACTTGGCTCGCTTGATCGGCGAACCTTTAAACGCACGCTGGAATTCCTCGTCCGTCATCGCCAGGATCTCATCAGCGAGGCGACGCGCATTCTTTCCGGCGATTGCGGTACGTTCGCGAAACGCCGGCTCGGCGAGCGTTCGGCTGAAGCTGATATTCCAGGGACACACCTCCTGGCAGATGTCACAGCCATACAGCCGCTCTCCGACGAGCGGCTTGAGCGCATCGTCGATCTCGCCCTTCAACTCGATCGTGAGATACGAGATGCATCGAGTCGCATCGAGCACGCGCGCGTCGCGGAACGCGTCCGTCGGACACGCCTCGAGGCAACGTCGGCACGTGCCGCATCGGTCCGCTTCGAACGGCGCGTCGGGCGCGAGCTCGAGATCGAGCAACAACTCCCCGAGAAAGAAGAAGGAGCCGATGCGTGGGTTGATGAGCATTGTGTTCTTGCCGAACCAACCGAGGCCGGCGCGCCGAGCGAGATCGCGCTCGAGAATCGGGCCGGTATCCACATACGCCTTACCGGCAACCTCGCGTCCAACGATACGGTCGACGTACCGATGCAGCTCGCGCAATCGAGACTCCATCAGGTCGTGGTAGTCGTCTCCACGCGCGTAGCGCGCAACTGGCCCCGGCGGCTCGCGCCCACCGTAATCCAGCGCGACGACAATCGCCGACTTCGCTCCGGGAACAGGGCGCCTCGAGTCGGCGCGCTTCTCGGCGCCGCGGGCGAGATATGCCATGTCACCCGCGTAACCGGAAGCCAACCAACCCTCGAATTCGGCCGCGGTTTCGACCGGGCCGAGCGGCGCGATTCCCACGAGGTCAAAGCCCAAACCGAAGGCCTGGGCCTTGATCAGCTGCTCGACCGTTCGACCTTCTGGCGCGATCACGGATCGCGGACCGCCCAACGCGCGTACCGCACGACGTCATCCGCCGAAGGTACGAGGTATTCATCGCCGTACGCCGTGTACAGCCGCCACCGCATGTACTCGCGATCGGGCATCGGCAGGAAAGGGAACCGACGGTACCAATCGCGGGAGCGGAATCGCCAACCGACGCGTACCAGTGCGATCGCCGTGCGCGGATTGCGCACCGCACGCCACGTCAGCGCGCCGACGAGCTTCGTCCAACTTCCCGCGGGCTTGCCCGAGCCGTTCATAACGTGAAGGCTAGCTAGAGAAACGACTCGCCGTCCAAGCCGTCCGGAACCGGAAGACCGAGCGACGTGAGCGCACTCGGCATCACATCGACGGTGCGTCGTGGCTCCCGCTTCACGGGCTGGTTCACGAGCAACGGAACGAGCATGTGCTCGCGGTGCAAGGCGCCGTGCGAGCTGATATGCGGAATGGGTTCGTAGCGCGCCCGAAAATCCCAATCGCGCGCTGCGGAGAGAATGATCTCACCCGAGCGAGGAGCCGTCGCGAGGTTGACGATCTGGACGATGCCGTCCGGATAGTCCGATTCCAGCGTCGCACCGTAGGCAGCATTCATCGACGCGCAACTGATATCGGTGAGGAGGCCGAGCGGATCGCCGGATTCGCGGCGATAGTGATAACCGCGGTCGTCGTGCCAGATGCGCGCGGCGCCGCGCTGTCGAGCGTACACCACCGCTGCGGCGTCCACAGGCGTGATCAACAGGTCGACCGACGGGCGCGCGAGAAGCATCTCGATGAGAGCACCAACGCGTCCGTCGCCCGCGGCCGGCCTCGATCGCGCCGGTACTTCGAGATAGAGATGAGCCATCGCGTTGCCGCTCACCATCACGGCGACCTCCGGCGCGATGTTGTACACCCAGGGATGCGACATCGTGCGCATGCCCGCCGCCTCGATCAGCGCGGCGAGATCCTCGTGGTGCACGACAGGCGAATGGCCGTGGTCGCTCACGATCCAAAGCGACATCGCCTTCCAACGCCCGTCCTGTTCGGCATCATCGCGAATTCTCGCCGCGGTGTTGTCGACGATCCGCAGGGCGTCGAGCACCATCGCCGATGCATGCCCGCGCGCATGCGAGACCTTGTCCACGCCCGTGAGCGCGGCGAAGGTGAAGGCCGGGCGATCCTTTCGAATGCGCTCCACGATTTGGTCTGCCACATCGCGATCGATGTCGAGCCAGCCGGCCACGTTGCCGCGAAAGTGCGTGGTCGCGGCGCGAAAGGCCGATCGCGCCGTGATTGCGCCGATGCGCCGCCCTTTGTCCAACCCGCGGCTGATCACGCTCAGCGCGGCCAGGCTCTCATCGCACAGCTCGAAGATCGTCGGAGCGTCCGGATCCAAGTCACGATCCACCGCCGACATTTGATAGCCGACATAGCTCCGCGTGTAATCCGGGAAACGACATGCCGTTCGCGCGCGATCGAACCAGCGCAGGCCGGGCAGCCCAACGGGTCCCGGAAAGCGGCCCATCAAAAACGGCGTGTACGCCGGCCCGGTCACCGAGGGAAAGCACGACGTCACGACGTGGAGCCCTCCCTCATCGCGGAGACGCGCGAGCGCGGGGAGCTCTCCACGTTGCAGCGCGACGTCGAGTGAATCCGGACGCGCGCCGTCGGCCAGCAGAATGACGACGGACAATGATCAGCAGCGTGATGGTTGAAATGGCAAGCTCGCCTCTGTGCGCACCAGGCTCAACCCCGTAAACTCTACGCATGGCACAGCGAGAGAAGCGCGCAGGGAAGCAAAAGGTCGCGCGAACGGCTAGTGGAAAGAAAGCGAGCCCCGAAGTCCTCGCCGAGGCGTCGGCGACGGCGCGCGAGGGCACGCGGGAGCGAACGGAGGAAGGCCACCGGATGGCGGGCCGTACGCCGCCCTCCGAGAAGTCACCGGCGCGCTCGTCGGGCGCCGTTCGCGTCGTCGATGATTCGATCCGCTCGTACGCGCCGATCACCGAAGACGAGAAGCTTCTGCAGGCGGGGAGCGACCGCGAGGACTTCACGCGCACCGATCCGTGGCGCGTCATGCGCATCATGGGCGAATTCATCGAGGGGTTCGACAACCTCGCTCACGTGCGCCGGGGGGTCAGCATCTTCGGTTCGGCGCGGACGCACCCCGATGATCCGCAGTATCAGGCGGCGCAGGAAGTTTCGCGGATCCTCGCCGAGGCGGGCTTCGCGATCATCACCGGCGCCGGACCCGGGATCATGGAAGCCGCGAACAAGGGGGCGAAGCTCGGCGGCGGCGCGTCGATCGGTTGTAACATCGAGCTGCCGTTCGAGCAGGGCGCGAACCCCTACGTCGATACGCTGATCAATTTTCGCTACTTCTTCGTGCGAAAGACGATGTTCGTCAAGTATTCGAACGCCTTCATCATCTTCCCGGGCGGTTTCGGCACGCTCGATGAAGCGTTCGAGGCGCTCACGCTCATTCAGACGGGCAAGATCTACCAATTTCCGGTCATCATGTTCGGACGACATTACTGGGCTGGCTTGATTCGCTGGATTCAGTCGCGCGTGCTCGGCGAGTCGAAGATCTCGCCGGGGGAT
The DNA here is from genome assembly GCA_025928335.1 of Gemmatimonadaceae bacterium. Classification (GTDB taxonomy): domain Bacteria; phylum Gemmatimonadota; class Gemmatimonadetes; order Gemmatimonadales; family Gemmatimonadaceae; genus JAQBQB01. The sequence goes on from JAICJQ010000008.1 coordinate 36,533, forward strand.
CCGGATCTCATTCTGCTCACCGACGATCCACAGGAAGCGGCGCACGCCGTGATTCAGGCATGGGAGGCGCAGAATGCCCGCTAAGCGCCCAAGTGCCGCCGGGCCGAAGGGCGAGCAGAAGCGCGCGGCGGAGGAGCGTGAGCGCGCCGGCGCGCGCCACACGTCGCACGAGCGCAGCAAGTTTCTGCGCGGCGAACGAATCGAGCCGACACCGATCAACGGCACCGAGACGACCGCCGATCTGATCGACAACGCGTTCCTCGCCTACAACGCGGCTCGGCTGCGCGAGGCCTGCCAGCTCTTCACGCGGAAGATGCTCGAGAAGGATGTCACCATCGGTATGACGCTCACGGGCGCCCTCACGCCGGCGGGACTGGGGATGGCCGCGATCATTCCGCTCATCGAGAGCGGATTCGTCGACTGGATCATCTCGACCGGCGCGAATCTGTACCACGACACGCACTTCGGTCTCGGGCTCGCGATGCACCGCGGCAACGCGCAGGAGTCGGACGTGGTGCTGCGTGAGGAAGGGGTCGTCCGCATCTACGACATCTTCTTCGACTATGACGTGCTGTTGTCGACCGATGCCTTCTTCCGCACGATCATCCAGGGTCCGGATTTTCAGCACCCGATGTCGAGCGCCGAGTTCCACTATTTGTGCGGCAAGTACGTCCGCGAGCGCGAGAAGGCGCTGGGCATCGGACAGAAGTCGCTGCTCTCCGCGGCGTACAGCGCTGGCGTGCCGATCTACACATCGTCGCCGGGCGATTCGTCGATCGGCATGAACGTCGCCGCCCTCGCGCTCGAAGGGAACAAGTGCATGATCGATCCGAATCTGGATGTCAACGAGACGGCGTCGATTGTCCTCACCGCGAAACGTGGCGGCGGGAAGTCGGGGGTGCTGATTTGCGGCGGAGGGAGCCCGAAGAATTTCATGTTGCAGACCGAGCCACAGATTCAGGAAGTGCTCGGCATCGATGAAAAAGGCCACGACTATTTTCTGCAGATCACCGACGCCCGTCCCGACACGGGCGGGTTGTCGGGTGCGACGCCGGCGGAGGCGGTCAGTTGGGGGAAGATCGATCCCGATCGGCTGCCCGACGCAGTCGTCTGTTATCTCGACTCGACTGTCGCGCTTCCGCTGCTTACCGCCTATGCGCACGCGCGACACAAGCGGCGCGAGTTGAGGCGGCTCTACGACCGGCGCGACCAGATGATGAAGCTCCTGCGCGACGAGTTCGCGCGCGCGGGGAACGAGCCGGTTGCCGCGTCGAAGACGGACGACAAATTGCCGATGCACCGGTAGGCGACTCGGCGACTCGGCGACTCGGCGGCTCGGCGGCTCGGCGGCTCGGCGGCTCGGCGGCTCGGCGGCTCGCCCGTCTTGCCTCTCCTGGGCCTGGACCTCCATAATCGCTAGCCGATGTGCAAGTCCGCCTCACCGGAGCGCGGAATAGGTCTACCCCGGAGGTCCCGTGCTGCGACGCGCATTCATCGTTCCGATCGTTTCTATCATGGGTCTCGCCTTGGCCGGCTGTGCGGATCGAGTCACCCCGACCGGGCCCAGGCCGAGCGCGTCGGCGAGCTTCGCTAACGTGCCTCCGGAGCCGATGACGAAGATTTTATTCAAAGAATACGTCGCGATGGGGTCGTCGATCGCCGCCGGATTCATGTCCGGCGGAATCAATGACTCGACGCAAATGCTCGCGTATCCGGTCATTCTCGCCGATCGCGGCGGCGCAAAGAAGTTCGACGTTCCGCTTCTCGCGAAGCCCGGATGCCCGGCGCCGTGGATTGCTCCACTCACGCCCTCGGCGCCCTCCTGCGCCGGACGCGCAAACGATATCCTTCCACCCGACGCCAACAACGTCGCGGTTCCCGGACTGCGGATCGCGGAAACCCTTTTGCCGCCGGCGAACGCCGCCAACGTCTATGCCTTGCTGCTGGGCGGCAGCTCCGAAGTCGACGCGATGGTGGCCGCGAAGCCGACGTTCGTCACGGTCGAGCTGGGCGACAACGACGTCTTCGAGGCCGCGCTCGCCGGGACCATCGGTCCCGTCGTTCCGAACGGCGATAGCATTCTCACGCGGCTTGCCAGCTTCCAGTCGTCGTACGCGCAGATCGTCGCCGCCCTTACGAGCGTCCACCAGCTTCGCGGCGCCGCGCTGATTGGAGTGATCGATCCGCTCTTCGGCTCGCCGGTCATTCAGCCGGGTGCGTACTTCTTTCTCGCCCGCGACGCCGCTGGAAATTTCCTCGGCAAGCCCGTGAACGCGAATTGCTCGCCAGTCACTCCCTTGGGGCAGCCCAATCCCCTTGCGACGAATCTCGTCTCCTTTCAGATCCTCCTCGACGCGAATGTGCCGCAGATCAACTGCGACCCGGCCGGCTTTCCGGTCGGTGATCCGCGCCGCGGCGCCTACCTGCTCGATCCCGCGGAGCAGCTCACGATCCACACCCGCGTTGCGCAGTACAACGCGACGATTGCCCAGCTGGCGGCGGCCAACGGCTGGGCGTACGTGGATCCGAACGTGATCATCGCGGCCGCGCTTGCGTCGCGCACGAACGGCCGCGCGGACCAACTTCGCAAGTGTCAGGATCTTCCCACGGCGACAACCGCGGCGGCGCTCCAAACGGCCGTGCTGAACACGTGCCCAGTGACCGGTCCGACCGCCGCGCCAAATTTCTTTGGCGCGCTCATTTCGTTCGACGGCGTTCACCCGTCGCCGCTGGGCCAGCGAATCCTTGCGAACACCATCGCCGCGGCCATCAACGCGAAGTACGGAACGGCGCTCGCCACGTTCTAGTCATTGACGTCGGCGAACGTAAATGGGCTGGCCCTCGCCGAGAGGCCAGCCCTTTTGCTTGCTCGTGGCCTACCGCCTGCCGCTGGCCACGATGTACCCGGAGAAATGCGGTACATCCCAGCTGACGGTTCTCCCACCATCGCTGAGCTTCGTCGACATGAACTCGTCGACGATGCCCCAGCCCGTTTGAAGATTGAATTTCGTCGTGTCCGAGAAGTAGGCGCCGGTCAGGCTCGGCGAGTATCCGTTGGGCAGCCGTTGCGCGCCCCAGTTCGTGTGATCGAGCCGTTGCACCGCCTGGAGCGGCTTCCGGAACACGACGCCGTGCGGCTGAAAATCGTACGCGATCGTGCTGCCGCCGTACGCCGTCACCGTGAAGGTCATGCTCGTGCCGCTGAACGCGCCGCTCGGGATCTGCAGCTCGAAGTCGGCCCCCGGGACGGAGATTGTACCACCATTGCTGGAAATGACCGCCGTGACCACGACCGGGCTTGCGAGCGGGGTCAAACGCAGCAGCGCCTGCACACAGTCGGCACTGTCTCGAATGGACGATCCGCTACCAGTCCCGTGATCGAGACTCGCCCGCCCAATGGGTGCCGGAGAGGCGGCTGGAGCAGTGGCTGACGTCGAATCGCCGCAGGCGACGATGACGGCGGAAAGAATGATCGCGGCGAGCGTCGTGATCGTTTGACGTCGCGGGACGGTGGTGTTGCAGTTCGACAATGACCGCATCGGTGACTCTCGAAGTCGAGTGAGTAGTTGATTCGTTAAGCACCGTGCGTGCCCTCGTCCCAACCAGATGAATCGCATGGACTTGCCCGATTCAGCCGATTAGAGATGTCGAAAAGCGCCAAGACTTTGATGCAAGAATCTTTACAGCCGCAAAGAATCTTTCCTCGTGCGCGGGCGCGTTCCGGTCAGCGGCAACGCCGCACCGCGCGAACAAAGTTGCGACGCGAGTAGTGTCCCCCGGACAAAACGGCCGCGAGATCTTCGCCACCGAGAATGCGACGAACGATCGCTGCGTCGTCGTCGCCGGCCTGAATTCGCGCCTCGACCTCGGCGAGTGTCGTCGACAGCCAATCGATCTTGCGATCGATCGCATTGATCGCCCGTGCCACCAGACCTCGGTGAGCGTCAAACATGCGATCGGGGTCGAGGGCGCGGAGCACGCGCAGGCTTTCCACGATCGTGTACGGATTCTCCGTCGCGTGAACGGTGCGCGCTCGCACGCCGAGCCAGAGGTCACCGGTGAATGCCGTCCGCGTGGACGCGTCCCACACGATCTGATGATCCGTCGAGTGGCCCGGCGTGTGAATGCACACAAGCTCGTCGAGCTCCGGCCGACGAACGGCCGCGGTGAGTGACGTCGGCGAACCCCACACGACGCGTCGATACAACTCGATCGGCGGAAACGAGCGAAGCGTCGCTTCGGTGTCGGCGCGCAGCAGAACAGGAACGCCGAGTGCGGCGAGCGTGGCGACATTGCCCGCATGATCCTCGTGCCAGTGCGTGACGACCGCGGTTCGAACGTCGAGCGTCTGGACGGCGCGCAACAGAACGTCCCGCGCGTGCGCGAAACCCGTGTCGACCATCACGCCGCGAACGACGTACGCACTCACGTCGATTCCAATCGCGCGACCCACCGCACTCACCATGCGCAGTCGCGTCACATCACCGTAGTGCTCGACTCGAAGCGAAGCCAGCATCCCTACCGTTTGCCTGGGTAATGCGCGCCGAGTAACTTCTTAAAGCCTAACGCGCCCGGCCTTCCGGCCGGGCGCTCAAGTTTTGTCCTACGACTATCGCGGTCCGCGTATGATCGAAGCACTCAAGCAAAAGCTGGGAGAAGAGGTCGAGAAGCTCCAATATGAGCTCAACGTCACGCTTCCCAACGAGATTCGGAAGGCGGTCGAGCTCGGCGATCTTCGCGAGAACAGCGAGTATAAGGCCGCCCTCGAGCGGCAGCAGTTCGTGCAGGCGCGTTTGGGACAGCTCCGCCAGCGATTGAGCAAACTGTCGTCGATCGATCCCACCCAGATCCCGCGCGACAAAGCCGGACTGGGATCCAAGGTCGTCGTCGAGGACCAGAAGACCGGACAGCGCGAGACGTACTACTTGGTCTTTGGCGACGCGCTCGAGTTCCAGGAAGGGCATGTCACGATGGCGTCACCGATCGGGCGCGCGCTGCTCGGCCAGGGCGTCGGCGACGTCGCGTTTCTCAAGCTGCCCTCGATCGTGCGACAGCTGAAAGTCGTCGAGCTGAGGACGCTCCACGACGTGGACGAAGGGGATTTGTAGAGCTCAGCTCGCGATCGCGATCGCCGGCATGTGCGCCGGCAGGTTGTAGATGCGCGAGGCGCGAATCAGACGCTCGAAGCGCGCATACAACTCGGGATCGAACGTCTTGCCGCTCTCGGCGGCCATCATCATCAGCGCTTCCTCGCGCGTGAATCCGCGACGGTAGGGGCGATCCGTCGTCAGCGCATCGAAGACGTCGGCGACGCAGACGATGCGCGCGCTGAGCGCGATCTCTTCGCCGGCGAGGCGATCAGGGTAGCCCGAGCCGTCCCACCGCTCGTGGTGGTGCCGGACCATCGGCAGAATGTCCCACGGGAATTCGATCGATGACAGCAGCTCGCCACCGGCGGCGGCGTGCTGCTCCATGATCACCCGCTCTTCCGGCGTCAGGCGCCCCGGCTTGTTCAAGATCTCTGACGGCACGGCGATCTTGCCGACATCGTGCAGCACGGCACCGATCCGGAACCAGAACATCGTGATCTCATCGAAGCCGATGTCACGGGCGAGCGCGCAGGCGTAATCCGCGACACGCTCGCAGTGGCCGCGCGTGTACGCGTCCTTCGACTCGATGTCGCGCGCCCAACGCGCCACGACGAGGTAAAAACGATCCTCGAGACGGGCGACGCGACGCTGCAGGTCGGCGAGGTTGCGCTCGGCGCGCAGGCGGGTGAACAGACGGTGCGACATCGAGAGCGCCTGAAGCGTCTCGCGATTCTTCGTCATCTTCTCGAAGAGCTCGGCCTGCTCGGTGGCCGTCTCCGCGGCGAGCAGCAGATCTTCCCGGCGGAGGGCGTTGTCGAACGCTTCCTGGAGGTGTCCTTCCGCGGCTTCGATGTCCCCGCGCGATCGGCAGATCACGCCGAGGTTCTTGAACGTCTCGCCGAGCGCCCGTTGATCGCCGGCGTCGCGCGCTTCGCGCAGCAGCGAGCCGGCCATCGTCGCGGCGCGTTCGATGTCGCCCTGCGCAATCAGCAGGCTGACGGAGCTGTTGAGGGCGAGCAAGCGATGCGGCACATCACCGGCGACGCGGCAATGGACGACAGCTTCCTCGTACGCCGCGCGCGCGTCGTCGTAGGACTCCATCTGCGTGTAGACGAGTCCCATGTTGTTGAGCGTATGGCCGATCTGCCGGTGCAGCGACTCCGCCCGGTAGATCGCCAGACTCGATCGATAGTAGTCGAGCGCTGCGGTGAGGTCGCCGCGCACGCTGGCGATCACGCCGAGGTTCTGGGCGATCATTGCCTCGAGCTGGCGGTCCTCGACGTTGACGGCGAGCAACAGCGCGCGAGCGTACATCGGCTCGGCCGTATCGAAGTCGCCCCGCATGAGATGCGTGTTGCCGATCGCGTTCACGGCATGGGCGATGTCCTCATCCGACTCGTGCGCCTCGGCGATCACGAGGGCGGCGGTCAGACAGTCGAGCGCGGTCTCGAGGTGGCCTTCGTCGAGGTACGTGCGCGCGATGCGGCGGATGATCGACGACGCGGCGACGGCGTCCCGGTCGCGGAGCAGATGAAGCGCCGTCTCGTATCGTTCGCGTGCGATCTCTCGCTGGCCGGCCGCGTCGGCGCGGCCGGCTTCGTCGATCAACGTCTCGACGTCAGGAGAGAGGTCCAGCTTACCCATCTCGTCAGGCGACGGAGCTCTTGAGCGGCGACGGCCGAACCATCTTTTTCGCGATCGTCGGACGGGAGATCCCCAGCAGTCGTGCCGCGGCGGCTTGATTGCCGCCCGTGAGCTTCAGCGTGAGAGCGACAGCCTCGGCGACGATGTCGTCGAGCAGCTTGCCGCCGGGGGGGATGCGAATTTCACCCACGGCGTCGGGAGCCGGCGCGCGCGCGGTACGCCGCTGGATCATCAGATGCTCGCCGCGCACGAGCGACGAATCGGCGCTGAGAATGGCCGCGCGCTCGATCACGTTCTTCAACTCGCGAACGTTGCCTGGCCACCGGTGAACGCGCAGCGCCGCGTAGGCGTCGGGCGCGAACTCCTTGGTCTGATGATTTTCGCGGTTTTCCTGAGCCAGGAAATGACGCGCGACGACGTCGATGTCCTCGACGCGATCGCGGAGGGGCGGCAAGAAAATCGAGAAGACGTTGAGGCGGTAGTATAGATCTTCGCGGAACTCGCCGCTCGTCACGACCTGCTCGAGGATCGGACTCGCCGCGGCAATGACGCGGCACTCTATCGAAATCTCGTCATATCCACCCAAGCGGCGGATTTGACGCGACTCGAGTGCGCGCAGCAGCTTGGGTTGGAGCAGCGGCGGGAGATGATGCACTTCGTCGAGGAAGAGCGTGCCGGAGCCGGCCAGCTCGAGAAGCCCCTGCTTGCGGGCGTGAGCACCGGTGAAGGCGCCGCGCTCGTGTCCGAACAACTCCGACTCGAGAAGTGAGTCAGGGATCGCCGCGCAATTGATCGCGACAAAGGGTTCGTCGGCCGCGGGACTCGCGTAATGAATGCCTCGCGCGAAGAGCTCTTTTCCCGTGCCGGTTTCGCCGATCAGGAGAACTGTCGTGCGGCGGGCCCCCGCCACTTGCTGCGCGAGTCGTACAGCTTCGCGCAGCAGCGGGCTCTCGCCGATGATGTTCTGAAATCCGAACGGCTCCGGAGCAGCTGTCTGCTCGGCAGTGTCGTTGGCCAACCGTACCTCGAGGGCGTAAGTGGAGTCCTACCGCTTACGCAGACGACGATCATGCCCTCGAGGTATCGGTCGGCGATTCAACGTCCGTTTATTCGGCCGGCGTTCGGGCCCTGGCCTATTCCCGCCCGCTCGCAACGATGTAACCCGAAAAGTGCCAGATCGGGAACACGGCGGCTCCCGCGGAGACACCGACGCTCAGCAACTCGCTGATCACATTGTCTTTCGTCGCATCCGCGAAGTATCCGACGAAGAGTGCTCGCACATCGATCAACCCGGCGCCGACTTGCGTGCTGCCGAGGGCCTGCGTCGCGACGAGTGGAACCGGGAACTTCAACCCGTGAGGCGCGAACTCGTATGCCACGTCGCTTCCCGCAAGCGCGGTGACGGTGATGAGTTGCTTCGAGGGCAGCGCGAGGGCCGGCACGACCACCGTCAGCCCGGCGGCCGGCAGGTTGATAATGCCGCCCAACGGTCCGATGTACGCCGATGCGCTGACCGGCGACGCGAGCGGCTTGGTGCGCTGGAGCGGCGTGACGGTCGTCGACGGGATCGGCAAGCCTTTGAGCAGGAGCTCATGCGACGACGACGCCGCCGATGGCGCAGGCGCGACCGGACTGTCGCTCGTGGAGCAGCTGATGAGCAGCAGGGCCGCGAACATCGGGAGGAGAAGACGATGGCGCATACGGCGGGTCGTGTCGGGTTGGGGTGAGTGCGAGTGAGTGGTGCGAGAAGCCGCGGGGTCCCGGGGGGAAACAGCCCACGATTCCGCGGATACCCTAAGCAGCGAATGTGCCTCGGCCCCAACGCCCACCGCACGAACGAGTTACCGGAAATCACCGTCGATCGCGCCGATGCCATTGTCAAATATTGTGACTCACCGTTTTTACATGGTGTAAGAAATCTTGACGGATGCTTGACCGGCCGTGCGCGCCATGCCAACTTCCCCATACCAAGTACGGGGAGAAAACGGATGGCCTCGGGTCCGATGGACCTCCTGCAAGGCACGCTCGACGTTCTCGTCCTGCGCGCCCTCCGGCTCGGACCGATGCACGGCTACGCGGTCTCGCGGTGGATCCGCGAGCGGACCGATGGCGTCCTGGAAATCGAGGACGCGCCGCTCTACAAAGCGCTGCACCGCCTCGAGCGAGCAGGCCACGTCGCCGCGGACTGGGGCTTCTCTGAGAACAATCGACGCGCGCGGTTCTATCGACTCACCACGGACGGCCGACGCCAGCTGAAGGACGAAGAGGCCGCGTGGCGGCGCTACGCGGGTGCGGTGTTCAAAGTGCTCGAGCCGGCGTGACGCAGTGAGACGCTTCTTCCGACTACCGTGGAGAACGCGGCAGCAGATCCGCACCGACGTCGACGATGAGCTGTCGTTCCATCTCGACATGCGGATCGACGCGCTCGCCGCGGCGGGAATGTCGCGCGACCAGGCACGCGTCCAGGCGATTCGTGAATTCGGAGACATCGACGACGCCCGGCAATACATCCGGGCTGTCGACCACGACATCGAAGCCGCGCGGCGGCGGAGCGACTACATGAGTGATCTTCGCAACGACATTGTCTACGCGTTCCGCAAGCTTCGCGGCTCGCCAATGTTCACGTTGACCGCCGTTCTTACCTTGGCGCTCGGCATCGGCGCCAACACGGCGATCTTCTCCGTCGTGAACGGAGTGCTCCTCAAACCGCTTCCCTTCCCGCAACAGGACCGGCTCGTCCGCATTCAGTTCAGACAGCAAGGCCACGGCGACGCGTCGACGCCGCCGGACCTCGCGGACTTTCGCACGCGCGCTCGCGCCTTTGACGGCTTCTCGCACTATGAGGGCTACACCGCGAACCTCGTCCGCGAGCACGCCGAGCCCGAACGACTGGTCGGCGCCGAGGTGAGCGCGAATTGGTTTTCGCTCCTCGAGGTTCGCCCGCTCCACGGTCGCTTCTTCGCCGAGGGAGAGGACTCGCCTTCGGCGCCGCTCGTCGTGATCCTCAGCGAGCCGCTCTGGCGGCGCGATTTCAGCGCCGACCCCGCGATCGTCGGCAGGCAGATCCAGATCAACGCCCAGAGCATGACGGTCGTCGGTGTGGCACCCGACGGCCAAGGCTATCCGATGACCGCCGAGCTGTGGGTGCCGACGCGCTTTTCCGTTCGGGATCTGAGTGACGCGACGCGCGGCGCGCGTTGGCTTGGTCTGCTCGGTCGCGTGAAACAGGGCGTGCCGTTCGAGACCGCCGCCGCCGAAGTCGATCGGATCGAGAAGCAGATGGAAGGCTTGTTCCCTGAGCAGTTCAGGGAAAGACGGGCGCAAGCCGTCCGACTCCAATCGGCAATCGTCGGTGATCTCCAGCGTCCGCTCTACGTGATCATGGCGGCCGTCGCCGTCGTGCTGCTCATCGCCTGCGCGAATGTCGCCAACCTGATGCTGGTGCGCGCCACGGGGCGTGAGGGCGAAATGGCGATTCGCACCGCCCTCGGCGCCGGCCGGTCCCGCCTCATCCGACAACTGATCACCGAGAGCATGATCCTTTCGCTCGTCGGAGCGATCGCCGGAGTGCTGCTCGCGAAGTGGGGAATGCGCGTCCTCATCGCCATGGCGCCCACCGATCTGCCGCGCGTGAAAGCCGTGGCGATCGACGGGACCGCGCTTGTCGTCACCGGCGGTGCGGCGCTGATCATCGGCCTGTTGTTCGGCGTTTTGCCCGCCCTGCAAACCTCGGCGGGGCAGCTCTCCGAGGCATTGCGCGCCGGAGCGCGCGGAACACGAACGCGACGACATGCCAATCGCACCAAACGTATCATCGTCACCGCCGAGGTGGCACTCGCCGTTACGCTCCTCACCGGCGCGGGCCTGCTCATCCGAAGCTTCCGCGAGCTGATGGCGGTGGATCCAGGATTCAAGCCGGATCACATCATGACGATGCGCGTGCTGCTTCCGCAGAAGACGTACGACACGCTCTCCAAGATCGCCAGCTTCGCGCGACAGCTCGAGTCACGCGCCTCGGCGCTGCCGGGCGTCCGGTCGGCGGCGCTCGGCAACGCCGTGCCGCTCGATGGCACCAGCTTCTGGCTCAGTTTCATGGTGCGTGGACGTGCTCCGGTTCGTCAGAGCGATCAGCCCTCGGCGAGCATCCGCATGGTGACGGCGAACTACTTCAGGGTTCTCGGAACGCCGCTCTTGCTCGGCCGCGTCTTTACCGCCGAGGATCGCGCCAACGCGCCGCGCGTGGCGATCGTCAACCAGACGTTCGTCAAGCGATTCATGCCGAACGAAGATCCGATCGGCACATACGTCGACATCGGATGGACGGTCGACGGCGTTCGGCAGGGCGGGCAGATCGTCGGCGTCGTCGGCGACACGCGGGACGACGCGCTCGACGCCACCGCGGACCCAACCTTCTATCTGCCGTTCGATCAGACACCGAGCGAGGGAATAGTTATCGCGGCGCGGACCGCCGCGCCTCCGGCGTCGATCACCTCGGCGCTCCGCGGGATCGTTCGCGATCTCGACCCGTCCCTTCCCGTGTATGGCGTTCGGACGATGGAGGAGCACGTGTCGTCGTCGGTGAGCCGACAACGTTTCTACGCAACGCTGCTCGGCGTGTTCGCGGCGGTGGCGCTCGCTCTCGCGGCGGTCGGATTGTACGGGGTGATCGCGTATGCAGTCAGCCAACGGACGCACGAGCTTGGCGTCCGCGTCGCGCTTGGAGCGACGGGCCAGCGCATCAGTCGCATGGTGATCGGCGAAGGTGTGATTCTGACCGTCGTCGGCGTGACCGTCGGGCTCGCGGCATCGCTCGCCGGAGCGCGCTTGATCGCCAAGTTGCTCTACAACGTCAGGACGTCTGACCCATTCACGTTCATTGGTGTCGCGCTGCTGCTCGGCGC
>JAICJQ010000041.1 GCA_025928335.1 Gemmatimonadaceae bacterium
CGATGGGCCACTCGGCCATCGATCTCAAGTATCGCTTCCAGTGGACGTACCCGATCGTCTTCTCGCCCGTCGATAAGAAAACTCTATACGCCGGTTCGCAGCACGTCTGGAAGACGACCAACGGCGGCGACAGCTGGGAACGCATCAGCCCCGATCTCACGCGCCACGATCCGAAGACGATGGGACCGTCGGGTGGTCCGATCACGCGCGACATGAATGGCCCCGAGGTCTACGCGGTCGTCTTCTCGCTCGCGCCCTCGAAGCGGACGACGAACGTCATCTGGGCCGGTTCGGATGACGGGTTGATCAACGTCACAAAAGACGGCGGCAGGACGTGGACGAACGTCACGCCGAAGGAGATGCCCGATTTCGGCCGCGTCAGCCAGATCGACGCTTCCGCCTTCGACTCGGCGACTGCGTACGTCGCCGTGAAGCGCTTCCTCCTCGACGACAAGGCACCGTACATCTTCCGCACCCACGATTTCGGTTAGACGTGGACGAAGATCACGACCGGCATCGGCGCCGAAGACTTCGTGCACGCCGTGCGCGAGGACCCGGCGCGATAGGGGCTCCTCTACGCCGCGACGCAACACGGCGTTCACGTCTCGTACGACGACGGCGACCACTGGGAATCGCTCAATCTCAACATGGCCGACATTCCCGTCTGGGATCTCATCGTCACGGAGAAAGACCTCGCGATCGCGGCGCATGGCCGCGGCTTCTGGATTCTCGACAACATCGAACCGCTCCGGCAGTACACACCGTCGGCGGTCGCGAGCGCGGATCCGGTGCTGTTCAAACCCGCGCCGGCCTATCGCTCGGGCGGCCCGGCGGTGATTCAGTATTTGCTCAAGTCGCCGGCCCAGAACGTTCGCGTCGAAATCCTCGATGCCAAGGGTCAGGTGATTCGCTCGTACCCTGACACGACGAATGCCGCAGCCGCTGGTCGCGGCGGACGTGGCCGCGGGGCGGCCGCTGAGGGTGATTCCGCGGCGGCGGAAGGCGCCGGTCGCGGTGGTCGTGGGCGCGGCGGCTTCGGCGGGAATCAGAATCCGGGTCGCGTTGCGGGCGTCAACACCTTCCCGTGGGATCAGCAGTACGCGCCGGCGGTCACTTTCCCCAACATGATTCTCTGGGGCGGCGCGACGAACGGACCCTCGGCTCCGCCGGGGCGCTACACCGTCCGTCTGATCGCCGACGGCAAGACACTCACGCAGCCCCTTGTCGTGAAGCGGAATCCCTTGCACGGGGCGACAGACGCCGACCTCCAGGCGCAGTTCGCGCTCGCGATTCAGGTGCGCGACAAGGTGAGCGAGGCGAACAGAGCGGTGATTGAGATCCGGGACTTGAATAGTCAGGTCGCCGATCGCCTGTCGAAGTCGCAGGACGTGCAGCTGCAAAGCTCAGGCAAGAAGCTCACGACCGATCTCGGCTCGGTCGAGGAGGCGGTTTACCAAGTACGGAATCAGAGCGGACAGGACCCGCTCAACTTCCCGATCAAGATCAACAACCGTCTCGCGTCGCTGCTCGGCGTCGTCTCGCGCGCCGACGCAAAGCCGATCGCCTCGGCGTACCCGATCTTCAACGATCTCAAAGGCGAGCTGAAGGTTCAGACCGATCGATTGCAGGAGATCCTGACCAAGCAGCTGCCGGCGTTCAATGCCCAGGCGCGGCGGTTGGGACTGGCGCCAGTGACGGTCGGAAAGCCGGTGGTGTTCTAGCAGCTAGCTGAGTCGAAGGCGATAGCCTTCGACCAGCTCGGCTCCGGGCGGTTGAAAGTCGCGCTCCGGATCGCGAACGAATCCGAGGTCGGCGTACATCGCCATCGCGGCGCGCATGCTTCGCGAGGTATGTAAGCCGACCTCTTTCGCACCTTGCTCACGCGCGCGGCGAATGCATTCCTCGACGAGGGCCCTCGCGATCCCGCGTCCGCGCGCCTCGGGAGCAACGGCGACCAATCTGATCTCCGGCGCGCCGCTGGCCGAGACGAACGCTCCATACGCGTCGGTCTGCGGTGCATAGAGCATGGCGCTGCCGACGATCTGTCCGTCGTCCTCGGCTACAATGCGCTCGACCGCCGCGTCTGAGGCCAGGGCGTCGCGAAGGGCCTGACTCAAGCCGCCCCAGGATGCCGGCTCCATGATCTCGGCGTACTCCTCGTAAGCTCTCAGCGTGAGCTGACCGATGATCGCGCGCTCGTCGTCCGACGCGTCCCGAATTCTGGTCACCGAATAAGAATGAACGCCGCCGCCGTGTCGCCGCTACGCCCCTCGCATCCTTCCCCTGCCTTCGGGGTCAGACTCCGATTCCAGAACGGAGTCTGACCCCGATTGGTAAACGGAGTCCGACCCCAATTGCGGGGAAATGAAACGGGAGTCAATTGCAGGGATGAATTTGAGCTTGACGATCGCGGCGGCGTCTCTCGTTTCGGCGGATACGGGCGTGGTCGTGCGGATCAACCAGGTGGGATACCTGCCGGACGCACCAAAGGTGGCGGTGGCTTGTGCGGTCCGCGGCGCCGAATCGGCGTCGCGGCAGTTCAGCGTGCGAAGCGACAACGGAAAAGTGGTGCTCGGGCCGATTCGTGTCCGCGACGCCGGCGCATTCGGGCCGTGCAAGGCGACGTGGCGACTGAATTTCACGGCGGTCCGTGTGCCGGGTCGTTACGTCATCGAATTCCAGGGGACGTCCGCGCCGGTGCGAATCGGACGCGACGTCTACGCCGGCGGCGCCGACACTGCCCTCAACTATATGCGCGAGCAGCGATCCGGGTTCAATCCGTTCTTTCGCGACTCCGTGCACAAACTCGATGGCTACGTGATCGACGACTCCGGGCGCGTCGTGAAATTCCAACCGACGACCGGCGGATGGGCGGACGCCTCTGACTACCTCCAGTACGTTGCCACATCGGGGACGGCCACCTTTCACATGCTGATGGCCTATCGCGATCATCCGTCCGCGTTCAAAGACGCGTTCGACGAGAAGGGGCTGCCGGGCGCGAACGGTGTGCCCGATGTGCTCGATGAAGCGCGCCATGGCATCGAGTGGTTGTTGCGCATGTTTCCGAGCGACTCGGAACTGTACAACCAGCTCGGCGACGATCGCGATCACACGTATCTCGATCTGCCGACCACCGACTCGTCGGACTACGGGTGGGGCAAGGGCAAGCAGCGCCCTATCTACTCATGCACCGGACGACCGCAGGGAATCTTCGCCTACAAGAATCGGTCGACAGGCCTCGCGTCGACGGCCGGAAAATTCGCCTCGGCTTTCGCGCTCGCGGCACGCCTGCTTCCCGGCGCCGACTCCGCGCTCCTGCGTCGGAAGGCACAAGCCGCCTACGCGCTCGGCGTCGCGCATCCCGGCGTATGTCAGACCGCGCCAGGACGATCGCCCTACTTCTATGAAGAGGACAACTGGGTCGACGACATGGAGCTCGCCGCGGCCGAGCTCTTCTCGCTGACGCGAGCGGATTCGTTGCGTCGCAGCGCGCTCACGTTCGGCGCGCGGGAGCCGGTCACTCCCTGGTTTGGCGCCGACACGGCGCGCCACTACCAGTGGTATCCATGGTACAACGCCGGGCACTGGTCGCTCTGGCGAGAATCTCGCGGCGCCGACCGCGCGACGCTGGTCAACTATTATCGACGAGGACTCACCGCCGTCGCAGCCCGTGCGAACAACGGATTCCGGGTCGGCATTCCCTTCATCTGGTGCTCGAACGGTCTCATGGTGTCGTTCGCGTCACAGGCGCTTCTCTATCGGCGAATGTCCGGCGACACGCGCTTTCGCGAGCTCGAGCAGGCAGCGATCGACTGGCTCTTCGGCGCGAATCCCTGGGGCGTTTCGATGGTGATCGGCTACCCACACGACGGTCACTGGCCGCGGGATCCGCACTCGGTCGTCGCCATGCAATACGGGCCGGAAGCGCTCACCGGCGGCCTCGTCGACGGACCCGTCTATCGATCGATCTTCGCGAGCTTGCGAGGAATTTCGCTGCGTCACGAGGACAGCTTCGCGTCGTTCAACACCGGATTCGTCGTGTACCACGACGACCTAGGGGACTATTCGACGAACGAACCGATCATGGATGGTACAGCGAACCTCGTCTATCTCCTCGCTGCCCTCGCCGATTATCGGTGAGCGTATCGCTCCGGATCGCGGTGTCCGACCGAACGAGCGTATCTGCCCGCACGACCGAATCGCGAGCTACGGGCATCTCACGCTGAGCAGTAGTGTCCCGACGTACGGTCGTATCGCGACGCGCCAACGTATCCCGTCTCGCGATCGAATCGCGTCGGAAGATGCTGTCACGCGCGATGCTGTCCCGCCGGGCTTCCGCGAGGCGTCGCGCCGTCGCGCGGCGACGGGCCGCCGCCGCGGAATCCGCGCGAGCCTGAGCCGTGGCCGCCGAGTCACGCTTGAACGCCGAGTCGGCGCTATCCGAAGGTACGACCGGCACGGTCGGCGAGATCACCGTGGATGCGGCAGGTGATGGCGCAACCGGAACGCCCGTCGGCGGAATGACGCGGCCGCCTTCCGACTGGGAGAGGAATCCACCGCGCGTTTCGCGAGCGGAGTCCAAACCCGGCGGCGGCGCCGAGATGATCTTCGAACCGTTGACGTGTACGATCGATGGCGCTCGCCGGCTGCGGTGGGCCAAACCGATTCCCAGCGCGATGACGAGCATGAGCAAAGCGACGCTGATCGACGGCATCAGCCAGCGCACATAGCCGCGCCAATTTCGTGGGACATCGGGCTGGCTTTCTCGTTCGGCCCCAACCGCGACCGCCACGACGTGGTCGATCGGCGACAGCGTGCGCGGCTTGATGGCGAACGCCGACGCTGCCGCGCGGCTCGCCTCGAGCGCTTCCTGGTGGAGCTGATCGACCTCGGCCCGGCGCGCCTCGAGCTCGGTGAGTCGTTGCTCGAGCAGCCGACGCTGCTCCTCGAGCTCGTCGCGTACTTCGGTCAAGCGCTTTTGGCGTCGAGCGGTGTTCGACTCCAACTCGGCCCGCTCCGCGGCGATCGCGGCCCGCTCATCACTTTCAAATTTCTTGAATTGCTCCCGCTCCTTGGCCAACGCCGCGCTCTCGGCACGCGCCCTTTCCTCCAGCTCGCGCTTGCGACGCTCGAATTTCCGGAACTCGGTCTCGCGCCACTCGGTGACTTCGTCCTTCGCGGCGATGAGATCGATCTCGGCGCGCTTGAGGACGTCGCCCGCCGCCACAACGCCGATGTAGGCCAGGACGTCAGGCGTCGGTGCATCGTCCTTGAGGCGCGACATCATCATCGTTTCGTCGGCGACCTTCCTCGCGAGATTGGGGACGAGCTCGCACAACCGCTGTTCATTCTCCGGCGTCCACGTCTCGCCGCTCAACATCGTCCAGGCGAGCCGGCCGATCGTGCGGGCGTCGGACGTCGCGTTCGGCACTCCGTTGATCGGAATCGGCGTTCGCGTGAGTGTCATGATCAGCCGATTGGTGCCACGTTCGAACACCATCTCGTCCGGATTCACGCCGCGATGGATGATTCCCTGCTGCCGGGCCCAATCGAGGGCCGCATCCACGTCCTCGAGCAGGATCGCGATGCGGGTATTGGGAAATTGGCGGCCACGGTCGAGGAGCTCCTGGATGGTGTCGCCATGGCACCGCTCGGTGACTGTCGCGAAGGCGTCGGCACCGGTCCATCGCCCGTCGATTACTCGCGCGACGTTCGGATGGGATAGCGTCTTCAGCAGCTGAACGTCGGTCGCGAGATGAGCGAGGGAGTTGTTGTCGTCGTCCTGCAGCGTTCGAGCGATCGTGATGACGACGTCTTGCCCGTCGCTGCGGCGCCGAGCCAGGTAACGTTGCGTTGACGCGGGGCTTCGCAGCCCCCCGACGACGTTGTAGTCATCGGCGAAGGCGGCGAGCTCGGGCGTGTCCTGGTTGGCGGTTGCTGCGGACGGCATCGCTTGACTGACGGCTGGATCCATTACGCACTACGAGTGCGTGATCCATGCCGTGCCAATTCACCGTCGGATACCGTCTCCGGCCCGGAAAAATCCGGGAAGTGTCACGGGTACTGCGCCTGAGATGGGCGCAGCCCCACCTAGCGCGCGAGCCGCCGCACGCTCGAGGTCGTCCGTGACGCCGTAGGTCAACATATAGCTGCCGACGTTCGGCATCTGGCGAATGAGGTACGGATTGCCGAACGCGACCAGGATCACCTTACGGCGAGCAGCCAAGCCGTCAATCCATGCGGCGACCTGCGGCGGAACGGCCGCCCTGCCCTCACCTTCGACCCGGCGAACGAACGCCGTCACGACGACGGTCTCTGCCTCGCCGATCGCCCGATCGACCGCGGCGAGCGCGTCGGGCGTCGCTGACGGCAGGATCTTCCCAGCTTGGATGGTCCCGCCTCGCCCGGATAGCACTGGAATCCGGCGAAGCTCAGCCGCGAAAACCCGTCCGGCCTTGATCTCCGTTTCCGGCGCGTACTGAACGACCGCAACTCGGGCCAGGTCGCGCAGGGGCACGAGATTGTCCCGGTCGCGCAACAGAGTGATGGCGCGGCGCGCCACGCCGGCAGCGATCGCGCGATGGGCTGGCGAGCCGACGACCTCCCGCAGACGCTCCAGCGAAACCTGCGGCGCGAAGGCCACGCCGGACCGCGCCTTGAGCTCGAGCATGTGGCGCGCGGCGCTGTCGATGCGCGACCGCGAGATCTCGCCCCGATCGACCGCCGCGACCACCGCATTGATGGCGCGGGTCGCGTCCGAGGGTTTGAGAAGAATCTCAGCGCCCGCCTTCACCGCGAGGACGCTGCTCTGCTCCGCCGTATAGCCCTTGCCGATGCCTTCCATGGTCATCGCGTCGGTAATGGAGACGCCACGGAAGTGGAGGGAATCGCGCAGGAGTCCCGTGATGATGCGTGGCGCGAGCGTCGCCGGTGTCGTGCTGTCACCGTTCACCGCGGGTAGCGCGATGTGCGCCGTCATGACGAGCGACGCGCCCGCGGCGATCGCCGCCTTGAAGGGTACGAGCTCCACGCTGTCCAGACGCGCCATGTTCGCTCCCACCACCGGCAGCCCGACGTGCGAGTCGACGTCCGTGTCGCCGTGTCCGGGGAAGTGCTTCGCCGTCGCGAGCTGGCCGCCGTCCATCGCACCGTGCACAAAGTTCGCCGAGAGGCGCGCCACGCGCCGCGGATCTTCCCCGAACGACCGCGTGTTGATCACCGGGTTGAACGGATTGTTGTTGACGTCCACCACCGGCGCGAAGTTCACGTGAATACCGACGGCGCGGCCTTCTTCGGCGATGGCGCGCCCGACGTCGTAGGCGTCGCTGTCGCGCCCCGTTGCGGCCATCGCCATCGACGGTGGAAAGACGGTCGCGCTGCCCGCGTCGAGCATGTAGTGAGCGAACAAACCGCCCTCGAGCCGGCCCAGCCCCGGCTCGAGATCCGCGCTCACCAGTAACGGCACGCGCGCGCGCCGCTGTAGATCGTTGAGCTTCGCCGCGACCTCGATCGGGGTCCCCAGCGACATGGACACGCCGCCGATTCCATCGCGCTCGACCCAGCGAATCACCTCGGCGTAGCTGGAGTCGTGCACATTGGTGTAATCGCCGAGCATCCAGACCATCACCATCTGTCCAACGCGCTCGCGAAGTGAGAGTGAGGCGAGCGTGCTGTCCACCCATCGGCGCTGGCGGTCGGTGAGCGGAACGGTCGGCGACAATGGACCGACATCCGGCGCGGCAACCCCCGTGCTCGAAGGTCGCGACGCCTGACAACCCGCGGACGCGACGAGGGCGAACGTCGCGGCCGCTCGTCGAATTCGGTGCATCAACGATCGGCGCGAGTGAATCGAACGTCGATCACGCGGCCAGCGAAAATGGCGAAGCCGGTCACCCGTCCGGATTTGTCGCGTGCAAATCGGATCGTGCCGAGTCCGGGTGCGGCGAAGTCGTCGTTGTAGGCGGGACGAAGCTCGATCTCGTCGGCGGGCCGGCGACGGACCACGAGCTTGTCGCCCTTCACCGCGACAACGAGTTGCACGTCGAGCTCGTCGCTCGTGTAGGTGCCGGTGTAGTCCTGCGCGGGGATCTTTGCCGGCGCCGGCTGGGCTTCTTCGAAATGCGCCGAGTCGCCGTTCGCGCGCACGAGCACGAATGCGCGGCGTCCCGCCGTCCGGGTGAACTCGATGTCGCCGGCGTTGGCGTGGAACCGCGCACCGCCTCGCGGGATCAGCGTCGTCGGTTGTCCGCGTCCAGTGCCGACCGATAGTCCGCCATTGCTTGCCGCGAGCGTGATGACATCGTCGGTGTGCGGATCCCGATACACACCGGCCCACTGCTGTTGCGACGCGGCTGAAACTTCGACTTTCTCCGCGGACGCCTGCGTCGCGACGGGGGCTGGCTTGGTAAGAACCAGATCGACCACCTGGTGCGCGAGCTGGGTCGGGTTGGCCCCGGCGTAATTGCACCACACCGCAACCGACACATGTTGATCGGGAAAACGCGCCAGGAACGTGCGATAGCCCGCGGTCGAGCCGCTGTGACTCACCTCGCGCACTCCCTGATAGTTCGTGACCTCGAGTCCCAGTGCGTAGGTGATCGTGCGACCGCTGGTAAGCCGCATTCGAGTCTGAAGCGCGTCGACGTACGACGCGCCGCCGACGGCCGGGTGGTCGAGGTTTTCGTTCCACTTGAGAAGGTCGGCCATCGTGCTGAGCACCCCTCCATTTCCGATCATATTCGTGAACGGCATGTCGGTGTGAAAGCCGGTCGGCGCCGATCCCGAATACGCCGTCGCCCGGTTGGGCACGACCGCCGTGAAGTCGTCGCGCCATCGGGTGTGGGTCATTCCAAGTGGCCGGAAAAGCCGCTCCTGAGTGAATGCGTCGAGTGACTTGCCACTCACGCGCTCGACGATGATCCCGGCCAATGCGTAGCCGGTGTTGCTATAGAGATACTCCGACCCCGGCGGGAAGTTGAGCATCTTCTGATGAACGACGAGATCGAGCGTCGTGGCCGGCGAATGAACCTGCGAGCCCGGTCCGCGCCCTTCGATCCCGAGCAGTCCCCATTGATCACGGAGCCCGCTCGTATGCGTGAGCAGGTTACGGATCGTGATCTTCTGTCCGCCGAACGACGGCACTTCGGGAAGATATTTCCGAATGTCGTCGTCGAGCGAGAGCTTTCCGTCCTGCGCGAGCAGGACGATCGCCGACGCGGTGAACTGTTTGGCGACAGACCCGCTCTCGAGGACGGTCGATTCGGTGATCGGCACGTTGTACTCGAGATTGGCCATGCCGTACCCGTGGGTGTAGAGCGCGTGACCGTCCTTACCAAGACCAACGGCGCAGCCTGGCGTCTTGTCGGTGAAACGGGCAAAGACGGCGTCGATTCTCGGCGCGAGATCCGAAGGCGCCGGCTGCTGAGCGTCGGCCGCGGCGGCGAACATGCCGGCGAAAACGATCGCCGGAGCGAGCGGGAGACACGGGTGGGGTCGCATGCGCTAATGATGGGCGCTGTTCGCACTCCGAGCAAACCATATGGCCTCGCGGGAAATCCAAGCTGGAACCCGGGCGAGTGCCGACTCGTACGGCCTGAAAACCGCCCACTCCGGGAACCGGCCGAACATGCGAAACGTCAAGCTCGCGCTGCGCACGCTGTTCAAGACGCCCTTCATCACGACCGTGGCGATCCTGTCGCTCGCCCTCGGCATCGGCGCGAACGCGGCGATCTTCTCGATGTTCAACGAGATCCTGCTCGAATCGGTCCCCGTCGCGCACCCTGAGCAACTCGTGAACGTCGCGGCGCCAGGCCCGAAGCCGGGCGGGACCAGCTGCAACCAGGCGGGCGAGTGTGACCAGACCTTCAGCTACGCGATGTTCCGCGACCTCGAGAAAGCGAGCACGGGGGGAGCGTTCAGCAGCGTCGCGGCTCATCGCTCGTTCAGCGTAAACCTCGCCATGGCCGGACAAACGCCCATCAGCGGACAGGGCATGCTCGTATCGGGCTCGTATTTCGCCACGCTCGGCTTGCGGTCGGCGCTTGGCCGTTTGCTGACCCCCGAGGATGATCGCACGATCGGCGGAGAATTTGTCGCCGTCCTCAGCCACGGCTACTGGGAGAATCAACTCGGCGCCAACCCGAACGTCGTTGGCCAGCGCATGATCATCAACGGCCAGCAAATGACGATTCTCGGCGTCGCGCCGCGCGGCTTCTCTGGCACGACACTCGGCACGCGCCCCTACGTCTTCGTGCCGATCACGATGCGCGGTGTGATGTCTCCCGGCTTCCGCGGATTCGAGGATCGAAGACAGTACTGGGTCTACATGTTCGCGCGACTCAAGCCCGGAATGACGATCGACCAGGCGCGCGCCGCGGTCAATGCGATTTACCGGCCGATCATCAACGACGTGGAATCGTGTTGCTGATCGCCTGCGCGAACATCGCGAACCTCTTGCTGGCGCGCGCCGCGAATCGCGCGATGGAGATGGCGGTGCGTCTCTCGCTCGGTGCGACGCGGCGCCAGCTCGTAGCCCAGTTGCTCACGGAATCGATTCTGCTCGCCCTGCTCGGAGGGCTCGTCAGTCTCGTCGTGGCCTACTGGACCTTGAATGGCATCGTCCGAATGCTGCCGCCGGAAGCGACGTCGACGATGACCTTCAACATCAGCGCGATGGCCGTGCTATTCACCGCCGCCCTCTCGCTGTTCACGGGCGTCGTGTTCGGGTTGATCCCGGCAATTCAGTCGACGCGTCCCGACCTGGTCACGGATCTTCGCAACAACTCGGGGAAGCTCGCCGGCGGTCGCGGCGCGGCCCGGTTCCGCACGAGCCTCGTCACCGCGCAGATCGCCCTTTCGATGGCGCTGCTCATCTCGGCGGGGCTCTTCATCAAGAGTCTCCGCAACGTGAGCCGAGTGGATCTGGGTATCAAGATCGACAACATGGTGACGTTCAACATCTCGCCCAGCCTCAGCGGCTACGACACGACGCGCGCAAAAGCGCTGTTCGCGCGATACGAGCAGGAACTGTCTGCGTTACCGGGGGTGACCGGGGTGACGTCTTCGTTGGTGCCGATTCTGTCCGGCGACAATTGGGGCAACTCGGTCTCCGTCGAAGGCTTCAAGAAGCAGCCGGACACCGACGACGAATCACAATTCAACGCCGTCGGCCCGACCTATTTCACGACATTCGGCGTGCCCGTCCTTGCCGGCCGCGACTTCCGGGCGGGCGACGCGGCCACGACGGCGAAAGTGGCCATCGTGAACGAGGCGTTTGCGAAGAAATTCAACCTCGGTTCTCAAGTGGTCGGCAAGCAGATGTCGATTTCCACCGACTCACTGAACATCGAGATTGTCGGACTCGTCAAGGATTCCAAGTACGCGAAGGTGAAGGACAAGGTCCCGCCGGTCTACACGATCCCCTACCGGCAGATGGATCACTTGGGATCGCTGCTGTTCTACGTCCGCTCGTCGCTGCCGACCGACCAGGTCATGCGCGGGATTCACGACGTCTCGAAGCGCCTCGATCCGAACCTGCCGATCGAAGATCTGAAGACGCTGCCGCAGCAAGTGCGCGAGAATGTGTTCCTCGACCGGATGATCAGCACGATGTCCGCCGCATTCGCGGCGCTCGCGACGCTGCTGGCCGCGATTGGGTTGTACGGCGTGCTCGCGTACTCCGTGGCGCAGCGCACGCGCGAAATCGGCGTTCGGATGGCGCTCGGCGCCGACGGTGCTCGAGTGCAACGGATGGTCCTGCGACAGGTCAGCGTGATGACGCTGATCGGCGGCGTGATCGGCGTCGCCGGCGCTATCGCCCTCGGCAAGGGCGCGCAGTCTCTATTGTATCAACTTCAGGCCTACGATCCGTTCGTCTTCGCGACGGCGATTGCGCTCTTGGTGTTGGTCGCGCTCGGGGCGGGATATCTGCCGGCGCTGCGCGCCTCGCGCATCGATCCGATGACCGCGCTACGCTACGAGTAGCGCGGTCAGCTACACACCGCGGAGACGCCGGTCAGGCTCACCTTGCAGGTGGTCGTAAACGCCGTCGAGCCGGTCCCAATCGTCGTGACGATCGTCACGGTGCTCGATCCATTGAACGTGAGCACCGAGTGGATGGTCCCGGCAACTGACTGAGAACCGGTTTGATCCGTGGTCGATGCGTCGTTCGTAATGGTCCCCGAAGTCGGCCAGGGACTAGACCTGCCCGCCGTCGGCATCGTGACGTTCGCCGTTACGCTCGTTTGATCGACGACCGCGTGCATCGGCCCGGGTGCGGTCAGCGTGAGATCGGAATGCATCCTCGCCGTGCCGTTCAGCACATGCGTCCCGGTGAGCAAGCCGCTCAACGTCATGTCCTGATGGTTGGTGAGCGTCATCGATCCACTCGTGCCACCCTGGTCGAGCTTCGTCGTGCCGCTCACGTCGGTGACCGTGCGTATGGCGGCCGTCGTCGCGGGGTCCGGCGCGGACTGGAAATGGCCCGCGGCGTCGAGCAAAAAGAACGTCGCGCTAATCGTGAGACCGTTCGACGTGAACGTCGGGCACGCGAAACCTTGAGTCGACGCCGAGTACGCGCACGACGACGGAACGAGCGAAGGAGCCGCCGTAATCGGAAAGCCATTGGCAGCCATTACGCCGGCCGCGCCACCGCTTCCGGCTTGGATCTCGGCGATCAGCGCCGACAGGTCGACCGTGTTTGCCGACGACGGCCCGGTCGAATCACTCGATCGGCAACCAGCGATCGCTGCCATACCGACGCCCAAGGCGACGAGAACCCGGCGCTTTGACTTCATAACAACTCCCAGCTCATTTGGCCTGAGCGTTCAATTTGCTCGACCGCGCTCCGTTCTGGAAAGGCCCCGCCCCGCGCACCGCCCGGCGTTTTGCTCCGAGGGCTGCGGCCTCGCACCCTGGACGACGCCTACCTGATGACGGTATTTCTTCCGCGTTTACGCAAGGCTAACCGAATGGGACAGACTTACCCGAATGAATGGAGGAGCGCTGCATGCATCGCGTTGCGATCGGATCGTTGGTGGTCGCCGTCGTCTCTTTGGCGGCGTGCGGAGGCGGTGGTGACGATTCCAGCGGCAACCTGACTGGTACCTTCAACTGCAGCGCGCCGTCGAACGGCACGTTCTCGGCGACAATTAACGGAGCGTCATGGTCGGCCTGCCAGGTCGTTGCCGTTCGGCGGGATTCGACGATCAGCGGCAAGGACACGACCCGGTCCATTGGGATCGCAGGCACGGGGGGCGTATCCGGAAACCTGACCTACGCGCTCGTCATTTCGGTGACGAAGATAGGTCCGTTGGCAGCGGGGACGTTCCCGACGGGAGTGCTTCCTTCGCTTTCCAGCGTGACCGTCGGATCGTCCACCTCAGCCGGGTGGGCGGCGAGCTTCGGAACCGGTTCCGGAACCGTGACGATCACGTCGATCACAAGCCATCAAGTGACCGGGACTTTCACCGCCGATGCGGCACCGGTGACCGGCGCCGCGACTGGAACGCTCCAAATTCGGAACGGAACGTTCAATCTGAGCTACTGACGCGAGACACGAGACACGAGGATTCGAATTCAAATCCCCTGTCTCGTGTCTTATGTCCCCACAACTACCACCATCCGCCGGATTTCGGGAAGGCCGGAAAGGCGACTTCCTGGAAGTTGAGCCGCAGCGGATCGAGGCTCGATTGCAGCTCGCGGCGCGTGCGGAAGCTGTTGTTGCCGGACATGGTTTCCCAGTACGCCCGGCTCGACGACATCGCCGCGCCGTTCGCCCAGGCGCGTTGAGGGATCGACGCGCACGCGCCGAGGGTTCCGGCGGCGAGAAGGGCGAGCGTCAGGCGAATCAGGGACTTGCTCATACGGGCTCCAGTTGGATCCGGTTGAAAGACAGGCATTCCGCGGACCACGCGGAAGCCTGGGCCGCCGGGACCCCGTCGTCAAGCGCCGAGGCCACGCAACGAGCTGGCTTTCGTCCGGCTCACCGGAATTGTTGTCCCACCTTTGAGCTCGGCAACCAGCCGGTTTCGGCCTTGCCGCCGAAGCGCCACGGCGTGCGCCAGGTTCACGATGTGGGTCCGGTGCACGCGAGCGAAGCGTGCGGAATCCAGGCGTTCTTCGAGCTTGTTGAGGGACAGGTGCGACACGTGACGCGCCGGGTCCGCATGGGCGGCGCTGCCCGACGCCGGGATGCAGGTAACGAGTAGGCGAGGCCGCTATCGGCCGGCCTGTCCCGGCCATAGTTTCGAGTTTTGCGGAGGCCTCGACCACCAATGATCCCCACAAAGATCCGTCTCATCACGCTGTCCGTTCTCACCGTCGGACTTGGCTTCATTGGAACCGGCGCCTCGGCGCAGGTCCAAGCGACGCAGGCGGGCATCGAGCAAGCGCGCAAAGACAGCATCCGTCGCCCCTATACCGCTGCCGACATCGAGTTCATGTCGGGCATGATCAGCCACCATGCGCAGGCCGTTCAGATGGCGAAATGGGCTGAGTCGCACAACGCGAGCAAGGGCGTCCAGATTTTCTGCGGGCGCATCGCGACCGCGCAGACGGCCGAGATCGGCCTGATGCAGCAGTGGCTCGCCGAGCGCCGGCAGCCGGTTCCCGACGCGGATCCGCGCGGGATGAAAATGGACATGGGTGGGACGGCGCATTTCATGGCCATGCCGGGCATGCTCACCGAAGAGCAGATGAAGCAGCTCGACGCCGCTCGGGGCGCCGACTTCGACCGGCTCTTCCTGACTTTCATGGTCCAGCATCACCGTGGTGCGATCCAGATGGTCGAAAAGCTCTTTGGCACGCCGGGCGCCGGACAGGATGAGATCGTATTCAAGTTCGCTAACGACGTGCAGGTCGATCAGAGCACGGAGATCGACCGCATGATGCAGATGCTCGAAGCGCTCGACGGCTGAATTTTTGGCGACGGGCGACTGGCGACGGAGAGAGCCGCCTGCTCGCCGTTCAAAGACTTTCCCCTTCCCTCCAACTCCTATGACTTCACCCACTGTTAGACAGTCGTTTCTGCGGGTCGGAACACTCGGCGCCGCGCTTGCCGTCGCGGGTTGTGCTGGAGGCGCGAATTCACCGTCGGTGATGCCCGCCGGCGCGGCGATGTCCACCGCGGACATGTCGGCGCCGCTCATCAAGGCGCCGGATCCGGATCCGCGTGTCGGCCTCAAGGCCGGCCTCCAGGACGCCGGCTCGGCGATCTGGAACCTTCGGATGGTCTCGCACGTCCCGTCGCCGGCCGGGTTCGCCGGCATCACGAACTCTGATCTCGCGTTCTATAGAACCAACGTGATTCAGGGGAACTACAACGGCTTCCAGATCTGGGACATCTCGAACCCGGCAGCGCCGCGGCTTCGCACGTCGAAGATCTGCCCGGCGTCGCAGAGCGACGTGTCCGTCTATCAGAACTTGTTGTTCGTCTCGGCCGAAGCGCCCACGGCGCGCCTCGACTGCGGCACACAGGCGCCGCGCGAGACGGTGAGCAAAGAGCGCATCCGTGGTCTGCGCATCTTCGACATCACGGACGTCGACAACCCGAAGTACCTGACGAACGTGCAGACCTGCCGCGGCTCGCACACGCATACGGTCGTGCACGATCCGAAGGATTCGAAGAACGTCTACGTCTACATCTCGGGTACGTCGGGCGTACGTCCGACCGAGGAGCTCGCGCGCTGCAACGCCGATCCGGGTGCGAACAACACGGCGCTCTTCCGCATCGAAGTGATCAAGATCCCGCTCGATCATCCGGAAAAGGCGGACGTCGTGAGCGGTGCGGCGATCTTTGCCGACAACAGCAAACTCGGCTCGCTGCGCAACACGCTCGGCCACGGCGCGTCGCCGGCTGACGCGGACGCGGCTGGTCGCGGCGGACGTGGCGGCGGGCGTGCCGGTGGTCGCGGTGGCCGTGGTGGGCTTGCCGAGAATGCGACGGCCGCTGACTCGGCGCGCTTCAATTTCCAACAGGCCTACGCGGCGCTGGCGCCGCTGAATGACGCTTCGACGAAGGCCGATACGGCGCGCTTCAACAGATCCGCCGATTCGCTGGCGAGCATGTACAAGCAGGTGCGGCCGCCCCTTCCGCTGCCCCGCGGTACGCTGACGCAGTGCCATGACATCACGGTGTATCCGGAAGTCGGTCTCGCGGGCGGTGCGTGCGCGGGCATGGGCTTGTTGCTCGACATCCGCGACGTACCGAACCCGAAACGTATCGGCGCGGTTGCCGACTCGAACTTCTCGTTCTGGCACTCGGCGACGTTCAGCAACGACGGCTCGATGGTGCTCTTCTCGGACGAGTGGGGCGGCGGTGGCGCTCCATACTGCCGCGCGAAGGACCCGAAGGAGTGGGGCGCCGACGCGATCTTCCGCATCGTCGACAACAAGATGGTGTTCCAGAGCTACTACAAGATGCCGGCGGCGCAGACGCAGCTCGAGAACTGCGTGGCGCACAATGGCTCGCTGATCCCGATCCCCGGCCGCACGATCATGGTGCAGGCGTGGTATCAGGGTGGCATGTCGATCTTCGAGTGGAGTGATCCGGCGCATCCGCATGAGATCGGGTTCTTCGATCGTGGCCCGAACGATTCGACGCGCGCCATGGGCGGCGGATATTGGTCGGCGTACTGGTACAACGGGCACATCGTCGGCTCCGAGATGCAGCGCGGGCTCGACGTGTTCGAGTTGACGCCGAGCGGCGCGATCACGCAGAACGAGATCGACGCGGCGAAGTCGGTCAATTGGAATTTCCTGAACGTGCAAGACCAGCCGCACATCGTCTGGCCGGCGACGTTCGCGCTCTCGCGCGCGTACACCGATCAGCTCGAGCGCTGGAAGGGTCTCTCGGCTTCACAGGTCTCGGCGGTGCGATCAGGCCTGCAGTCGGCGGAAAGCGCGTCGGGTGGGGCACGTCGTGATGCGCTGCTCAAGTTGGCGACGCAGGTTCGCGGGTACGAGTCCGGATCGTCCGATGTCGTTCGCGTGCGCTGGCTGACGCAGTCGATCAGCGATCTGGCGGCCAAATAGGGTACACTGCTTTTGACAAACAAGAGAGGGGACGCTTCGGCGTCCCCTCTCTCATTTTGCAGTTCGGCCGTCGTGCGCGGCCATCTTACACCCAGGACACGGCGCTGCGCTTTGATAGCGGGTACGAACTGGATACGGGACAACTGACGGGATTGAACGGGGGAGCGACAGGAAGAACTGCTTTGAGGACGTGCGGTCGGAAAGACTCTGCGCCGCGGCCGATTCAAAAGCAGCTCATCCCGGTGCGGATGACGCGGCGGAAGCATCCTCCGCGCTCGCATCCTCCTTCTTCGTTCCAGCAGTTCACTTGTGACGCTGTCTCCGTGACTTTCGGCGGAGATCCGTGCAGTTCATCCGCGTCTCAATGCTGTTGACAGAGCCGGATGCGTTGTACCCACCTGGTCAACCACTACGAGTCGCTGGCTGAAAGAACTTTAGACACGGAGAACTGCACGGATTTCGCGGACGGGCGCGGAGACGGCGTGACAAGTATTCGGACGTGCTTAATAGTCTGGTTCAATCCTGCGGTTGTACTCGACTACATCGATTGCTCGGTGAACACTGCCGTCAACGGCACCGTCCCAACGATCACCGCAACTGAGACGTCGTCGGTACCGCGCTCACCGATGGTCAATGTGTCCTGAGCGAGACCGTTGGCGTCGGTCATCGTCGTCGTGTTCGCGAGTACACCACCGTCGTCGCTCGACCAATTGACGGTGACGCCGCTGACGGGATTTCCGTACTGGTCAGTCACCTTCACGGTTAGCGGACTGCCGAGCGTGCTGTCCGCGGGGGCCGCCTGACTGTTTCCTGCCACAATGGCGATCTGCGCGGCGACACCGGCGGTGGCAATCGCGGTCACCACGGTGGACTGCGTGCCCATCGTCACAGCCATTGAGTCCAAGCCGGCGGCGGTGCCGAGCGTCCAGTTCACCTGCGCAAGACCACCGGCGTCGGTGGTCGCCTGGGCGCTCGACACGCTTCCGTCACCCGCATTCGCCGCGAAGGTCACGGCGACGCCGGACACCGGGTGTCCGTCAGCGTCCGTCACCAACACGACGATCGGTTGCGTCAATTGACTATGCACCGTTCCCGATTGCGTCGCGCCGCCGGTGACGGTGATGATCGACGGTGTGCCCGGCGACGTCGTATCGCTGCCGCACGCCGCGACGACCGCTGACATTCCCAACCCCACCACGCGACCGGCAATGAAGCGCCGGATCCCACTTGTGCTCCGCAACATCATCGACTCCTGATGCTGAACGTTTGCCTGCGTTTGCCCGCGGGTCGCGGGCGATGCGGCGTCTGCGCCGCATCAGGCCGACGTTGTCGCGCGACGAGCGTTAAGTGAGCATTCCGGCTCTTTGCGGGTTCTTTGTGGTGTGATTAAGAAACACTAATGCCGCGTTTCTTTCCGCGCGGCAATTCGTCTCCGTCGCTCGTGTACGCCGGGGGAACGTAGACGTTGAGTGTCTTGAGTAGGGAGCGTCCCGTATTGCGGATTTCATGCGTCGTCGCGCGCTCGATCAGGAGCAGCGTGCCGGCGCGCAGCGGCGTCTTGCGTTTAGCGACGATCGCAACGCCGCTGCCCGAGAGTACGTACAACCATTGATCGGCTCCGCGATGGCTGTTATCTGGGCCGCCCTCGGAGTCGCCTGGCGCGATGACCATCGTCGCCGCTTGCGCACGTCGGTTGGTGAGCGCGACGGAGAACCCGCGTCCAAATCGGAGATGTTTTCGAGGCATGCCGCGTTGGCGGGCAAGCCTCGCGCCACCTCACGCGCAAAGAATCCGCGAGGCAGCTTGGACACGACCCCATGCGCCGGTAAGTTCGCCGCATGGAAATCGATCCCGTCGAAGCGGCCGACGCACAGGAGCCGGCAAATCGCGAGCACGCGCGGCTCAATACCTGGGTCGCGATCACCGTCGCGTTGCTCGCGACGTTCATGGGCATCTGCAAGGTCAAGGACGACAACATCGTCCAGGCCATGCAGCAGGCGCAGGCATCACGGATCGACGACTGGAGCTTCTACCAGGCCCGCAACATCCGCCAGGAAGTCGCCCAGGGGACGTTGACGGAGCTTACGCTCGCGCGCGGGACCGCCGCGACAGCGCAGCGTCCCCAGCTCGATTCGTCCATCGCGCGCTATCAGGCGCTCGTCAAGGATCAAGCGTCCAAGAAGGACTCGCTTCGCGCCGCCGCCGACGCCGACCAGAAGACCTACGACAGCCTGAACTACCGCGACGATCAATTCGATCTGTCGGACACGCTCATCGCGCTCGCCATCTCGCTTCTCGCGCTGACGTCGCTCACGCACAAACGATGGCTGTACTGGATCGCCATGGTCCCCACGGCGCTCGGCGTCCTCATGGGAATGGCCGGACTGTTCGCCTGGCCGATACACCCGGATGCCATCGCGCGGTTACTATCGTAGCGTGAGTCACCGCGCTCGGCGGTGTGAACGTTGCAAGATGCTTCCCCGATGAGACCTTTTCGAATACGCCTCACCGCCGCGTGGCTTGGACTGTTCGCAATTGCCTGTGGCGTCGGGCACGAGACAACGCCTTCGGCAACGCCGAAACAGGCGACCAGCCCCGACTCGGCAGCCGGTCGCGCGGTTGCCGACTCCGCCGCCGCCCGAGCGCCGGACAGCGCGGCGGCGAATCGAGTCACCGCACCGCCGATTCGCCCAGCCGCCGAGTCGCCGAGTCGCCGAGTCGCCGAGTCGCCCACCTCCGACACGGCACGGCCGCTCCTCCTGAGCGTCCGCAAGAAACACGACTCCGCTTCGTTCGCCTCCACGGTTGCTTTCGGCCGACAAATGCTCGCCAAATGGCCGACGATCCCCACGCCACTTCCCGGTTCCATTCTGCCGAGTCGGCGCATCGTTGCGTTCTACGGCAACCCGCTCTCGAAGCGAATGGGCGTGCTCGGCGAATATCCGGTGGAGACAATGCTCGCGAAGCTCGACACGGTCGTGCGACAGTGGCAGGAGGCCGACCCCTCGACACCCGTTCAACCGGCGCTGCAGCTCATCGCCGTGACCGCACAGGGCGCGCCGGGAAAGGACGGCATGTATCGACTGCGCATGGACACGGCGCTCATCGAGAAGGTGTACGGATGGGCGAAGCAGCGAAACGCCCTGCTCTTTCTCGACATCCAGGTCGGCCACAGCACGATGCAGCAGGAGCTTCCCCGACTCCTGCCCTTCCTCTCCCGCCCCGACGTCCATCTCGCGATGGACCCCGAGTTCTCGATGCACTACTCGAAGGAAGGCGTAGTGCCAGGTAAGAAAATTGGGCAGCTCGATGCGAAGGACATCAACTGGGTGTCGGAGCAGCTTCAAAAACTCGTTACCGACAAGAACCTGCCACCCAAAGTCCTCGTCGTTCACCGATTCCGAACGGAGATGGTGTCCCACGCGCCGCAGATCGCGCTCGATCCTCGCGTCCAGATCGTGATGGATATGGACGGCTGGGGTCCGCCGTGGATGAAGTTCGAGTCGTACCGCGACTACATCGACCTGGATCCCGTCGAGTTCACCGGATTCAAGCTGTTCTTCCACAACGACACGAAAAGCCGCGACGCGCTGTTGACGCCGCGCGAGCTGCTCTGGCTCCGCCCTCGGCCGGTGTACATTCAGTACCAGTGATCGACCCGGTGGCGCCCGTCGCCACGCTTCTTGAATCCTCCCTCTTCTACTTCTGACGAGGTCGTCCTCGTCATCGACGACGAGCCGCGGATCCGCCGTGTCGTCCGCAACGCGATGGAAGCGGAGATCGCACGCGTGATCGAGGCGAGCACCGGCCGATCCGGAATGGACGTTGCCGCCGCCGAGCGCCCGTCGCTCATCATTCTCGACCTTGGGCTCCCCGATATGGAGGGTGCCGTCGTCTGCCGCGCCATTCGGTCGTGGTCGGCCGTTCCGATCATCGTGCTCTCCGCGCGCGGTTCCGTGCAGGAGAAGGCCGCGCTCCTTGACGCCGGCGCGGACGACTACGTCGCCAAGCCGTTCAACACGATCGAGCTGCAGGCCCGGGTGCGGGCGCAGTTGCGTCGCGCGCGGTTGGTACCCGCGGCCGGCCAGACGCATGTCATCGAGGCCGACGGCGCGGTGATCGATCTGGCGACGCCGTCGGTCAAGCGCGATGGCACGGCCGTTCATCTCACGAAGACGGAGTGGCAGCTTCTGCGAGCGCTGATGCAGAGCGCCGGGCGAACGATGACCCACCGCCAACTCTTTAGCGCGGTCTGGGGAAACGCCTACGGTGATGCGCAGCAATATTTGCGCGTCCATATTCGCAGCATCCGACGGAAGATCGAGCGCGATCCCGTGCGGCCCAAGGTCATCGTCACCGAACCTGGCGTCGGATACCGTTTCCAAACGGAACCGTGAGCAGCGCCGGCAAAGCGGCGCGTGCGATCGTCTGGCTCGCCGTGTTCGTCGGCGTCACGATCGCCATGGTCGTTATTCGCGACCGGCTCGACCGCGTCCACGTCACCTTGGCGTATCTGCTCCTTGTCCAGCTGGCGAGCGCGCGGGCCGGGCGTGCG
This sequence comes from Gemmatimonadaceae bacterium, assembly GCA_025928335.1. GTDB lineage: Bacteria > Gemmatimonadota > Gemmatimonadetes > Gemmatimonadales > Gemmatimonadaceae > JAQBQB01. The sequence goes on from JAICJQ010000041.1 coordinate 21,587, forward strand.
CTCGGAGTGACGCTCGCCATCATGTCATTTCTCGCATTCAACTTCTTTTTTCTCCGGCCATACGGAACGCTCGCCGTCGCCAGCCCGCTCGATTGGCTCGTGCTCGTGGCGTTTCTGATCACGAGCGTCGTGTCGGCGCAACTGCTGTATCGGGCGCGCGCGCTTGGCGCCGAGCGGGAGCGTCTCTCCGCCGCGTCGGATCGCGCGCAGACGCTCGAGCAGTCCATCCGGATGAAGGACGAGACGCTGGCGATGGTATCGCACGATCTTCGCACGCCGTTGACGACGATCAAGGGCCTCGCACACGAGATCGCCGCCAACGGCGACGAGCGCGCCGACGTCATCGAGGAGGAAGCCGATCGTCTCAACGCTTTCGTCGGGAAGCTGCTCGATCTATCCCGCGTGACCATGGGCACCGGTGCCCTCGACATTCAACCGAATGAGGCTGAAGACCTTCTCGGCGCAGCCGCACAACAGGCGCAGGCATTCTCGGGAGGGCACGAGCTCGGGTTTCAGGTCGAACCGTCGGATTCGATGCTGTTCGGCCGATTCGATTTCGTTCAAACACTCCGCGTGCTGGTGAACCTGATCGAGAATGCCGCGAAGTACTCGCCGGCCGGCGCCCCGATCGATGTGGGCGCGCGACGGGTCGGCCAGGAACTGCGCTTCTGGGTCGCCGATCGTGGCCCGGGGATCGCGGACGCTGAACGTGAACGCATCTTCGAACCGTTCTATCGTCGGCGCGTTGGTGACGCAGACATGGCCGGCGCGGGGCTGGGCTTGTCGATCGCGAAGGGGATTGCGGAAGCCCAGGGAGGCCAGCTGACCTGTGCGCCGCGCGACGGCGGCGGAAGTGTATTCACGCTCAGCGTTCCGGCGATCGACCTGCCGCGCGACGACGCTTCGGCCGACGACAGCGGCGCGAGTTGAGTCCTTGGAGTCGCGCGAGCACGCACGCGCCATTCGCGCCGCGTTTTGAATCTCGAAAATCTTCACGGAATCTTCACGCCCCATCCGCTCTATTTCGGATGGGGGTCAACGCTGATATGCCCACACCGTATAAACGACTCAAACGAGTCCTGTTCGGACGTCCACTGGCGTCGGACCGGCTCGAGCACGAGAAGCTGAACAAGAAGGCGGCGCTCGCAGTTCTCTCCTCGGACGCCATCTCGTCCGTCGCCTACGCCACCGACCAAATCCTGCTCGTCCTCGCGGTGCTGGGGAGCGCGGCGCTGTCGTACGTCGTGCCGATCTCCGCCGTCATCGCGATGCTCCTGGTGCTCGTCGCGATCTCGTATCGCCAAACGGTCTTCGCCTACCCAAAAGGAGGCGGCTCCTACACGGTTGCCAAGGACAACCTGGGGCAGATGCCTGGACTCATCGCCGCGGCCTCGCTCCTGACCGATTACATCCTCACCGTTTCCGTTTCGGTCTCGGGCGGGGTGGCGCAGATCGCCTCGGCGTATCCGTTCGTCAAGCCGCATACGGTGACGGTGTGCGTGGTCGTGATCATCGTCTTGATGGCGGTGAACCTGCGCGGCGTCCGAGAATCGGGGATCGCGTTCAGCGTGCCGACGTACGTGTTCATCGGCATGATGCTCGCCCTGATCGGCACGGGGATCACACGGGGGCTATTCGGTCTCGAGGCGGTGGTAACGTCTACGCCGGCGCGGGTGGACGTCGTTTCGGCGGGACGGCATGGGTTGACGATTCCGACGGGCTTCGCGCTCACCTTCCTCATCCTGCGCGGCTTTGCCGAAGGGTGCGTCGCGATGACCGGGACCGAAGCGATCTCGAACGGCGTCGGCGCCTTCAAGGCGCCAAGCTCGAAGAATGCCGCGATCACGCTTGGCTGGATGGCGACGATTCTCGCCGTGTTCTTCCTCGCCACGAGTTACCTCGCGCGACATTACGGCGTGATGCCGACCGACGCCGAAACCGTCACTTCACAGCTCGGACGGCACATCTTCGGCGGCGGCGCGCTGTACTATCTGCTGCAGTACTCGACCTTCGCGCTGCTGGTGCTGGCGGCGAACACGGCGTTCGCGGACTTCCCGCGATTGTCGAGCATCCTCGCCGCCGACCGATACATGCCGCGCCAGTTTGCGGCGCGAGGCGACCGCCTGGCGTTCTCGAACGGCATCATCGTGCTGGCGGTCGTCGCGATCGTGCTCGTCTGGTTGTTCAAGGGCGACACCAGCGCGTTGATTCCGCTCTACGCGATCGGCGTGTTCGTCTGCTTCACCTTGTCGCAGGCGGGAATGGTCGTGCACTGGAGGAAGACCCGCGAGCCCGGATGGACGCGGCGTGCATGGTTGAATGGAATCGGCGCGCTGGCCACGGCAGCAGTCGCGATCGTACAAGTGGCGACGAAGTTCACGTCGGGCGCCTGGATCGTCGTGCTGATCATCCCCACGATCATCGTTGTGCTCCGCCGTATCCATCGCCACTACGAGCACTTCGAACAAGAAGTCGCGTTCACCGGACAATCGCCTCTGATGTTCCTGCATCACACGGTCATCGTCCCGGTGAATGGGATCACGAAACCGACGGCCGGCGCGCTGGTCTACGCGACGACGATCTCCGAGGACGTGCGCGCCGTGTACGTCGAGGTCGAGCCGGACAAGACCGCCGCGCTGCGCGACCGCTGGAATTCATGGGACATCGGCGTCGACCTCGTGACGCTTCCGTCGCCCTTCCGCTCGATCCTGCGGCCGCTCGTCGATTACGTCGACGATCTGGCGGCGCGTGGCGACGCGGATCTCGTCACGATCGTCGTGCCGGAGATCGTCCCGCGCAGTTGGCTCGGGCATCTGCTGCACAACAAGACATCGCTGTTCATTCGAACGGCCTTTCTATTCAGGCCGAATGTGGTCGTGACGACGGTTCCGTATCGAATCGGGAGCGCCGCACGATTGCGCGAGCTCGTAGTGCACGACCAGATGCTCGAGGAGACCGTCGAGACACGCGCCGCGTCTTGACCTCGTTTGGCTGACACGAGTTCTGGCTGGACGACTCGTACAAATGGAAACGGACAACTGACGGAATGAAACGGACAACGAACAGGATGAACTGCTTTTGAAAAAGGTTGCGGCGTGAGCGTCTCTCTGGCCGCGCCCGTTCACAATGCAGTTCATCCTGTCCTTTTTCCCGTCCGATCCCGTCGCAGTGTCCCGTATCCATTTCTGGCAAGCGTCCGCGTTGTACCAAGCGTCCACGGACATACCCACGTGCACACTACCACGCCGCGTGCGGCGGCCGTTGGGACTCCAACACCAACTCACCCGCCTCGGCGATCTGGCGATAGCCAATGCGCTGATAGATCGCGTTCGCCGTCGGGTTCCTGGCGTCCGCATACAAGAACACGAAGTCCCGGCCGCCCGCCAGCAACTCGCGAGTCAGCGACCCGACCAGAGCTGACGCATAGCCGCGACGCCGGTGCTCCGGAGCCGTGTACACCGCGTTCACCCGAATTCCGTGCGGCGTATGCCCGACGGCGGCGGCACAGGCGACAGCCGCACCATCCACGCGCCAGAGCCACATCGAGCCGTCGCGCAAGTGCCGATCCGTCAACGCCTCCGCCGCATCGCGCGTCGCGCCATCCCCGATTGCCTCGGCACTGAACGCCTGAATCCAGTCAGCGATCTGTGAACGATCGGCGGGGGATACGACGAATCGCTTGCCGGGTGCCACTGGTGGTGTCTGAACACTGCGACACTCGTAGAGCACGTGACGGTGCGTCGAGCGCCACGTGCCGCCGAACGCCGCGGCGAACGATTCGAGCGACTGCCGCGGGCCGATGATCGAATCGAATTTGGCTTGGCGCGCGTCCTCGGCGAGTGCCGCCATGGCGCCTGGCGCCCCCTCGCGCGACAACATCACCTTGGGCATCGTCCGGAGCGCCGCTGCGACCACGTGCCCGTCTCGCGCTCGCGCGAGCGACCAGTAGGACTCGGCCGGCGCGATCAGCGTCGAGAAGGCCACGGAAAGCATCAGCCCATGCTCCGCCTCGTGCTCGAGGAGATACTCCCGCGCTTCCCTATAGAAGTCGGGAATGGAGGCCGGGCGCTCAACGAGGAGATCGGAAGGCACGATCGGGTGAACGTACCTTCCCGCCGGTGTTTCAACGAGCACGCCCCTCCCCCCTCCCCGCTCGTGCCCAACACCCCGGTGACGCAGTAACTTCTCGCCACTCATCCGTCATCGGAGCGACTCGTGGTCCGTCTCGTTCGCATACTGGCCGGCCTCCTGGCAGTCGGCACCGCCGGCGCCCAAACACCCTTCTCACTCGTGAAGTGGCGCTCGATCGGCCCGGTCAACACAAGTGGCCGCATCGACGACATCGCCGTCGCACGGATCCGCGGCGAGCCGGACGCTATCTACATCGCCACGGCGAGCGGAGGCCTCTGGAAGAGCAGCAACAACGGCGTCTCGTTCGCGCCCGTGTTCGACGGCGTCGACGCCATGCAGTCGATCGGCGCCGTGGCGGTCGCGCCCTCCACGCCGACCACAGTCTGGCTTGGCACCGGCGAGGCCAACACGCGTCAGAGCTCGAGCTGGGGCGACGGCGTCTACAAGAGCACCGACGGCGGCAAGACGTGGACGAGCATGGGGCTGCGCGACACCCGCGTCATCGCTCGCGTCATCGTCGATCCGACGAACGCGGACGTCGTGTACGTCGCCGCACAGGGGCATCTCTGGGGTCCGAATGCCGATCGTGGCGTTTTCAAGACGACCGACGGCGGTAAGTCGTGGAACAAGATGCTTTTCGTCGACGAGAACACCGGCGCCACCGACCTCGTGATCGATCCGAGCAACGCGCAAACCCTCTACGCCGCCACCTATCAACGCCAGCGCTCGGCGTGGGGGTTCAACGGCGGTGGACCGGGCTCCGGCATCTATAAGACCGTCGACGGCGGCGTGACGTGGACGAAACTGACCACCGGCCTTCCGCAAGGCGATAAGGGACGCATTGGCCTCTCGCTCTACGCGGCGGATCCCAAGACCGTCTACGCGACCATCGAGGCGCGCAATCCCGACGCGGGCATCTATCGCACGACCGACGGCGGCACAACCTGGGAGAAGACGTCGTCGCTCAACACTCGTCCCAACTATTACTCGCAGATTCGGGTCGATCCGCGAGACCAGCGCCACGTCTACACGCTGGGATCGAACCGCGGTTTCTACTTCTCTGACGACGGCGGCAAGGCGTTCACGGAGCTGTTCAGCAACGTCCACGGCGAAGATCACGCGCTCTGGATCGACCCCGATAATGGGAATCACCTCATCATCGGCGGCGATGGTGGCGTTTCGATCTCCTGGGACCGCGGCAAGACCTGGGATTTCCGCCGCAACATGCCGATCGGCCAGTTCTACGAAGTCGATGTCGACAACAGCGTGCCCTTCCGCATCTGCGGCGGTCTGCAGGACAACGGCGTCTGGTGCGTGCCGAGCGCGGTGCGCAATCGCAACGGTATCGCCGACCGCGACGCGTGGAACATCGGCGGCGGCGACGGCTTTCATGCGCACTTCGACCCGGCGAATAACTCGATGGTGCTCCAGTCGTCGCAGAATGGCAACGCAGCGTGGGTGAACATCGAAACGCTCGAGCGTCAGGGCGTACGGCCGGGTACGGGCGAGCGCCCGCCCTTGCCGCCCGCCGCTGGTCGTGAAGTCTACCGATGGAATTGGGACACGCCGATCGCGGTGTCGCACTTCAACCCGAAGACCTGGTTCATGGGAGCGCAGTTCCTCTTCCGCAGCGACGACCGCGGATCGAGCTGGCGAAAGATCAGCGACGACCTCACGCTCAACATCGATCGCGACACGCTCAAGATGATGGGCACGATCGTCGGGCCGGATGCGCTGTCACGTCACGACGGCCAATCCAACTACGGCGCGATCGTATCGATCGGCCAATCGCCGCTCGACTCGATGCTGATCTACACCGGCAGCGACGACGGCCAATTGCAGATCACGCGCAACGGCGGACGAACGTGGACGAACATCACCGCGCGAGTTCCCGGCTTGCCGCCACGGACATACGTGAGCACGGTGCTTCCGTCGCGCCACAAGGCGTCGCGTGTCTACGCGACCTTCGATGGGCATTACAACGACGATTACAAACCGTACGTCTTCGTCAGTGAGGACTACGGCTCGTCGTGGAAGCCGCTCGTCGCCGGACTCCCCGAGACTTCAATCAATCGGATCCGCGAACATCCGAAGAATGCGCGCGTACTGATCCTCGCCCACGAACGCGGTGTTCACGTCTCAAACGACGGCGGTGCGACGTGGAGCTCGCTCGCCACGAACATGCCGACCGTCGCCACCGACGACGCGATCTTCCAGGAGCGCGACAACGCGCTCGTCGTCGGCACGCACGGGCGCGGTATCTGGGTGCTCGATGACGCCGGCCCGCTCGAGACGTTGACGAGCGACGCCGTGGCCGCCGAAGCGATGCTACTGCCGATCAATCGTGCGCGGCTCATGAGCACGTTTACTCCGCAGGCATGGTACGGCCATGGCGAATTCTTCGCGCCGAATCCGGATTGGAACGCCGTCATTCAATACAACCTGCGCGACGCCGCGAGCTCGCCGGCGGCGATCGTCGTTGCCGACAACAGTGGCAGAGTCGTGCGCACGCTCAAGGGGCCGGCCGCGAAAGGCATGAACCGCGTCGATTGGGATTTGCGCATCGATCCCCCGGTCGATTCGGGGAACGTTCCTACGGGCGGTGGGCGCGGCGGCGGCGGCGGTCGGGGCGGACCACCGGCCGCTGTAACAGTCGGATTTCCGGCGGGAGGAGAAGGTGCCGGTGGCGGCAGAGGCAGCGTCGTCGGACCGCTCGTCATGCCAGGCTTCTACTCCGTGCGCGTCACGGTGCCCGGCGTGAAGAACCCGATGACTCGCACGGTCATGGTCGAAGCGGATCCGCTCCCGAAATTCCTCGTCGCCGATCGCGCCGCACGCCAGACCGTGCTGATGGCGATCTACGATTGGACCAAGACGCTCGGCCAAGCTCGGCTCGCGGCGCGCGCACTGACCGCGCAGCGGGACTCGATCAAGGCGGACTTGCCCAGCGCGGGAACACAAGTCGACTCGCTCAACGCGCGCATCGGTCGCGCCGCCACGGCGATCGATCGCGCGTTCATCGCGGTCAACGGCGAGCGTGGTCCCATCGAAGGGTGGAGTGGTCAGCCAACATCGGACCAGCGCAAAGCCGTCGGCTACGCGATAGACGATGCGCGAAAGGCGATCACCGATTTGAACAAGCTCGTGACGACCGACATACCAGCAGCGTACGGCGCTTCGAATGTGTGGAAGCGAAAAGTGTCGCCCGTGAAGTTACCGAGCCGGGGCCCCAATCCGTGACCGATGCTCGTGGCGCCGTCGCCAGCCTTCCCACAGGTTGGCGACGAGCAGTCCAGCGAGGAGATAATATGCCGCGCCGTTGAGGTCGAACGCCGCGAACGCACCGGCCCCGGTTATCGCCCCAAAGACGATCTGGTCGCGATGCTTTGGCGGCGACGTCGGCGGGTCGGTGACCATGAAGAACGCGAAGTACAATGCGGCGTGCAGATTCGGCGAACGGTAGAGATCCGCAAAGCGTGCCGGATTGTCGATGAAGGCCGCACTGGTCACGCACGCGTAGTACACGCCGAGGAAGGCGAGGACCGCGGGAATCTTGTTGACCTTGTAGGTGATGAAGATGCCGGTGGCGAGGAGTACGGCCACCGCCGCGATCGGTAGCGCGGGGAGGGCGCCCCACCAGTTCTGCGCCGGGTTGAAGACGTAGAACGTCGCGACCAGGCCGAGCGCCGCCGGATTGAAGACGTTTGCCGTGTGTCCGCGAATCACATACTTGCTCAGTACCCCCGCGAGCGACGTCACCAGAATGACGTACCACGCCGAGCGCGGGCTGAGGATCATCGCGACGATGAGGCC
>JAICJQ010000045.1 GCA_025928335.1 Gemmatimonadaceae bacterium
GCGCGGCGGCGACCGCACCCAGTGTTCCCCCAACCCGTCATCGACGACGGTCACCGCCACGCGCTGAGCTTTCTCGTCGCTCCCGTCCGTGATACGCCGGACGCGGCAACGTCGATCGCCGGCCGGATAGATGGATCGAACGACGACGCCGATCCCACTGTTGTCGTTCGGCCCAGCTCGCGTAGGGAATCGTCGCGAACGCGACCACGACGACGGTGAGCAACACCGCCGAGCGAATCAACTCGTTTCCGGGAAACGCCGCTTGGCCGATGGCGATCGCCACTGCCGGATGCCGCATCGCCGTCGCAAGTCCGAGGACGACACGCTGATCCTCTTCGGGGCCACCGACGTAATGTCCGATGGCCAAGCCGGCGAGAGCCATCACGAGCATCGCCACCAGTGTCCCGTTGCCCAACAGGTCGCGTACAGATGGCCAGGAAACAACGAAAATGGGAATGATCCCAATGACCAGCAGCAGCGTCGCCGCCTTGTCGGCCGGCTTCACGGCGCGCGCTGCGAACGCAGGGGCGAAGTGACGAACGAGCAAGCCGAGGATGAGTGGGAGCAGGATGACTTCGCCGACGAGCGAGGCCACCACGCGCGGTGGAATGTGAACCGGCAGCGCGAACAGCTGGCCTACGGTCCATGCGGCGAAGGGCACAAGCCCGACCGAGAGAATCGAGACCGCGAAGAGCAGGCCGACTGCGTACGATACGGCGCCGCCCGAGTTGAGTGCTTTTCTCGAGAGGAGCGGGGGCACCGGCGAGATGGACAACGCGACCAGCGCGACCTTCACCGCCGGATCGAGCCTCAGGACCGACACCATCAACAGAGCGATGAGCGGCAGCATCACGTTCATCGCCAGAATGGTGCGTACGAGCAGCGATGGACGGCGGAAGAGCCAGAGATGATCTCCCGGCCCCGCGCGCATCCCCGTGACGAGGACGGTCAATGCGAGACTGACCTTGATCGCGAGTACGATCAGGGCGGCGGTTGTCATGTTGCGAGAATATTTCCTGCCCGGTCGCCGACCCATTGGCATTTGGTCCGACGCCACCGCACTCCACCCCTGGGCCCTCGGTCCAATGCCGCCGTTCGCGAGCGGCGACGTATATGCGGCTATGAGCAGCATTCCGATTCCGACCGCCATCGCCGTCGGTGAAAAGCCCGATCATGTCTCCGTCGAGCTGTCGTCGCGCCGCACGGACATGTCGTTCCTGCAAACGCGCATGACCGCCGACCAGACACTGATGAGTGTCATCCGGACGTCGGTCGCGCTCATCAGCTTCGGCTTCGCGATGTACGAGCTCTTCACGCGGCTCACTGAACAGAGAGCGCTCACGACCACGGCGGCGCCGCGGAATTTTGGCATCGCGCTCGTTTACCTCGGCGTCGGAATGATCGCGGTCGGCATCGCCTTCCACATTCAGTTCATGTGGCGGCTGCGGCGGGAGCGACAGGAGATGAGAGCCGCCGGACTGTTGCACGACGAGAATGGCTTTCCCCTGTCGTTGACGCTCGTAGTCGCGGTGCTGCTTCTTCTCCTTGGAATCGGTGCGATCGCCAGTGTGAGCTTCGGCGTCGGCCCGTTCCAATGATCCGTTCGGCGGCGGCGCTCGCGGGGCTCGCGATCGCGGCCGTCGTTGCTTCTCGATTCGCGTCGCCCGACATCCGCGCCTGGGAAACCGAACGCCGTATGACGGACGACGAGCGCTTTGGAATGCTACACAGTCCACGCGGCGCGGCGTCCGTGCGCGGTGTTCCTCGGCTCGGTATCCCGGCAATCAGCATGACGGACGCCAGTCTTGGCGTCACCCGTCCGCCGGACAATCAGGCGAGTGATGCTGTGACGGCGGCGTTTCCATCCCGTATCGCGCTCGCCGCGACCTTCAATCCCCCGCTCGCGCGTCGCATGGGTACGGTCATCGGTCGCGAGGCGCGCGCGCGTGGATTCAACGTCGTGCTCAGCGGTGCAATCAACCTGATCCGCGACCCGCGCGGTGGTCGCGACTTCGAGTACCTCTCGGAGGATCCGTGGCTATCCGGTGTGATGGGCGGCGAGGTCGTGGCGGGGATGCAATCGGAAGGTGTGATCGCATCGGTCAAGCGCGTGTCGCTCAACGCGACCGAGACGAACAAGACCATGTTGGACGCGCAAATTGATCCCGCGGCTCACCGCGAGTCGGATTTGCTCGCGTTTCAAATTGCCGTCGAGCGCGGACAGCCCGGTACGCTGGTGTGCGGGCATAACAAGGTGAACGGTTCGTATGCTTGCGGGAACGACCCGATCCTCAATGGCGTCATCAAGAACGCGTGGGGATACCGGGGCTGGATTCAGTCAGAGCCGGGCGCCGTGCACAGTTGGGACTTCGCGTTGAAGGGCCTCGATCAGGAATCGGGGGCAGCGTACGATTCGGTCGAGTGGTTCAGCCAGCCCCTGCGCGACGCCGTCGCCAAGGGGCTGGTCTCGCACGCCCAAATCGCGGACATGGTTCGTCGCATGCTGCGGTCGTACTTCGCGGTCGGCATCGACCGGTGGACGCGAGCACCGCTCGCCGACACGATCCGGGACGCCTCGGCGACGCTTGCGATAGCAAGGCAGGCGATCGTCCTGTTGAAGAACGATCACAATGTGCTTCCGATCAGTGCCAAGGCGAAACGCATCGCCATCATCGGCGGACACGCGGACGCCGGCGTCTCGAGCGGCGCCGAGGTGTACTTCGGTTCTTCGCCGCTCAAGGAGTTGCACAAGCTTCTCCCCGGCACTGAGTTCGTGTACGATCCTGGCGCGTACGTCACGGCGGCGGTCGACGCGGCGAAGCAGTCGGACGTCGCGATCGTTTTCGCCACGCGCCACCAGTCTGAAGGGGTCGACGCGCCCGATCTTTCCCTGCCCTACGGCCAGGATGATCTCATCGAAGCCGTCGGAACAGCGAATCCGAATTCGATCGTCGTCCTGGAGACGGGAAGCCCGATCGACATGCCGTGGCGCGACCGCGTCAAAGGAATTGTCGAGGCGTGGTATCCCGGCCGGCTCGGCGGACAGGCAATCGCCGAGGTCCTCACCGGCGTCATCAATCCATCCGGCCGATTGCCGATGACCTTTCCGCGGTCGATCGAGCAGACGCCGCACCAACGCATCGCCGGCGCCGACGCACCTCCCGGGCGTGAGGTTTCATTCTGGTATCACGAGGGCGCAGAGGTCGGCTATCGCTGGTTCGCGAAGATGCAGGAGCGGCCGCTCTTCGCGTTCGGATATGGGTTGACGTATACCAGTTTTTCGTACGACGACTTCTCTGTCGCAACGCAGGGTGATACGACGATTGCGGCCAACGTGACGGTCACGAACACGGGCCAATCGATCGGCGCGGACGTGCCGCAGCTCTATCTCGTCCGAGCGCCGGACGGCCGGCGCGAACGACTTCTCGGTTTCGACAAAGTCACCCTGGGGCCCGGCGAGTCGCGGCGCGTCTCACTCGTCGCGGATCCGCGTTTACTCGCGCGCTTCGATACCACCGCGCGACGTTGGCGAGTCGACGACGGTCTGTATGCCGTAGCACTCGGCCGCGCCGCCGACACAATGGTCGAGACGAAGGTCGTCCGATTGCGCCAGCGGTTTTTCGGTCGGTAGGGCCGCCGCCGCGATTGTCTCTGGCCTCGCAAATGCAGGCCGGCGTTCTATTGGACCAAAGGCCAACGACGGAGCCCGACTCAGGTGTTTCTTATTTCCTCGGCCCGGTTGGTGCGGCACGCAGGACACCCGCCACCTCTTGAAAGTCACGCGTTTTCGTAAGACTGGAGGTCCGAAGCGTGCAGCCTGCCGATCGCGACATTGTAATTGGCCACGGCGTCTTTAGCGGGCATCGCCACGTATGCGCCTTCTTTACGAGTCTCGAGGAAGAGCAGCGTGTGCTCGAGCCGTTCATCAGGGAAGGACTGGAGCTTGGAGAAAAGGTGCTCCTGATCCTCGACCCGGAGAAGCGAACAGACTATCTGATGTGGCTGCGCACTTCGGGAATTCTCGTCGACGAAACGCTCGCGTCCGGACAGCTCGAAGCTCCCCCCTGGGACGAAGTGTACGTTCGGAAACGCCAATTCGATCAGCGCGCAATGCTATCCTGGGTTGACAGCGCTCTTCGCGAGACCGCGGCGCACTACCCGCGCACGCGAGTCGTGGCCCATATGGAGTGGGCGCTGCTCGACCTTCCCGGGGTCGAGGATCTCCTCGAGTACGAAGCGCGCGTGAACCACGTGTTGAGGCACCACGACGCACCTGTGATCTGCGCGTACGATGCGTCGCGGTTCGGTGCGGACGTAGCAATGGACGTCGTGCGCACGCACCCCATGGTGATTATCGGAGGGGTGTTACAGGAAAATCCCTTCTTCATTCCGCCCGACGAACTGCTCGCCGAGATCCGTGACGCTCGCTCGCGCCGTCTGCCGGAAAGGCCGGCTCACTCACCGACGGCATCGGCCATCTGACCCTTGTGGACGCCGGCGAGAATCTGCGCCTTCGCGCGGCGCTCCGAGATCTGGTTGCGGTTTCTATCGTTCCGGCCACGTGGGTCGGACGAGCCCCTCCGACCATTGCGGCAGGCTTGGCCGATGCGCTCGTCGGCTCCCTTCGCCTCGAGTTTGCCTTCGTCCGTTTGCGCGATCCGTCCACGGGAGTGACCGTCGACGCGCATCGAGGCGACGCGTGGGCGGATTTCAGCGAATGGCTGCGCGAGCACGAGGTTCGGGAAAAAGCGACGATCGCCGATGTCGGTCATCCCAACGACGGATATACGGGGTTGGTGTTTCCCCTCGGCATGCAGGGCGAAGGTGGTTTTGTCGCGGTCGCGTCGCGTCGCGCCGATTTCCCGACTGAGACCGATCAACTGCTCGTCTCCGTCGCCGCAAATCAGGCCGCGATGGCTTTTCAAAACGCGCGTCTCGCCGAAGACCGCCGTGACGCCACGAATGCATTGCGACATTCTCGCGACGAGCTGGAGATGATTGTCGCCGAGCGTACCGCCGAACTCCGGCGCGCGACCGGAGAGCTTCACACTATTCTCGATGCGTCGCCGGTCGGAATCGTGCTCTTTGGCCCCGATCTCACCGTGCAGCGCTGCAACGCTGCCTTCGAACGCATGTTCGGATGGACGTTCGAGGAGCTCGCGCATCACCCTGGCATCCTCGCCAACGAGATGGACGACGGCTGGGGGCCGATCCTGCACACTTTGGAGACGGCATCAGGTCCAGTTCGAACGGAAATTCGGCTGCGGCGGAAAGACGGCACAGAATTCGACGCCGATGTGGCCTGTGCGCCACTGACCGGAGAATCCGGCGTCCGGGTAGGCTTCGTCGCCAACATCGGCGACGTCAGTGACCGCAAGCGCGCCGAAGCCTCCCTGCGGAAGACACAAGACGAGCTGGCGCACGTTGCACGGGTCATGACGTTGGGTGAGCTCGCGGCCTCGATCGCGCACGAAATCAATCAGCCCCTGACGGCGATTGTCGCCAACGCGTCGGTGTCGCTGAATCTGTTGTCCCGGCCGGCGCCGCCGCTCACGATGGTTCGGCAGGTGCTCACGGAGATCGTGGCCGACGGCCATCGTGCCGGCGACGTCATGAAGCGGCTGCGGCAGCTCGCAACGAAGAGCGGTCAGCATCGCGCGCGCTTCGACGTGAACGCGATAATCCGCGAGGTTGTCTCCCTCGTCGACAGCGAGATTCAGCGACACGGCGCCGTCGCCCGAATCGTGCTCGCCGCAGACCTTCCATCCGTCTATTGCGATCGCGTCCAGCTTCAGCAGGTGCTCATCAACCTCGTGATGAACGCCCTCGAGGCCATGGACCCCGTGACCGACCGCCGGCCTCAGCTGACGCTGAGATCAGTCGCTCACGATGACAAAACGGTTCGCGTGTCAGTCCAGGATACCGGGGTTGGAATCGACGCTGCGAGCGCCGACCGTTTGTTCGATGCCTTCTTTACCACGAAGCCCGCCGGCATGGGCATGGGCCTCTCGATCAGCCGCTCGATCGTCGAAGAACATGGCGGACGCCTCTGGGCAACGCCGAATCCAAAATTCGGCGCGACTTTCCAGTTCGAGCTCCCCGCCTCAGATCCGCCGTCCACTCCGTAACCGATCGCCACGCTGAATTACGAAACGGGCAAATGCACTCGGAAAATGGCCCCGCCGTTCGCCGCGTCCTCGCCGATGACACGACCGCGGTGTCGCTCGACGATCGAGCGAACGATGATCAGCCCCATGCCAAGTCCGCCCTCCTTCGTCGTGAAGAACGACTCGAAGAGATGCTGTCTCACCTTGGGTGAAAGGCCCGGTCCGGTATCGCGCACGTACATCTCGACCTCGGCGCCGCGGCTTATGACTCCGATCGCGATCACCCGCTCAGACGATTCGCTGACCGCGTCGAGCGCATTGAGCAATAGACTCATGGCGATTTGCTGCATCTCGATCGCGTCGCCTGCGATCGCCGGTGCGTGCGCGTCGATGTCCACCTCGATGCGCGCTCCACGCAGCGCGGCTTCGTGCTCGACGAGCCTCACCGCGCTTCGGCAGGTCTCGCCGAGATCGACGATTGCGCCGTTTCCACCCTGCCGGTGAACATGTTGATCCACGTGTTCGATCACTCCTGACGCGCGGGACGCGTAGTCGTAGATGTCCTTGAACATCTGCCAGGCTTCGCGACTGTCACTCCACACGGCTTCGAGATCAGTCTGTGGGGCTCCGAGCAGCGTCGCCCCGGCGAGCGCGTTGAGCTGGATCGCCGTCACGGGCTGCTTGATCTCGCCGGCAATCGCGGACGCGATTTCGCTCATCATCGACGCCCGGCCAAGGTGAGCAGTGTGCCCTCGCGTGGCCTCGGCGGTTTTCTCGTCGAGCCGCCGCTCCGTGACATCGGCCACCGAGATGACGGCGCCGCCCGCCTCATGCTTCAGGATGTCGACGACAATCTCGAGCCATCGGTCCCGTGTTTGCGAGACAAATTGAGATCGAAATGTTCGCGTCCGCCGAGCGAGCACCCTTTCGATTCCCTGCCGTAGCTCGCGCGCCGCATCGAAGCCGCGAGCCTCGGCGCGTCGGCACTCATCGAGATAGCTCTGGCCGACGACCGCGTGGTGCTCTCCGAAAACTCCTTCGGCCGCGGCCAGGCGCCACGCCTCGTTGACTCGGACAACGCACCCGCTGCTGTCGAGAATCGCGATCCCAATCGAGAGCGAGGCCAACACGACGCCATCGTCGATCGCCGAGCGATGTGATCGCGAACGAGAGTCAGAGCGGTTCGCGATAGCGGCTCGCGTCGCCGTCGCGTCGCCGACGGAAATTGGTCTCACGGAGTGCTAGTCCCTTGGACGTTGAGGTGAGGAAGCACGAGCGCGATAAGCGCGTCCGAATCGAATGGCTTCCTCAGGTACCCGCACGGCCCGGGGCACCGCGCAAGGTCGGCGGAACAGATCTCGTGCGCCGTAATGAAGATGATCGGCGTGAGCTTGCCTTCGGCAGCGAGACGCGCCTGCAGCTCGAATCCGTTCAATCCACCGAGGTGGACGTCGAGCACGATACACCGCGGTTCAACGAGCACGCGGTGGCGCAAATATTCCTCGGCCGAGCCGAAGGTCTTCGTGCGAATGCCATTGCCACGAAACATGCGCGCGAGCGACTGACGAATCGACGCGTCGTCGTCGACGATTCCCACCCAGCGGTCGCCGTCAATCGCCGTTCCCGCACTCGAGCGTTCAATCCGTGCCGACACAACCGACCTCCCACAGCGAACACGACCGGACTCACGAGCGGTAATTATCGGTGCGCCCGAACCTGCTCCATTGGACTTAGGGTCAATGCGTTCCCACCGCCGTCATTTGTTCCCCGCCATAAACGCGTGGGACGATTGTCCACTGCGAGCATGCGGACGGAGGCGTCTAACCTCATCGCCCGGACCGTTTGCTCGCAGGAGGCCGGGCCATCGGCTATTCATCGCGCGCCGAATCGGATCGGTTCGAGCGCTTCTCGCTCACCATCGGTGGGCCACTGTACCGACTCTACCAACGGTCGCGCCTACTCGATCCACCGATCGAACGGCTCGAACGGCGCTTGATCGCCGTCATCGCCATCACCTGGGTTCCGCTGCTCCTGTTATCGATGGGTGACGGCAAGGCGTTCGGCGGCGCCCGCATTCCCTTTGTTCTGGACCTGAACGCTCAAACGCGATTCATCGTCGCGTTGCCGATGCTGATCGCGGCTGAGCCTCTCGTTCATCGCTGGATGCGGGCGATCGTCCGGCAGTTCGTGGATCGAGGGATTGTCGTGCGGGGAGATTTGTCGCGATTCGACGCGGTCATCGACGACACGATCCGCATGCGAAACTCGGCGACCGTCGAAGTCACGCTCTTCGTCGTCTCGTCGTTGGTGAGCTTTTTCATTCGCCGCGATCAGTGGGCGGCGCGCCCCGGAATGTGGTATCTAGACGTCGGCGCCGATGGCCAGGCGCATCTCTCCGGTGCCGGCTGGTGGTATTCGCTGGTCAGTCTGAACGTGTTCCGTTTCGTCGTGCTGCGATGGTATTACCGGCTGCTGATCTGGTACCGGTTTTTGTGGCGAACGTCGAGGTTGACGCTTCACCTGAATCCGCTGCATCCCGACCAGGCGGGCGGGCTCGGATTTCTCGGCCGAAGTATGACGGCTTTGGCGTCCGTCTTTGTCGCCCAGACCATCACCATCGCCGGCGAAATCGGCGGGCGGGTCTTTCAGGACCATATGAAGATCGATCCCTTCATCCCCGACATCATCGGGTTCCCGATCGTCTTCGCCCTCATCGCGATCACTCCGTTGGCCTTCTTTTCGTCGGCACTCATCCGGGCGGGATTCACCGGAGCACTCGACTATGGCGAGTTGGCCTCGCATTACGTCGACCAGTTTCGTCAGACATGGTTGACCGCTCGGCGACCGCCGACCGAGCCGCTTCTCGGCAGCGCTGACATCCAGTCGCTCGCCGACCTGTCCAACGCGTTCGATGTCGTCGGCGGGATGCAGGTTCTTCCGGTCGGTTTCAGGTCGGTGTTGATCCTGATCGTCGCGACCGGCCTCCCATTTCTGCCGTTAGCGTTGAGCGTTCTTCCCCTCACTGAATTGCTTCGACGGATTGTCGAGCGCGCACTCTGAGCCCCAAAGAACCATCGTCAGCGAACGCCACTCGTGAGCCGGTTGGAACGCCGGTAGCAGGTTATTGGACTAAGGTCCAATGCGGTAAACCGGACCGAATTGCGAGCGTCCTCCCGTGCTCCGGGCGCTGGCGGTCAGCATCGCTTATTTCCTGGGCGCGGAGCTAGGGTTCGCCCTTACGCCGCAACCAACGCCGGTGTCCACGTTGTGGCCGCCGAACGCGTTGCTGCTAGGCGCTTTGCTCCTCAGCCCCAAGAGGAGTTGGCCCCTTCTCATCGCCGTCGTGTTTCCCGCTCATCTGCTGAGCGAGTTGAACTCCGGCGTACCGATCGGCATGGTGCTGTCCTGGTTCGTCAGCAACTGTGCCGAGGCGTTGATAGGAGCCGCGATCCTCCGACGGTACATCGACGGACCGATTCGCCTCGACAGTGTCCGGCGCGTTGCGCTCTTTGTCGTTGGCGGGGCGATGGTGCCGGCCCTCCTGTCGTCCTTCCTCGACGCAGGCCTCGTCAAGTTCAATCATTTCGGCACCGGCGCCTACTGGGACGTCTGGAGCACGCGCTTCTTTTCGAACGCGCTCGCTACCCTGGCCATCGTACCGGTGATGCTGACGTGGGGCGCGGCTCTGCCGATCCGGGTGCGCTCGATCTCGCCGCGCCGCGCCATCGAGGCCGCGTGGCTCGCAGTGGGCCTTGCTCTGGTTTGTCTTTTCGTGTTCGCGGAGCCTTCCGGCGGCCTCGCCATGATGCCGGCGCTCCTCTTCGCGCCGCTGCCTTTTCTCTTCTGGGCCGCGGTACGGTTTGGGCCGGCCGGCGTCAGTTTTTCGCTCCTCGTCTTCGCATTCGTCTCGGTCTGGGGCGCCATCCATGGCCGGGGACCGTTTGACGAGCGCTCGATCGCCGATAACGTATTTTCGCTTCAACTTTTCCTCATCATCAACTTCATCCCGCTCCTCACTCTGACGGCGGTGATGCGCGAGCGCGCCGAAGCCGTCGAGGAAGCGCGGCACAGCGCACGACAGCTGCAGATCGCGCTCACCGCGGCGCGAATGGGAACCTGGGAGTGGGATCTCGTCGGCGGATCGGCGACGCTGTCCCCCGCGGCGTCAGAACTCATCGGACTCGACCGGGCGCGAACGTATCACCAGTTCATCGATCAGCTCGTCCACCCCGACGACCGTGCGAGTGTCGAGGCCGCGGTGCTCTGCGCCCTCGAGGAAGACTTGCCGTACGAGGCGGAATTCCGCGTCAAGAACGGCGACGGATTCCGGTGGCTGCACAACAAAGGCATAGTCCTGAGGAATTCCGACGGGCTCGCCACGCGCATGATCGGCGTTGCGACTGACATCACCGCGCGCAAATTCGCCGAGGCCGCCCTACTTCGCGAAGCGACGCTTCGCGAGAGTGAATCGCGTTTCCGCATCCTCGCCGACGCCATGCCGCAGATCGTCTGGACAGCGCGTACCGACGGTCAGATCGACTACTTCAATCGACGCTGGTACGAGTTCACCGACACGAAGCCGGGACCGATTACCGATCAGACCTGGCTGGCAGTCGTCCATCCGGCAGACCGCAGCGAGTTTGGAGCTGCGTGGCGCAGTTGCGTCGCAACCGGACGCCCGCATGAAACGGAGGCGCGATTCTGGTCGGCCCGTCACGCCGGCTACCGTTGGCATCTCGATCGAGCCATCCCCCTTCGCGACGACGCCGGGACGATCCTGCGGTGGTACGGGACCTCCACCGACATCGACGACCATAAGCGCGCCGAGCAGTCGCTCCGCCGCAGCGAATCTGAGCTGCGCATCCTGAGCGAATATCTCGAGCAGCGTGTCGCGCAACGCACGGCGCAGCTCACCACGGCCAACGCCACGCTTCGCGAAGAGATCGACGTACGCCTTCGCATCGAAGCGGCGTTGCGGGCCTCCGAGGAACGCTTCGCGAAAGCCTTTCGCGCCAGCCTCGACGCGATCGCCATCGTGCAGTATCCGAGCATGCGCATCGTCGAGATCAACGACCGATGGGAATTGCTGTTCGGCTACCGTCGCAGTGAGGCGATCGGCAGCACCGTCGACGATCTCTCGATCTATGCAAGCCGTGCCGAGAGCGACGACGTTTCCGGTTGCATCGCCGCGCAAGGATTTATCCGGGAGTTCGAGCTCGACTTGCGGCGAAAGAATGGCGTGACGCTGCACGCCGTGCTCGCCGCCGAAACGGTGGCCGTCGACGGCCAGCCCTGTCTGATCATGATGGTCCGCGACATCACCGAACGTCGCCGCGCCGAACGCGAGCTCGAGGTACAGCGTCACGAGCTTGCGCACCTGGGCCGAGTCGCTCTCCTCGGCGAGCTCTCCGGCGCGGTGGCGCATGAGCTCAACCAACCGCTCGCCGCCATTCTCACGAATGCGCGCGTCGCGCAGCGCATGATGGCAAACGGCAAGCCCGACGAGGCGATGCTCCGCGAGATTCTCGAGGACATGGTCGCCGACAGCCTGCGCGCCGGCTCGGTCATCCACCGCGTTCGCGGGCTCATTCGCAAGGACGACGCGATTCGGCAGATGGTGAATCCGAACGAAGTCATCGCCGACGTCCTCGACCTCGCGCACAGCGATCTCATTCGGCGAGGTGTCAGCGTCGCGAACGATTTGTCGATGTCTCTCCCCGAGGTGTCGGCAGACCGCGTTCAGCTGCAGCAGGTGCTGCTGAACCTCGTCGTGAACGCGTGTGACGCGATGGCCGATAACGCCCCGCGCGATCGCATGCTCACGGTTGCGACGGCCGAGGAAGGCAACACGGTTCGTATCGCGGTGAGCGACCGCGGGCCGGGTGTGGCCGCCGGCCTGATCGACGCGGTCTTCGAGCCGTTCGTCACATCGAAGCCACAAGGGCTCGGGCTCGGTCTGGCGATCTGTCGCTCGATCATCGGCGCGCATGGCGGCCGCATCTGGGCGGCGAACAACTCTGGCCGCGGCGCGACGTTCAGTTTCATCCTGCCTGTTCCCCTCTCGGCGACCGCGCAGGCAAGCGCGGCGTCGTTGCGCGTGCCCTCACTCCTCGAGCCGGCCGCGAGCTGATCGCCGGCGCGTCGGCCGAGTCGCCGCGCGTTTGGACAAAGGGCCAACGCCCAAGGCCCAATACAGCGCGAATGCGCTGACCGGTAGCCTGCAATCGCGGCTGATCGCCGCGTCGCATCCATTTTCGAGAGGAGCATGGAGGAACGAATGATCGGTACACCACAATCTGGACGCCGCACGTGGTCGACTCTTCGAGTCGCCAGCCTCGTCGTTGGCGTTGCGGGTCTGCTGACGACAGCTGCGTGCGGCGATGATGGAGACACGAACTTTATCGTGACTCCGATTCCGTCCAACATCGTAACGACGTTCCACGACTCGACGTTCAACTTCGGGGCATTGAACACCTTCGAGATGCCCGACACCGTCATCCACTTCGCGCCGGTCGTTGGAAGTCCGTCGCCGATCTCGCGCGACTTCGACGCGACGATTCTCGCTCGTGTCAAGCAGGACCTTACCGCTCGCGGCTACTCGCAGATCACACCCTCGACGACGGACACGCCAAGCTTCATCGTGTTGGTCGGGGCGACGGAAAGCGACAACTACAACGCGTTCATCGGGTATCCCTGGTTCACGGTTTGGGGCTTCTCGCCCGTGTGGCAGTGGTATCAGCCCGGATTCAACGATTCGTGGACGATCGTATTCCCGTGGTATCCCGTGGTTGGCGTGACGGCTTATCAGCGTGGAACCCTCGTCGTCACGTTGATCCCGACGGTGACCGTCAATCCGCTGGCGGCGAGCATTGGCGCCAAGTGGGCGGGCGTCGCAACTGGTTTGGCCGCCGGAACGCAGACCAACGCGTCCATCACGGCCGCGATCGATGAAATGTTCCGTCAGTCGCCGTACCTCCAGGCATCGAATCCGTAAGCACGATGCGGTTCGACGGTGCTCCAGCGGTGTCACCCGTCGTTGGAACATCGTCGAACTGCGTCGTTCATCCTTTTCGCGCCATGGGCAGGATCAGTCGTGCTGGACTCATATCGCCAGTTGCTCTCGCAGATCGCCGATCACGGCGGTGAGCACCTGTTCGCGAGGGACGGCGACGGCCCTCGCCACCTCTCGGAGTTTTCCACCGTCGCGCAGTTGTTGTTTCTCCTCGAGGCCACAGGCCGTATCGAAATCGTCGGCATGCCACGGCTCGACCGTACGCAACCGGGCATTCACTACACCCAGATCCGTGTGCGTCTCACACCCGCCGGCCGCGCCGAGCTCGAGACCGAGAAGCAACGCCAAAACTGATGACCCAATCACCGCGAGTCTGCCCCCTTCGCCTCATTCGGGGTCAGACTCCGTTTTTTGAACGGGGTCAGAGTCGTGAAGGTTTTTGATCCGTGGCAAGATCCTGTGTCAAGATTCTTTGCAATCCCGCACAGGGAAGCGCGTTGAGCATTCGAACGCGCGCACGAGCCATGGCATGACCGGTGCTTATCTAGGGTGTGCGCACGGATGCCCCATCTGACGATCGGCGGCTTTCGGACCGCAAGTAATGACGATGAAGTCATGGGGATCGAGCCGGCGGTGTCCTAGTCACCGCCGGCTCGCCTTCATCCCTCCCGCATCGCCGCGAGCCACGACCACGGCTCCGAACCCCCGCCAGGTCCACGCAGATGCTGCCCACGTTCGGACATCTCGCCCCCACCGAGCTCACGCTCGTCGAGCGCACGCTCCTCCGCCAAGCCAACACACGTGCCTCGGAGCGATCAGCCGTCGCCGAGCGCGATCTCAAGGCCCAATTGACTGACCTCGCTACACTGACACGCGATGGCCAGGTCGCGCTCTGCGACGTCCCGCCAACAACCCTCGTTGCCCTGCGCGTCTCAGTCGAAGACTTCACGAGCAGCGCGCGGGCGTTGTATCCCTCCGCCGAAGACCTGCTGCTGGCCCTCAAGCAAACCATCTCCGATGCCGTTCCACACGACGACCCGAGCGCCAACGACCTGATTCATACGACCATCGGGTGGGCGATCGAGTCGTACTTCGCGCGATAGCTGACCCTCGGCCAGTCGTAGCCGCTCTCATCATTACAGTTCCTCGCCAGCTGGCTGGCTCCCTCCGAACCGAATGGTCGAGTCGCCGCATTCGCCCATTCGACATTGCGCCACTCATGACCAGGCCAGAAATTCGTCGTGATGAGTGAGCTGGGCGCGCTGGCGCCGACGCCGGATTCCAAAGTTGATGACGCGTACGTCGTGTCGGAGACGACGTACGCCGCCATCGCCGCGGCCAATATCGTAGGTGTTGTGCTCTGGCAGGACGGTGGCCGAATCCTCGACGCCAATGAGAAATTTCTCGAACTGCTCGCGCTCGACCCTGCCACGATCCGGCGTGGAACCGCTCATTGGCGAACGCTCACGCCTCCCGAGTACCACTCCGTCGACGCCACTCGCGTGGCGGAGCTCCGCGCGACCGGATCGCACTCGCCGTACCAAAAGGAGCTGATGAGAAGCGACGGCACCCGCGTCCCGGTCCTCGTCGCCAGCTCGTACATCGATGAATCGCGCGAGCGTGGGGTTGCAGTGGTCGTCGATCAGACCGCCGCGCGCGAAGCTGACGTCGAGCGCAAGCGAACCGAGTCCCTGCAGCGACTCAGCGCCGCTCTCACGCGCGTGCTCACGCGCGCCGACGTCACCCAGGTTGTCCTCACACACCTCGTCAGCGCCTTGGGTGCGGCGACGGGTGGGGTGATCGAGCTCGCGCCTCGTGGCGACGAGATGCTGCTCCTCGGGACGGTCGGCTACGATGCGGCGGCGACATTTCGTTTCGCGCGCATGAGCCTCGATGCGCCGATGCCGGCGCGCGACGTCGTCCGCACGCATCAATCGGTGTTCATCGAATCACGAGACGAGTGGGCGGCACGGTTCGGTGAGGAGCCGCCCGTCACCGCGTCGGACGCTTCGCGCGCCTGGGCCGCGATCCCGTTGCTCGTCGAGGACCGCCTGCTCGGCGTCATGGTGCTCGGCCTCGACGGTCCGCGCGCCATCCCGGATGATGAGCGGCGCTTCATGCGCACCTTTGCGGATCTTTGCGCGCAGGCCCTCGAGCGCGCGAGGCTGTATGAGGCGGAGCAGGCAGCGCGCGCGTTGGCGGAACGGCTCCAGCGGATCACCGCCGCACTGGCCGCGGCCGCGACCGTTGACGCCATCGCCGAAACGCTGATCGAGCAGACGATTGTCGCCATGCGTGCCGACACCGCGATTTTTTGCCTGCGCGACTCGCCGCCGGCCGACGATTGGGTGACGATCGTTCGCGCCCGCGGCCTCCCGTCCGACGTCGCCGCCGAATTCTCCCGTTTTCCGCTCGACAGCCCGGGCGCGATCGGAACGGCGATGCGCACCAGCGAACCGATCTTCGTCGAGCGGCGCGACGGGCCGGACGGTCTGCTCGAGCGCTTCGGAGTGCTCGCCAACATGTGGACTCGTTTGGGGACGCAGGCGCTCGCGTCGATTCCGCTCAAGGCGTCGAACGCCATCGCCGGCAGCCTTTTGTTGATGTTCAGCGCGCCGCGAGCCCTCGGTGACGACGACCGATCGTTCCTGATCTCTACGGGCCAGCAGACCGGATTGGCGCTCGAGCGTAATCGTCTGCTCGACAGCGAGCGCGCCGCGCGCGGTGATGCGGAGTCGGCACGTGCCTCCGCCGTGCAGGCCAACCAGGCGAAGAGCCAGTTCCTCGCGACGATGAGTCACGAGCTGCGTACGCCCCTCAATGCGATCGGCGGCTACGTCGATCTGATGCTGATGGGGATTCGCGGCCCGTTGTCCGCGCAGCAGCAGGAGGACCTGACGCGAGTGCAACGCAGCCAGCTCCACCTGCTCTCGCTCATCAACGAGGTGCTGGATTACGCGCGCCTCGACGCGGGCTCGGTTCGATACGAGATCGCCGACGTTGGATTGGCCAGTTTACTGACCGGCCTCGAATCGCTCGTCATGCCGCAACTTCGAGCGAAGCAATTGACGCTCGAGGTCGAGGCGCCGCCACGGGGACTCCAAGCGCGCGCCGACGTCGAGAAGCTGCGACGAATCCTTCTGAATCTTCTCTCCAACGCGATCAAGTTCACCACCGCCGAGGGCCGCGTCAGCGTGCGCGCCGAACTCATGGACGGCAACCGACTGGCTATTGTGGTCGAGGACACGGGAGTCGGTATCGCGCCCGATAACCTCGAGACTGTTTTCGAGCCATTCGTTCAGGTTGGTCGCGCGCTACACATGCCCGTCGAAGGGAGCGGGCTGGGGCTCGCCATCAGCCGCGACCTCGCCCGCGGTATGGGCGGTGATCTTACCTTGGAGAGCACGCTCGGCGTCGGCAGTCGATTTCGCGTCGTGCTTCGTCGTCCGGCGGGCCAGCGCTGACCGTTCAGCGCATGTTGCCGGTGTGCCCCACGGAATAGCGTCCGGGCTGAGGCCACACACACAATCCGTGCGGTTCCTTTCCGACGGGGATACGGTAAAGCAGTCGACCGGATGTTGTATCAAACACATACACCTCGTGGTCGTACCGTCCCGAGACCCATAGCTCCTTACCGTCGGCCGTTACGTTCCCCATGTCGGGACTGCCACCGCCGGGGATCGGCCACTGCGCAACGACACGACGCGTCTTGAATTCGATGACGCTGATCGAACCAGGGCCGTTCGCTCCGGCGTGCAGCGTGTTCCATCCGCGATTCGTCACGTAGAGCCGCTTCCCGTCACGACTCGGGTATAGCCCGTGTGCGCCGACGCCAGTTGGAATGAATCCGAGCTGCTTCATGGAGTCGGGATCGATCACGCGAACGCCGCCAGCCTTCATGTCCGCGACATAAACCACGTCCCCACTCGGCGACGAGCGAATATCTTGCGGCATTGCCCCGCCGTTGCCGACGGTGTCATCGAGCGCCACCATCGAGGCCGCTTTTCGCCGCTCCAAGTCCACTTTGACCAAACTGCCATTAAACTCACACGTCGCGATCGCGTATCGGCCGTCCGCCGTGAACTCTACGTGATCGATGCCGCGGCACCCCGTGTCGACCGACTCTTGTAGATCCATCGTCCTCGGATCTCGAAAGTCGAGCCGCTGCCGCCGCTCCGCGACGACGATCGCCGAGCGTCCGTCCGGCGTGAAGTAGAGGTTGTATGGATCATCGACGTGGATCGGCTTGCCGTTTTCGCCCGTCACGGGATCGATCGGCGTCAACATGCTGTCTTCGTTGTTGAGCACCCACAACGTGGACAGGTCGTACGACGGAACCACGTGCTGCGGCACGCGGCCGGTTCGAAACGTTCGGGCGACGGTGTGTGTCGACGGGTCGATCACCGTGACTGATGCCGATCTCGAGTTCGGCACGTACACGAGCGGTTTCGCCCGCATCGCGGCCGCCGACAGCGCACCGGCGCCCGTCGACTGGTAGATGTTCACCTCGCCGTCGGGCAGCGTCACCTCTCCAGCGGCACTGTAGGTCTTGTAGTGCCGCTTCCCATCGGCCGCGAGCTGTTGCTCTCCCCGGTGCGTACGACAGCCGCCCGTCAGCACGAGCCCTAGCCCGGCCATAACCGAAACGAAATGCGCCGCCCGCGTATTCTCCCCTCCCAATTGGGGTCAGACCCCAATTCGAACGTTCTTAATGGGGTCTGACCCCATTAAGGGGGCAACGGCTATACCCGACGACGCTAAACGTTCACAAAAGCGTCATCGCATCGTTGGCAAACTTCGTCCCGTCCGCTTCGTGCATATGAGACCCAATAAAAACGCCGGCCCGTGAGCCGGCGTTTTCATGAGGATGTAGCCCCGCGAACGACGTTACGGAACCACCTGACCCGTGAGATCGCGCAGCGACTTCTGCAACCAGCCGATCCTCGGCTGGTCGCACGAGCTGCCACGATCACCGTCGAGCGACGACGCAATCTTGTTCAGTTCATCGCGGCGCGCCGTGCCGGAGAGGCCTTCCGCCTGCGCGATGCCCTGGCGAACCGCCGCGATGCGCGACGACGACAGGCACTTGTTCCGCTCGAGCTGATCGACGTACGCCTTGGCGAGGTAGAAGCTCGGCGGCCACACGATCTTCGGCTGGCCCTGCACGTTGAGCTGGTCCCAGTGCACGGTCTTCGCCGCCTGAATTTCGTTTTCCGACAGATACTGCGTCGGCACGAGGTCAGCCACGTCCAGACCGCGCGCGATCTCCGAGCTGATGATCTGGCCGTTGTACCAGTACGCCGACCACGATCCGCCCATGCTGAATCGCGTCGAGTCGATCGGGCCGCGGTCGAAGTACGCCATCTCGAACGGATGCTTTGGGTCCGTGAAGTCGAACACCGAGATGCCGCCCTGATACCACGCCTGGATCATCACGTCGCGGCCCGGGATCGGGATGAGCGACCCGTTGTGCGCGACGCAGTTCTCCTTGTCCGTCTGCACCGACGGGAGCTTGTAGTAGCTCTGGAAGTGCAGCTTGCGATCCGCGCCGATCGTGAAGATCGCGTCGGCGCCGAATTCCTTCGGGTCGCCGGCGCGGCACTTCGGAGCACCACCGCCACCCCACTCGTCGCTGAACAGAATCTTGGTGCCGTCGTTGTTGAACGTCGCCGAGTGCCAATATGAGAAGTTTGAATCCGCCACCGCGTCGAGACGAACCGGCGCCGCCGGGTTCGACACGTCGAGCAGGAAGCCGTGACCTTCGCACGCGCCGCCGGCCAGACCGAGCGCCGGATAGACCGTGATGTCGTGGCACTGCCGGAAGGGCGACTCGGCGCTGATTCCCGGCTTCGACGCGTTGGGGTTCGGCACGAACTGGCGATCGACGATGCCCTGGAGGGCAGCGCGGATTGCCGCCGTGTCGGCCGACGTGGCGGTCGACGGCTGATTCTGCGGTGCAACCGTACCGCCACGCGCCTTCACGATGCTGTCCAGCTGCGCGCGGACGAAGAACGGATTCACCACGAATTCCGTCTTCGTCTGCGGGTTGATGGCGATGAAGCCGTTGTTGTGGGCCCGCACGGAATCAACCGCGTGCTTCTGCGCTGCCTTGTCCGCGTCCGACAGGCCGTGCGTCGGCGCGGCCTTGAGGTCCGAGAAGATGTTGGCGCGATTGATCACCGCTGCCTGCTCAGGATGGGCGAGCGGAACCTTGATGATCTCGATCCGCATCAGCGACGTTCCCGCGGCCGTGTGCGAGGTGTCAGCGACGCAGCCAGGCAACTCGCTCGGCGACCGCAGCGGCGCCGAGCCGGACACGTAAATGTAGACGTTGTCCTTGTCCTTCGGATCCTCGACGAGCGTGTGGGTGTCCGAGCCGCGGCACGTCGGCACGTTCGTGATCAACTTCGGATTCTTGATATCCGAGATGTCGAACACGCGCACGCCGCGCATGCGCTCCTTGCTCACCGAATCCGCGGGATTGAACTGGCCGCTCGGCTTGCAGTCGATGCGGCCGTTGTACGCCTCGGCCGACATGAACATGAGGTTCTTATAAACCGAAACGTCATTCTGCGACGCGGGGCACTCGTACGCCGCCGCGACGGTCGGGTGCGACGGATCGCTCATGTCCCAGATCACGGGGCCGTTGTAGTTGCCCTGGATCGCGTACTTGCCGACGAACGTGAGGTCGGAGTTTGTCTGGCCGAGGAAGCCTTTCGGCGAAACGGCCTTGGCGTCGAGCTTCATGCCGAAGGTCGCTTCGCCGGCGTCCATCAGGCCGCCTTTGAGGTGCGAGCGGGCGTCGACGGTGGGCGTCGTGCCGCCGGCGCCGGCCTGCATAACCGGTCCCGGTTGCGACGCTGGTTGATTGGATCCGGCGCAGGCCGCGATGCCAAACGACACCGCGACTCTGCCCACGCGAACAGCAAGGGGAAATCTCATGTACAACTCCTCTGGATTTGAAAAAGGAAGCCAGTCACCCGTTGCCCGCAGCCGCCCACCCGTCGCCCTATGGAGCGACGAGCAACATCTCGAGCATCCGATTGATCTCGGTGGTTTGATCGACGTTCACGTCCGCGGCGAACTTGAACACCGTCTCGTCGTTCGCGGCACCGCGATTCGACACCAACTCCTGCACCATTTGCACTGCGCCGCGATGGTGCTGGATCATGAAAGTCAAAAACAGCCGATCGAAATCCGGCCCGCGCGCCGCGTCGAGCTGCTTCATCTGCTCTTCGGTGAGCATGCCGGGCATCAGCATCGTGTGCGTCATCCCGCCCATCTGCATTGTTTCACCGGCGGGGTTCGGCGCTGGAACGGGTTGGTTGCGGTCCTGCAACCACCGGCTCATCATCGCGATCTCGTCGGACTGGGCGTTGATGATCCGCTCGCAGAGCCGCTGCACCGACTCGCTCGCCCCGTGCGTCGGCGCCATCTTCGCCATGACGATCGCCTGGGCGTGGTGATGGATCATCGTCGACATGAAGTGAATGTCGGCGGCGGTGTATGGCCAGCGCGCACTGTCAGTGCGCGCTTTGGCTTTCGCGGCTTCGGCGCCGGTCAAGTTGGGATGAGTGCCGCGGGCACAGGCGGCTACGATGGCGACGCCGGACAGAACGGCGAACAGCCTACGTCGGGCTCGATTCACAGCGGTCTTGAGAGAGAAATAATCGGCATTGGAGAATACCGAGCGTGCATGACTTTCGACAGCGCCTACGGCCTAATGGTTGGCTACAACTTCCTTACAGCACAAGACTTGCGAGTGAGCTCGGCCGTGTCGAACACGGCTGACGTCGTCATCATCGGCGCCGGCGCGGCCGGCCTGTCGGCCGCTCGCGACCTGACGGCGCGCGGGTTCCGATGCATCGTCGTCGAAGCGCGCGACCGGATCGGTGGACGACTCCATACCATAGCAGATCCCGCGTCGACAACTCCGATCGAGCTGGGCGCCGAGTTCGTCCACGGTGGCGCGCCCATCACGCGGCAACTTGCCCGTCAAGGCCGACTGCCGATCTACACTGTCGTCGGCGACCGGTTTCAGTCCAACCGGCGCGGATTCGTTCGGCTCGCCGACTATTGGGATCGCCTCGATAAGGTTCTTCGCCTCCTCGATCAGCGCCGCAGCCGCGACCGCTCGTTCGCCGACTTTCTGGCGGCGCGTCCGGGCGGTCACAAACTCGCCCGCG
Source organism: Gemmatimonadaceae bacterium (assembly GCA_025928335.1). GTDB lineage: Bacteria > Gemmatimonadota > Gemmatimonadetes > Gemmatimonadales > Gemmatimonadaceae > JAQBQB01. Next base: position 21,306 of record JAICJQ010000045.1, read on the forward strand.
AACGCGCCCTCGCCTCGCAATGGGTTCGCGGCTTCCAGGCCGCCGATCCGGAAATCGTGAGCGAACGCGCGATGGCCGAGGGTTCGAGCCCCGGTGAGGAGGAGGAGCGCGCCCTCGCTCGCATCACCGACGGCTACGCGTCGCTCGTCAACCTGCTCGCCACCGGCGTCCCCGACCTTCGCCTCGCCGCCGTCGCGTCCACCGTGATCTGGCAGCGCGGCCACGTAACCGTCGTCGGTACGACGCGAAACGAGTCATTCGAAGTTACCGCCCGCGCCGCCATTATCACCTCCCCCGTACCCCTTCTCCTCCAACGGGGTCAGACCCCGTTGGAGGAGATGGGTGGATCGATCGAGTTCGAGCCGGCGCTTCCTGATGCCTATCGGCGCGCGCTGGAGACGCTGGCGATGGGCGACGTCATCCGCGTGTCGCACGTGCTGGACGCGCCGTTCTGGCGAACGAAGTCCGTCGGGAAGAACAAGACGCTCCGCAGCGTCGCGTTCGTCCACGCCGGCAACGACGGGATGCCGGTGTGTTGGACGACGCATCCGATGGAATCGCCGGTATTGGTCGCTTGGTTTGGCTTTCCCGAATCGGCGGAGCTCGTGCGGCGCTCGAGCGACGAGATCGAATCCGAGACGATCGCCGCGGTCGCTCGCCTCTTTCACACCACCCGACGCACGCTCGAGCGGCGCGTGCGAGCGTGCCACCATCACAATTGGTCGCGGGATCCGTTCACGCGTGGCGCGTACAGTTACGCGCGCGTCGGGGGCGCGGACTCCGCGAAAACCCTCAGCCGCTCGATCGACGCAACACTCTGGCTCGCCGGTGAGGCATACGATGCCGAAGGACGTACCGGAACTGTGGAAGGGGCCATCGGCAGCGGCCTTCACGCGGCTCAGGGCGTCCGACGAGCGCTCGGGTTGAGCGCCGACGGGAAGCGAAGCGCCCTTTAGCCGGGACAATGCGCTAGCTTCCTCGACACCGAGACCGCCGGTGGCCGATCTCCGCTGCGGTCCGATGAATTTCGAATCGCCACACCCGCGCCCCGCATATCAATCCGCGAGGCGTCGTGTGTTTCTCGGCCGGAGGAAGCTTTGCCCTGTCCGCCGTTCTCGTCGGCGCCGGCGCCGCATCGACGGCTCGCAGCACACCGGCGACGCGGATGCTGGGCGTCGTGCCGCTGTTCTTCGCCGCCCAGCAAGCCGCCGAGGGCATCATCTGGCTGACGATCGGCATGCCCCAGCACGAGATGCTCGAGAGCGCGGCCGTCTACACATTTCTCGCATTCGCCCTAGTCATTTGGCCGACGTGGGCGCCACTCGCCTTGCGATCCATGGAGCCGAGCGCCGAGCGCCGGCGCGTCCTGGGTTGGACGGCGGCGATTGGCGCGCTTGTTTCTGTCTCCGCCGCGTTCTTGTTGGCGCGCACGCAACCGGCGGCGCGCCTCGATGGACACAGTATCACGTATCAGTTCGGCGGAGGGGCCGGGGTGACGCGTCACCTGATCTTGCTCGCGGCGTACGTCGTGCCGACGCTCGTTCCGTTCTTCGTGTCGACGGTGCGGTGGGCGAAGATCATCGGTGGTGCGCTCATAGTCTCGATCGCCGTCGCTGTAGTCGTCCGACACGAGGCCTTGACGTCGGTGTGGTGCTTCTTTGCGGCCGTCGTGAGCGTGCTCGTCGTGCTGGCTGTGCGGCCGGCTCAGCGAGCGCGGCCCGCGTGATTGACGCGGCAGCGGGACCTTGGCGCCGAAGCGGTGTATTCTTATGCGAGCCCCGTTCGACCTGGAGTCGAAACGGGGCCTTCCCGTTTCTGGCCGCCGCACCCGATCGCCCAGCCGTTCAGAATAGCGATCGCCCCCCGACAGAGAGCCACATGAGATTGGTACCCGAGCGCATCAGCCTGGAATGGATCGGCACGCTCACGGACGCAGACCTGATCGACGTCGAGGCCCGGCTGCACGAACGGTTCAACGCGCTCCAGCGCCGGGAGAAGAAAACGAAGGGAACGCATTATAGTCTTTTTCGCAGCGCCCCAGACGTGATGGATGCCTGGGATCGTTGGAGCCGCGTCCTGACGGCAACGCGCTCGCGCTCGCTCAATCCGCGGAGGGGTAAATGAGCTCCACCTCTGCCGCGAACAGCAAAGGCGCCCAACGTGCCGATTGGGCGAAGATTGTCGCCCGCTATCAGGGAGCGGACGGCCGCCGGGCCGTTGTCCAGCTCCTCAATACGCTCGTCCCGCTCGCCGGCGTGATGTACCTCATGTACCTGTCGCTCGCCCTTCCCTATTGGACAACGCTGCTCCTCGCGTTGCCCGCCGGCGGCCTGCTCGTGCGAACGTTCATCATCATGCACGATTGCGCGCACGGATCGTTCTTTCGATCGAGGCGCGCCAACACGATCGTCGGCTGGATCACGGGCGTGCTCACCGTCACGCCGTTTGGACAATGGCGCCACGGGCATGCGCTGCATCATGCGTCGTCGGGCGATCTCACGCGGCGAGGCAACGGAGACGTCGACACGCTCACCGTGCGTGAATACGCGAGCCGTTCGCGATGGGGCCGCCTCAAATATCGGATCGTTCGCAATCCGTTCATACTGTTTGGCATTGGCCCGCTGCACTTCATGATCACGAATCGTATCCCGCCCAAGGGGTCGTTCCTCCGCGGCAAGGAAGCGAGGGCGGTTTGGTCGACGAATCTTGCCTTGGCTGGTTTGCTCACGGCGGTGATGCTTCTCGTCGGGTGGCGCGTGATCGTGCTGGCGTATCTGCCGGCGATGTACATCGCGGCGGCGGCCGGCATCTGGCTCTTCTATGTGCAGCATCAGTTCGAAGGCACGTACTGGAAGGATCACGAGTCGTGGGACTACGCGACGGCGGCGATTCGCGGAAGCTCGTACTTCCGATTGCCCAAGGTGCTTGATTGGTTCACGGGCAGCATCGGCTTCCATCACGTACACCATCTCGGTCCGCGCATTCCGAACTACCGCCTCGAGCAGGCGCACGCCGACAATCCAATGTTCCACGACGTGACGACGATTACGCTCGCCGGCAGCATCCGAACGCTTCGATTGTCGCTGTGGGACGAGGAACGCGAGGAGCTCGTGAGTTTCGCCGAGGCGGCGCGGCGGTAAAACGACCCGAGCCCTGCCGTCCAGAGCCGAGCCAGGGTCCTTCACTATCGTTCGGCGACAGCTGACTTCCTCGACCGCTCGAACAGCAGCCTCGAGTTTGCCGGCACGCGCATCTCTTTCAGCAGCGCGCTGAGCCCGCGCGCGAGCCCATCCGCGTCGTCGTCCGAAAGACGGTTGAGCGCGTCAATCATTCGCCGCAGTGGCGGCCTCGGCGCGCGACGCGCCAGCTCGCGTCCGCGCGGCGTCAGGCTGACGCACACGTGGCGCGCGTCGTGCGCCGACCGCGCCCGGCGCACGTACCCCGCTTTCTCGAGCCGGCTCACCAAGAGCGAGACGGTGCTCTGTTGCGTCAGCGCGTGCGCCGCGAGCTCGTTGATCGTGAGCTCGCGCTCGCGCTGCAGGCAACGCAGGAGAAAGAGCTGGGCGTTCGTCAGACCGGTCCGATGCTCGACGGTGCGGGCCGATTCGCCGAGGGCACCGACGAGCCGCCTGATGGCCTCGACGGCGCGTGCCGTTCTCGGTTGCGGTCGGCGACCGGCGCGGCGTGGGAGCTGAGGCATGAGCGTTTCCGTCAGTGACGTGCTGCAGGAATCATGGCAGCGTGAGCGTAAGCGGCCGAATACACCGCCGGGAACAAATATATTGACGTCACTATAATCGGTACGCTTCTTGTAGGCATCGTCGGTCCGAATGGGTCGCACTACCGGAGGAACAATGACGTGCACCGTCGCCGATCTACTCGTCGAACGACTCATCGCTTGGGGAGTCGATACGATCTTCGGGCTGCCGGGCGACGGCATCGACGGTTTGTTCGAGGCCCTTCGCACCCACCAAAAGGACGTCCGCTTCATCCAGGTGCGGCACGAGGAGGCGGCGGCCTTCGCGGCTTGCGGGTACGCCAAATACACAGGCCGGCTCGGTGTGTGTCTCGCCACGTCGGGCCCCGGCGGAATTCACTTACTCAACGGCCTCTACGACGCCAAGTGTGACGGCCAGCCCGTCTTGGCCATCACCGGCCATACGTTCCACGACCTGATCGGAATGCACTACCAGCAGGATGTCGACCTCGACAAGCTGTTCATCGACGTCGCCGCGTTCAATCAACGCGTCATGGGACCGGCGCACGTGCACAACGTTGTCGACGAAGCAATCAAGACTGCGCTCGCTCGCCGGACGGTCTCGCACATCACCGTCCCCAAGGACATTCAAGAGTGGATTGCCGACGACTCGCATCGGTCGTCGGCCAACGTCAACCGGCACAGCGCCGATCTCTACGCCGCGCCGCACTCGGTGCCGCCGCAGGACGCGTTGCGGCGCGCCGCGGCCCTCATCAACGAGGGCGACAAGATCGCAATTCTGGCCGGGCGCGGATGCCTCGGGGCCCGCGACGAAGTTCTGCAGCTCGCGGAGCAGGCCGGCGCACCGATCATCAAGCCGCTGCTCGGCAAGGCTGTCGTACCCGACGACAGCGAATACACGACCGGCGGCATCGGGCTCCTCGGTACGGCGCCGTCGCAGGAGGCGCTCCAGGAATGCGATACCCTCGTCATCGCCGGCAGCTGCTTTCCATATATGGAGTTCTACCCGAAGCCCGGGCAGGCGAAGGGCATTCAGATCGACGTCGACCCGGCTCGCATCGGTCTGCGGTTCAACGTCGACGTCGGATTGATCGGCGACTGTCGTACGGTGCTTCGCGCGCTGTTGCCGATGATCGACCGCAAGAAAAAGCGCCGTTTCCTCGAGACCGCGCAAGACCGCATGAAGGACTGGCGCGGCTTGATGAAAGAACGCGGCACGCGCGGCGACATGCCGATGAAGCCACAGGTCGTCACCTATCACCTCAACAAGCTCCTCGACGACGACGCGATCGTTTCCGCGGACAGCGGCACGATCGCCACCTGGAGCGCGCGCTACATCGACATTCGCGGTTCGATGCAGTTCTCGCTGTCCGGCTCACTAGCGACGATGGCCAACGGCCTTCCCTATAGCGTCGGGGCCGCCGTCGCGCACCCGAAGCGCCAGGTGGTGTGCATCGTCGGCGACGGCGGATTCACGATGCTGATGGGCGAGCTGGCGACACTGGTCAAATACCAGCTGCCGGTGAAGGTGATCATCATCAAGAACAACGTCCTTGGGATGATCAAGTGGGAGCAGGTCGTGCTCGAGGGGAATCCTCAGTTCGGTGTCGAGCTCCAACCGATCGACTTCGAAGCCTATGCCAAAGCGTGCGGCGCGGGCGGGTTCACGGTCGATCACCCCAAGGACATTGAGAGAGTCCTCAAGGCGGCGTTGCAGCATCCTGGGCCGGCAGTCGTGCAGGCGGTCGTTGATCCCAATGAGCCGCCCATGCCGGGAAAGGTTACGACCAAGCAAGCGATGCACTTCGCGAAAGCACTCGCGCGCGGTGAGAAGGATCGCTGGGAGATCATCAAGACTGTCGCCGAGGACAAGGTTCGCGAGGTGATCTGAGGGTGCGCACCTCGTCGTACACGGTGCCACTCGAGGATCTTCGAGTCTCCACCTACCGAATCCCGACCGACGCGCCGAGCGAATCCGACGGCACCTACGTCTGGACGGCGACCACGCTCGTGCTCGTGCGTGTCACCGGCGGCGGCGCCACCGGCATCGGTTACACCTACGCCGACACGGCCACGGCCGAGCTCATCCGAGGGTCGTTCAAGACGCTGATCGCCGGAATGAACGTCCTCTCGATCGGCATGATCTGGACGAAGCTCGTCGACGCCGTTCGGAATGTCGGACGCACAGGCATCGCGTCGATGGCGATCTCCGCGGTCGATTCCGCGCTCTGGGACCTCAAGGCCAAACTGCTCCAGCTTCCGCTCGTCTCTCTGCTCGGCCGGGTGCGCGATGCGGCGCCGGTTTACGGCAGCGGCGGTTTCACCTCGTACTCGACCCGCCAGCTCTGCGAGCAGCTCGCTGGATGGGTCGAAGCCGGGATTCCGCGCGTCAAGATGAAGATCGGCCGAGACGCGGCGGCCGACGTCGCCCGCGTCGCCGCGGCCCGACGAGCGATCGGCGACAATGCCGAACTGTTCGTCGACGCAAACGGAGCGTATCAGCGCAAGCAGGCGCTGCTCCAAGCCCGACGGTTCACCGAATCATCGGTGTCGTGGTTCGAGGAGCCGGTCTATCATCGCGATCTTCGCGGACTGCGCTTCGTCCGCGAGCACGGGCCGCCGGGAATGGAGATCTCCGTCGGCGAGTATGGCTACGCGCCGAGCACGTTCGCGTCCATCGTACGCGCCGGTGCAGTCGACGTGCTTCAAGCCGACGCGTCCCGGTGCGAAGGGATCACCGGGTTGCTCGTTGTCGACGGTCTATGCGACGCGACGATGACGCCATTGTCCACTCATTGCGCTCCGTCTCTCCACGCGCACGTGGCATGCGCCGCCAAGCGCGTGCGGCACGTCGAGTTCTTTTACGACCATGTCAGGATCGAGCAGATGCTTTTCGACGGCGCTCTCGTTCCGAAAGACGGGGCCCTGCATCCGGACTTGTGTCGCCCCGGCCTCGGGATCGAGTTCAAGGAAGCGGACGCGTTGCGGTACGAGTGCGCATGAACGACAAGACCAGAATTCCGCTGATGCCGTCGGTGCGCCGGGCGTCAAGAAACCACCAGGCGCCTCCGCCGACTCCGCCGCGTCCCGATGCCGTCGGCTTTCGTTCACTCGACCTCGACGTCTCGGCACTCGAACGACGCTTGCGTTCGACCGTCCGCGGTGAAGTCCGATTCACCTCAGGTGACCGAGCTCTGTACTCGACAGATGCATCGAATTACCGACAGATACC
>JAICJQ010000021.1 GCA_025928335.1 Gemmatimonadaceae bacterium
CCGGTTTGCGTCGCCCGTCGCCCGTCGCCCGTCGCCCGTCGCCCGTCGCCCGTCGCCCGTCGCCCGTCGCCCGCCCTTGACCCCCTCGGCCTCCGCATCGACAATTCGAGTAGCGCGCCTTGGGGCGCCTCCTGTCCGCGGCAAGGGAATCTTCCCACCCAAATCGCAGCGAAGGGACGTCGCGTTCTCCCTTTCTCCTGCCTGTGCTCAGCGGACACCAGGCGTCATGGAGGAAGGTATGACGAACGACGACCCCGTACCCCAAGTCCGCCGGAACCTCGAGAGCCTCAAGAAGGAAGCGAAACGGTGGCTCGACGCGCTCCAGTCAGGGAATCCCGCGGCCCGCGCGCGATTCGAGCAGGCGTGGGGCGAGAAATCCCCGCCCGCCGACGCGTCGCTTCGCGATGTCCAGCACGCACTCGCCCGTGAACACGGCTTTTCCGGCTGGTCCGCGCTGAAAGACGCCGTCGCAGCGCGCAACGACGAAGGTCGACGCGCGCTGGCGTTGTATGAAACGAAAGCCGACGCGCTTCTCGAGGCATATCGGACGGGCACGCCGGACGCGATGGAACGGCACTATCGCCACACCTGGCACAGACGCGCTTGGCCCGCGATGCGACGCTACGTCCAACTGGATCTCGGCAAGCGTCCCGCTGGTGACGTCGACGACGTAGAGATCACACTCGACGACGCTCGTCATCTCGTCGCCCTCGAGCACGGCTTCGCCGACTGGCGAGCACTCAGCGACTACACCAAAACGCTTCCGGCGACGCGTCGGCGGCTCGCCGCCAAGCCCGTCGGTGTCTTCGCCGCCGACGCGTCGCCGGAAGCGGAGTCGGCGCCGATCGCGACGTCGCGCGACTGGGACGAGATCGTCGCGCTGCTCGCCGCGAACGCGCCGGCGCAGCTCGGCGCGATGGGCCAGATGACCGACGAGATCCTTCGCGACATCGCGCGCATCGACGGCATCGTTGGCTTGCATCTCAATGGGTCGCGCAACGTGACCGACGACGGACTGCGGATGCTCGCCGGGATGTCGCGCCTCAAGCGGCTCAGCTTGGGCGGAACGTCGATCACCGATCGCGGCCTCGATGTTCTACGACAGCTGCCGGCGCTCGAGAACCTTTCGCTCGCCGGGACCGCGATCACCGACGTCGGCGCGCGCGAGCTCGCGCACTGCCACGCCCTCACGCGACTTGATCTCGGATGGACGCGTACCGGCGACCGCGCCATCGCTGCCCTCGCGGGCAAACGGGCGCTCACGCATCTCACGACTGGTGTCGGCGTCAGCGATGCGGGCATCCCGTTGCTGCACGAAATCCCGGCGTTCAAATCGTGGCAGGGCGGCGAGTTCAAGAGTGGACTGACGAGCTATGACTCCCAGCCCAATCACCTCACTCTCCGTGGACCGTTTACCGATCGCGGCATGCAACAGATGCGGGGCCTCGACGGACTCGCCGGCCTCGATCTCGACGACAGCAATCTTACAATTACCGCGGCGGCACTCGAGCCGCTCGTCTCACTGCCGAATCTGACCTGGCTCGGCGTGGACGCGAAGGACGACTGGATGCCGTACATCGCGCGGATGCCGGCGCTACGATTCCTCGGCATCCAGGATACCGTCGCCGGCGACGACGGGTTCGTCGCGCTCGGCCAATCGCAAACGATCGAGCGCATCTGGGGACGGCGCTGCCACAATTTGCGGAGCCGCGGTTTTCGGGCGCTGGCGAACATGCCGCGGCTTCACGGGCTCTCCGTGAGCTGCCTCAACGTCGACGACTCGGCGATCGCCACGCTTCCGGCCTTCCCGTCGCTCGTCGAGCTGATGCCGATGGACATCCCCGACGCCGGATACCGCCACATCGGAAAGTGCGAGCATCTCGAGTCGCTTGTCTTGATGTACTGTCGCGATACGACGGATGCGGCCACGGAGCAGATCACGTCCTTGAGAACACTTAAATACTATTTCAATAGCTACACGACGATAACCGATCGCACGCCCGAGCTACTCGCGACGATGGATTCTCTGGAGAGAATCACCTTCGATGTGTGCCATAATCTCACGAACGCCGGTGTCGGACTACTGGCGCGATTGCCGCGCCTGAAACAACTGCGCGTGTCCGGCGCTCACATCACCCGCGAGGTCGCGCGCCCGTTTCGCCCGGATGTCCGCGTACACTGGCGCAGCTAACGATCCACCACGACGTCACTCGGCGCGGAGCGCGATGATCGGGTCTACCCGGCTCGCGCGCCGCGCCGGCAGGTACGACGCGGCGAGCGAGACGAGGATCAGCACGGTCGCGCCGGTCGCGAACGTCCACGGATCATAGACGCTCATACCGTACACCAGCGATCGCACCGCGCGCACCGCGACGACGGACCCGCCGAGCCCCAGTAGCACGCCGACGATGGCGAGCGAGGCACCCTGGCCAAGGACCAGCCCAGTGACACGACGCGGATCGGCGCCGAGCGCGACGCGAATTCCGATCTCGCGCGTGCGGTCGGCCACGAGATTGGCCAGTACGCCGTAGAGCCCGAGCACCGCCAGCACAGCGGCCAGCGCCGCGAACGATCCGAGCAAGACGAACGTGAATTGTCGCGGCGCAATCGCCTCGGCGACGATGTCGGTCATCGGCTTCATCGCCGGCGCGGCGAGTGCTGGATCGAGCGACTGCAGCGCTTGCGTGATCGACGGCCCGACCGCGCTCGGCGGCCCAGCCGTGCGGATCATCAGCGTGGTATATGGGCTGGCCGCCGACTGACCTAGCGGTGCGTAGGCGACCAGTGACGGGGCCATCTCGAGATCGCGCTGCAACACATTCTTCACGACACCGACCACTCGAACGATGTTCCCGTCAAATGGCATCGTGCGACCGGTCGCTTTGCCGGCGGGAAAGAGGTGGTGGGCGAGCATCTCGTTCAGGACGATGACCCGCTCGCTCCCGGCGCGGTCGGTGCTGTCGAACCCACGGCCGTCGAGCAGCGTAGCGCCGATGACGCGGAAGTAATCGCTTCCCGCTTCGACGACGTCGATCCGCGGCGACTTGTGGCCCGCGCTGTCGGTGGTCGTGTAGGCGAACGCCATTCCGCCGAGCGGAGTTCCGTGAACGAACGTTGCGTCCGTCACACCCGGTAAGGCGCGAACGCGCGCGAGGAGCGCGTCGAAGAGGGGCATCGCACGCGCGGGGGTGTAGCGCGATCGGGGGAGATCGAGCGTAATCGCGGCGAGGTGCTCCGCGCGGAACCCCGGGTCGATCGATGAAACTCTCATTAAGGTTCTGGTGACAAGACCAGCCGCGGTCAGAAGCACGAGCGCGGTCGCCAGCTGAGCCACGACGAGGAAACGTTGTGTCGCGTGCTGGAGCCGGTTCCTGGTGCTGCGCGGACCGCCCGACGCGAGCAGCGTGTTGACGTCGCCGCGGGCTGCCGCGACAGCCGGCGCGATGCCGAAGGCAAGCCCCGTCAGCAGCGCCACGGCGAACGTGAAGAGCCATACCGTCGAGTTGAGGCCGATGTCTTCGACCTTGCCGACCGAAGTGGGGCTGAGATGAACGATGTAGCCGATCGATACCTTTGCAAGCACGAGCCCGAGTGCCGCGCCACACGACGCCAGCAGCGTGCTCTCGCAGAGAAGAGCGCGGGCGAGTCGCCAACGTCCGGATCCCAAGGCCAGGCGCACAGCCATCTCCCGTCGACGTCCGGCGGCTCGTGCCAGCGACAGGTTGGCAAGGTTGGCGCAGGCAACCGTCAACAAGATCCCGACGGCCGAGAAGAGCAGGAGAAGAGGCTTGCGCCGATCGCCGAAGCGTCGGTCGCGCAGCGTCATCACGACGGGTGTGAGGCCTCGCCAGTCAGCATCGCGCGTGACCTCGACGCGCTTGGTGATCGTCGCCAGCTCGGCACGCGCACTCTCGACTGTCGCGCCGTCGCGCAAGCGGCCGTAGGCGAAATGATAGAAGGTCGCGACGTTGGGATTGGTTCGGGTGAGCGCGCCGGGAGCAGCGGGCTCGCGCATGCGATATGGCACCCAATACTGCGCGTGCCTGGTCGTCGTGAACCACGCGGGCAGTACTCCGATGACCGTGTGCGGCTCGCCGTCGATCGTGACCGTGCTTCCGAGGATGGACTTGTCCCCGCCAAACTGTCCACGCCAAAGACCCTCGTGCAGGATGACCACGTTCGGCCCGCCGCGGCGATCTTCTTCGGCTGTGAACGTTCTTCCCATGATTGGGCGGACGCCGTAGACGGAAAAATACGTCGTGCTCGCCATCATTCCGGGAAGTTGTCGCGGCCCCGCCTCGGTCGTGAACACGCCGTCGGTACCGGAGGATACGGTGAGCGTTACGCTCCGCGCGTTGTCGCGCCACGCCGCGTAGTTCACGTCGTCCACGACGCCGTGGTCCTCACCTTTCGAACTGGTCGAGATCGAGACGATCCGGTCGGGATCCGGATATGGAAGAGGACGCATCACCACGGCGTCGACGATCGTGAACATGGCGCTGTTGGCGCCGATCCCCAAGGCAAGCGTCAAAATCACCGCGATCGAATAGCTGGGTTTCGCCGCAAGCGCTCGCGCGGCGTAGCGGATATCCCCCATCACGCTCTCGATGAGCGGAATCCCACGTTGCTCACGCACTGATTCCGCGGCTGCCGTCATCCCGCCGGTGGAGAGCAGCGCCGTGCGCCGTGCCTCGTCCGGCGACATGCCGCGCCGAAGGTTTTCGTCGATGTGCATCGCGAGGTGCGCGGCCATCTCTTCGCGCGTCTCATCGTCCGCTCGGCTCGATCCGGCAAGGCCGTGGACAAACGCGGTGATACGCGCAATCCAGCGACGAAGGACCGTCATGTCGCCTCCGGTCGTAGCGCGAAGAATGCGGCCATTAGATCAGCCGTCTGCTGCCACTCGCGCGTCTCGCGCGCCAGCTGCTTCCGCCCCGCCGCGGTAATCGTGTAGTACTTGGCCCGCCGGTTGTTCTCCGACGCCGCCCACGCGCCTTTGATGAATCCTTCCTGCTCGAGCTTGATGAGCGCCGGGTAGAGGGTGCCGTAGTTGAGCGCGATCCGCTGCTTGCTCGTTTCTTCGATCCGTCGTGCGATTCCATACCCGTGCACCGGTCCAAGGACTTCGAGCGTGCGCAAGACCATCAGCGCCAACGTTCCTTGCCAGACGTCGAGCTTCTCTCCCACGGCGGTCTCCTATGGCGTCCCAATAGGGGTAACGCTTCTCGTATGGGAATGCAATAGGGGCGGCGGGCGGCGGGCGAATGACGTCGACATGACGTGCAACGGCTATCGTGGCGTATGACTAAATCGGCGCATGCTCGCATCGAGTCCCACAGGGATTTGGACGTGTGGAAACTCGGCATACAAGTCGTGCTCGAGATCTACAGGATCACGAAGACCCTTCCGGCCGAAGAAAATTTGGTCTTACCGCGCAGGTGCGCCGCGCTGCGGTTTCGATTCCTTCCAACGTCGCTGAGGGCCACAGCCGCCTAGGGTCTGGTGAGTCCCGACGATTTGTGTCAGTCGCTCGCGGCTCAGTGGCGGAAGTAGATGCGCAGATCGCTGTCGCCGTCGCCCTCGGGTTTCTCAGCTCAGAAGAGATCGCGCTGCTTTTGCCTGAGCTGGATCGACTAAGCAAGATGTTGTTCAGCCTCTATCGGAGCCTATCGGCCTAACGAAGATCGCCCGCCGCCCGCCGCCCCTTTTGCAACGGTTTTGCAAAGCCCATTGCCCGCCGCGAACTGTCCTCCCATGTTGACTGCCCCTTTCACCATCCCGGACATTCCGGAGGCATCCATGGCGACAACCGCGACCTCCACCAGCACGAAAGGACGATTCGTCTGGCACGAGCTGCTGACGAAAGACCCGGCAGCGGCGCAGGACTTCTACACGAAGGTCATCGGTTGGGGAACCCAAAAGTTCCAAGGGTCGATGTCGGGCGACTACACCATGTGGATGGCCGGTGAGACGCCGGTCGGCGGCGTCATGAAGCTTCCCGCTGATGCAGAGGCGATGGGTGCGCCGCCGAACTGGCTTGCGTACGTCGAGGTTCCCGACGTCGACGAAACGATCGCACTGGCGCAAAAGCTTGGCGGTAAGGCGCTCATGCCCGTTCAGGACGTTCCGGACGTCGGACGCTTCGCGGTGCTTCAGGATCCCCAGGGAGGTGTGTTCGCGATCATCACGAGCGCTATGCCGCTCGGTCCCGAAGAAGATCCGCCGGCGCGGACGTTCTCGTGGCATGAGCTGACGACCGCCGATCAGCAGGCCGCCATCCGGTTCTATGAAGAGCTCTTCGGCTGGGTGAAGCAGGGCGAGTTCGATATGGGACCGATGGGCGTCTATCACATGTACGGCCGCGATCGATTCACCTACGGCGGCATGATGACGAAGCCGCCCGAAGCGCCGGGGACGTATTGGTTGCATTACATCCAGGTCGCCGACAGCGCCGACGCCGCGGCGAGTCGCGCCACAGCCTTGGGTGCAACGGCCGTCGTTGGACCGATGGAAGTCCCTGGCGGCGATCGCGTCGCCGTGTTGACCGATCCACAGGGTGCCTACTTCGCCGTGCACTCAAAGGGGGCCAAATAGCTAAACCGCCGTCCTCTTGCATCTGAAAGAAATTCGTACAATACTTTCAGATGATGACAACCCCGATCCGGCCGTCCGCGCGCCGCGCACCCGAGCCCGCGCCAGTCTTGGCCAAAGCCCTCCTCTCGGCCGCCGGCCGGATCGGAATCCGCAATCGACAGCTCGCCGCCATCATCGGCTCGAGCGAAGCATCCGTCTCACGGTTGCAGCACGGCCGCGGTCTCGACCCGGACACCAAGGAGGGCGAGCTCGCGCTTCTTTTCCTCCGCCTCTATCGGAGTCTCGACGCGCTTGTCGGCGGCGACGACGCCAAGGCACGCGCCTGGCTCCATTCCGAGAATGCCCACCTCGCCGGCGTCCCCGCCGAGCGCATTCGCACCGTCGAAGGACTCGTTGATGTCGTCCAGTATTTGGACGCGATGCGCGGGCGCCTCTAGAATCAGACCGCTCGGCGTCTCGCCCTGGCGGGTCGTCGAGGCGCAGCATCAGGTGTCGACGCGGAAGCTCGTCGACTCCGCGGAAGAACAGATCCTCCTCGAGGAGCTGATCGACCGCGCCAAGCCGCCGTACACGACGGCGGCGCCGCCGCGTCTCCACTACCTGCTGGCCACACCATTTCGGTATCCGCCGCTGCGTCACGGGTCGCGCTTCGGACGTCGTCACGAACGTGGCATCTGGTACGGCTCGGAAACGCGCCGGGCCGCGTTCGCCGAGGTCGCGTATTACAGATTGCTCTTCCTCGAGGGAACGAGTGCCGCGCTCGAGCTCGTTGAAACGCAGCTCACTGCGTTTTCGGTGCGCGCCCGTTCATCGTGCGGGATCGATCTCACGATGCCGCCGTTCGATGCCTACAGACGAACGATCGCATCGCCGACGAAATACGACGCGACCCAACCGCTGGGCTCGGCGATGCGCGATGCCGCGGTCGAGCTCTTCCGGTTCCCATCGGCGCGAGACCACGGCGGCATAAACGTCGGAGTCATCGACCCGTCGGTATTCGGAAACTCTAAACCGCGCGGCTTCGAGACTTGGCATTGTGCCGCATCGCGCTCGCATGTCGAGCTCGCTAGACACGATTTCGCGTCGTGGGCCCGCGAAACGTTTTCGTTCGCGCGACAGGCGTTCCTGGTCAATGGCGCCCTTCCCGCGCCTGGGCTCGCTTCCTAACATCGCGCGTTGAAAGGCGTCTAACTACCGTAGCCGCAAGCCGTTCCCACCTTTAGAGTAGTAGGCGATGATGCCCTCACAACGACTCCTCGAGACTACGCTCATTGGCGCAGCCGCCGTGCTGTTCGCCGGTGCCAGTTTGCGCGTTCCCGAACGGCAGCCCGTTGTCGCGCCACCGCCGGCGACGACCGCGGCCGTCGACACGACGACCGTACCCGATTCCGCGATCGCCGCGAACCCGGCGAGCCGCGCGCTCACCGCGTTCGCGTCGATGGTGCATTCGCTGAGCAGTCCAAAGTCGCTCGAATCGGCGGTGAAGAGCTACTTCGCCTTCAAGACCGCGCATCCGGATGAGATCAAGAAGCCGCTCCTCTACTTCGTCGACTACGGGCTCCCGAGCACGACGCCGCGAGGCTACGTGCTCAATATGAGTTCGCTCAAGGTCGTCGAAGGTCCGTTCACGGTTGCGCACGGGCGCGGTTCATCGACCTCGCAGTATGGCCTGCCGACGCGCTTCTCGAATGCCTTCGGGAGCGCCGCGACCTCGCTCGGCCTTTATGTCACCAAGGCCTTGTACGCGTTTACGGGACACACCGCCGGACGAACCTACTCGTCGGTTGGTCTGCGGTTGCAGGGTGTATCCACCGGCTTCAATGACAACGCATTCGCGCGTGGCGTCGTCGCGCACGGAGCGCCGTACGTCACGGCCGACAAAGCAGGCCGTAGCCAGGGTTGTCCGGCAATGGAGCCGGCGCGCGCGCGGGAGCTCCTGCCAAAGCTTGCCGACGGCGCGATGGTCTATTTGTTCGCACCCGACCAGAACTGGATGTCGCGCGATCCCTGGCTCGCCGCGAGCAACTGACGCAGCATTGTAGCCCGCCTAACGTGGCGGCCGAGCCGGCCGCTGCTTCTCCATCACGAGCGTAATCGGAGCGACCTTTTCCGGCGTTATCTCGACGCCGATCGTCAGATCGTCGTAGCCGGCTTTGGTGATGCGAAGCGGCGTGCCGCCTTCGGGAAGAAATGCAAGACTCACCGTTCCGGTGACGGTGGTGCGGGCACGCGTTCCCGTCGTCACGTCGGTGACGAATGCCCCCTCGATCGGTTCGCCTGTGTCGCCATCGAAAATACCGAGGATTCGAAGCCGGTACGCGGCGGGCGCGACCGGCTTCGGTGTTTCCGGCGGCGCCTCCACGACGAATGAATCGTGGCCGGGTTCGTAGACGACGTTCGGCTTGAGCACGACGAACAGTCCGCCGTTGCTTCCGATCAAGCCGACCGAGTTGTCCGTATCATCGACGTACGTCATCTCGGCGATGTGCTCCGGCTTGATTTCGCTCAGCACGGTCATCGAGCCGGGAGATAATCCGACGAGCACACCATGCTGTCGCGCGACGGCCATCGCATCGGGCGGCATGAGTCGAATGCGCCGGCCATTCACCCACACATTCGTCTCGATCGACGGCGGTTTGTCGTCCTCGGGACACCGGAGTCGCGGCGGCGCGAAGGCGAGTGTCGGGCACTTGCGATAGGTGCTCTTCACCTGCGTCGACGCCATCGGGCTGCAGTTGCGCCCACAAATCATGTCCGGCTTGATCTTGGCGAGAATGTCCGTCGCATCGAGCAGGAGGGCCGAGCTCTTCTCGATGTCGTCCGCGTCAATGTGATAGCTCTTGCGCCGGAGATCCTGCTCCGCCGTTACAACGACGGTCTCCAATGCCCGCACCACCGGCTGCAGCACGATGTCGAACGCGATCGAGTCCCGGTTGCCACGAAACAAGCGATCGGCTCGAATGAAGCCGATCTTCCGGACGATCAAGCCGAATTCGGCGTGCGTCGACGGGTCGGACAGCGGGAGCATGACGCGCCCCCGGTCATCCGTCGTCCCGACGGCGCGCACGTCGCTCAGTCCGTGCACCACGACGACCTCCGCTCCGGGCACCGGCGCGCGCGCCGTGTCGCGAACCTGAACGATGACGCGCGCCGGTGCCTGTGCGCCGAGGCACCACGGAACGAGTTGGGCAAGAAGGCCGAGTCGAATTCTCACCCCTCAAAAATGACGTAACGCCGTCCGCAGCACCACCTTCTCACAGTTGTCTTCCTTGTTGTTGAACATCTCATAGCCCCTCGCCGCCGGACAGTGGCAGACGGTGCGTGATGACGAAGGTGGGATCGATCGCCCCTGATTGAATGTGCTCGAGCAACGGGCGCAGGTAGCGGTGCACGTGGCAGAAGATCCGATCCACAAATGGCCGTCGAAGTCACCTTCACGATGCAGACCTGTCGGTTGAGGATCCGCGGGTCTGGCACGTCGGCGACTTCCATCTTCTGGCGGCCCATCCAGCACGTTGCTTTCATCGCGGCGCCTCCACTCAGAGCGTTACGGGTTTGTTGTCGGGGCGTGCCGGATGCGGCCCGCGCGCTGCTTCGTCGCGTCTGAGACGAGTACTTCGCCCGTCTCCATGACCTCCTTGAAGTGGCGCAAGTCGTCCTGCACCTGCTGGCCCGGCTCCTCGCGGAACATCATCGCCAACTTCGATCCCAGCTTTCCGAACGGCGGCTCGTACTCCATGTCGACTCGTACTTCGGTGCCCAGTCCGTCAGGCGCTTCCATGAAACGAACCGTTCCGGCGTTCTGCACATCGGACCCTTCGACCGAGCGCCAGGAGATGAAATCATTCTCGTGCTCGCCGGTGATGACTGCGTCCCACTCGACGCGTCTCCGGCTGCATCGACAACGTCTTGGCTGCCATGACGTCCAGCGCAGTCACGGCGAGGACGTTTGCGGTCGCGAATAAAGTGCGGCCGCGATCGTTATCCGGATTGGCGAGCGCGACACCGAGTAAAGCGAGATCGAGCGCGTCACCAGCTACACGCGACCATCCGTCCCGCGGTCGTCGTCAGCGAGGCGTTGGTAGGTCCGAGTCTCTGCGACCTGCGTAGCCATGCCTGCTTCTGTGCGAAGGGACGCGACACGCAGCAGGAGCCATGCCTCCTCGGCGAGGCGGACGCCTCAGTGCAATGGCTCGGCGACGACCGTCCCGGGCGTCGAGGCTTGTCGCTTTTTGTCGCGCGCGAGGCGACGCTCGATCTTCTTGTTCCACGGATCGAGATACGTGTAGATGACCGGCGTGATGTACAGCGTCACGAGCTGTGAGAACGCGAGCCCGCCGACCACGGCGATGCCAAGCGGTCGCCGCGTCTCCGAGCCCATGCCACTCGCCAGCGCGACCGGGAGCGTGCCGACGAGCGCCGCGACAGTGGTCATCATGATCGGCCTGAACCGCACATGGGCCGCCTCGACGATCGCCGCTTCCGCGTTCGTGTTGCCGCGATGCTCCGCGTCGAGGGCGAAGTCCACCATCATGATCGCGTTCTTCTTCACGATGCCGATCAGCAAAATGATGCCGACGAACGCGAACACGCTCAGCTCGACATGAAAGATCCAGAGCGCCAGCAGGGCACCGAACGCGGCGAACGGCAGTCCCGAGAGAATGGTGAGCGGGTGCACGAAGCTCTCGTAGAGGACGCCAAGTACCACGTAGATCACGAACACGGCCAATACCACGAGCACCAGCAGACCGGACTGCGTCGACTGAAAGACCTGTGCGGTTCCAGAAAAGTTGGTCGTAATGCCGCTCGGGAGGGTCTGGGTGGCGAGGCGCTCCATCTCGGCGGTGGCTTCGCCGAGCGATACGCTCGCCGGCAAGTTGAACGAGATGGTGACCGACGGCATCTGCCCCGAGTGGTTTACCGACACCGGCCCCGCCGACTTGCTGAGCGTGGCGATCGACCTGAGTGGGACGAGAGTGCCCGCCGCCGACCGAACGAACAGCAACTGAAGCGCGGACAAATCCTGTTGATATTGCGGCATCAGCTCGATGATCACCGAATACTCGTTGCTCGGCGTGTAGATCAGTCCGACCTGGCGCGAGCCATACGCGTCGTAGAGCGACGTCTCGACTTGTGCCGCCGTGACGCCGAGCGCTGCCGCCCGAACTCGGTTGATGTCGACGTGCACCTCGGGATTGTTGTTCTGCATGTCGCTCGTCACGTCCTGGAACCGGTCGTCGCCCCGAGCGGCGTCGAGCAGCTTTTGCGCGGCGGGATACAACACGCTGATGTCGGACGCTTGCAGCGTGAATTGATACTGACTCTTCGACCGGCGGCCGCCGATCTGGATCGCCGGAGGTACCGACGAGTACGCGGCGATGCCCGGGACGCGTGACAGCTTGCCTCGAAGCTCGTTCACGATCTCGTCGGCCCCGAGCCTTTGTCCGCGCGGCTTGAGCGTGAGTTGAAGCCGGCCATTGTTCGATGCGGCTGAGCCGCCACTGCCGACGCTCGACATCATTGCCGCGATGTTGGTGTCGCGCCGAACGATATTGGCCACCTGCTGCTGGCGGCGCACCATGCTCTCGAACGAAGTACCCTGCGCCGCCTCGGTCGTCACGTTGATCTGTCCCGTGTCCTGGTTCGGGATGAAGCCCGTCGGCACGAGCTTGAACAACACGCCGGTCAGAACGAGCACGATGAGCGAAAACACCATCGAGACTCCGCGGTGGCGCATCGTCCAGTCGAGCGACGTTCTATATCGGGCGAGCAGCCAATCGTACGCCTCCTCCGTCCGCTCGTACAACCGTCCGTGCGCCCGCTCCTTCTCTGGTCGCAAGAACCGGCTCGACAGCATCGGTGTGAAGGTGAGTGACACGACTCCCGAGACGAGGATCGCCGTCGCGATCACTACGGCGAACTCGCGAAACAGCCGGCCAATGATGCCGCCGAGAAAGAGCAGCGGAATGAAGACCGCCGTCAAAGAGATCGTCATCGAGATGATGGTGAATCCCACCTCGGCCGCACCGTCGATCGCCGCTTCGAGCGGCGGCTTCCCCATCTCCAGGTGGCGCACGATGTTCTCCAGCATCACGATCGCGTCGTCGACGACAAAGCCGACGGCGAGCGTGAGCGCCATCAGCGACAGCGTGTCGAGGCTGTAGCCGAGGATGTACATCACCGGAAACGTGCCGATCACCGAGAGGGGCAGGGCGAGGCTGGGAATCACCGTCGCCCACACGTTGCGGAGGAAGAGGAAGATCACGACGACGACGAGGAACAGCGTCAGGACGAGCGTCCGTTTCACGTCACTCACTGCCTCATCGATGCCGACCGATCGGTCGAACAGCGTCTCGACTTTGACGCCACCGGGAATCTCGGCGCGCATCGAGTTCAGCTCGGCGTGGACCGCATTCGCAACGGCGACGGTGTTCGTGCCCGGCTGACGTTGTACCGCGAGCACGACGGCGCGGACGCCATTGTACCAGCTCGCATTGCGATTGTTCTCGACGTCGTCGATCACCCGGCCGAGCGCGCCGAGCTGCACCGCGGCGCCATTGCGGAACGTGACCGACAACGCGCGGAACTCCGCCGCGTCTTGCAACTGCCCGCTCGCCAGAAGCGTGTACGCGGTACTCGGACCCCACAACACGCCGGTCGGCTGACTGACGCTCTGTTCGTTGATCGCCGTCGCGACTTCATCGATGCCGATCTTGCGATAGGCGAGCGCGGTCGGGTCGAGCTGCACGCGGACCGCGTACTTCGCCGAGCCGAACACCTGCACCTGCGCCACGCCATCGACCATCGACAACCGCTGCGCGATCATCGTCTCACCGACTTCATCGAGCGCCGGCATCGAGAGCGTCGGCGACGTCAGCGCGAAGAAGAGAATCGGCGCGGCAGCCGGGTTCGACTTGCTGTACGAGGGCGGGTTGATCCCCTGCGGGAGCTGGCGCAGCGTCTTGGCGATCGCGGCCTGCACGTCCTGCGCGGCCGCGTCGATACTGCGGTCGAGCGAGAATTGCAGCGTGATCGACGATGAGCCGAGCGTGGAGGTCGACGTCATGTTGTCGATGCCGGCGATCGCCGAGAACTGCTTCTCGAGTGGTGTCGCGACAGCCGCCGCCATCGTCGACGGGCTTGCCCCGGCGAGCGAAGCGCTCACCGTGATCGTCGGATAATCGACGCTCGGCAGGTCGCTGATCGGCAAATTGCGATATGTCTCGATGCCGAACACGAGGATTCCGACCATCAGCAGGATGGTCATCACCGGCCGCCGAATGAACAGCCCGCTGAAGCTCATGGACGGCCCGTGCCCGTCGGAGTCGGCGTGGTCGGCGGTCGTCGGGTGGCGGGCGTGGTGCCCGGTGTGGCCACGGGTGCGGTGCTCGGCGTAGAGCTCCGTGTTGTGTTCGGCGTTGCCGTGCCGGCCGACGTCGCCGCTCCGGTGACCGGCGTCGTCGCTGCCGCGCCACTCGACGAGCCACGAACTGGCGGAGGCAAATTCGGCTGCGCGACGCCGCTTGCGTTCGTTCCTGTCACGCGACCGTTTGGTGTCGACGCCGGCGCTGCGCTTCCGGGATTGCCCGTCCCGCCCGCTCGACCACGTTCGCCCGTCGCCACTTCGCCGCCCGCGACGTTCCCAGTGTTCTGCCCAGCGTTGCTGCCGAGCGAGGCGGCGGCCGTGTCGCCGCCGGTGGTGATGATCGCCACGCGTGCGCCCGGATTGAGACGCGACTGTCCATCCGTGACAACCCGCTCACCGGGCGACAAACCCTTTGGAATGACGGTGAGATCGCCTACCTGCAGACCCGTCTGAACGTTCCGAGTTTGCGCCGTGTTCTTTGCATCGACCACGTACACGAACGAGCCTGTCTGTCCGGTCTGAACGGCATCTGTGGGGACCGCGAGAACACCGCGTTCCACCGAAACCTCGAGCGTCAGGAACACGAGCTGACCCGGCCAGAGCCGCCGGTCGGCGTTGTCGAATCGCGCCTTGCCGGTAACCGTTCCTGTCAGCGAATCAATCGCGTTATCGAGAAAGTCCAGGCGACCGAGCTCGTTGGATGGAGTGCTGTCGCCCGACGTGGCTCGGACAGCGACCGGGTGTGACGCGACTGCTCGTTGTAGCGGGCTGAAGTCCTGTGACAGAACTGGAAACCTCACGAGCACGGGGCTGATCTGATTGATCACCACCAGCGCGGTATTTCCGGGAGTCACATTGTTCCCGGGCCGGACGAGGAGACTTCCCGTTCTCCCGGCAATCGGAGAACGAATCGTCGTGAACCCGAGATTCACTTCGGCGGCGCGAAGTGCCGCGCGATCGGCAGCGACAGTGGCGGCTTGGGCGACCGCGGTCGCGTGGGTCTGATCTGCCTGCGACCGGCTGACGTATCCCTTGTCGGCGAGACTTTGGTAGCGTTCGTCGTCACGACGTCCCGCCTCGGCCTGTGCCTGGTCGCGCGCCAGCGTCGCGCGCACCTGATCCAGCGCCGCGCGTAGCGGCCGCGGATCGATATGGAAGAGGACCTGTCCCTTGCGGACGATGTCTCCTTCCTTGAACGCGACGTCGAGCAGCGAACCACCCACCTGCGCCGTCACCGCGACCGATTCCATCGGTTCGACGACGCCGCTCGCCTCAATGTTCACCGGGGCATCGATCAGCCTCGCCGTCGCGACGCGAACCGGCGTACTCTGATTGCCTTTGCGTCCTTGGGAAGAGCCGCCGCACGCGACAACGGATGCCAGTGCCGCGACCGCGCACAGCCAATTCGTCCGCATAACACTCATCGCCGGATAGGTGTGGCGCCGAGCGGAATGTCCGCCCGCCCGTTGAGCTCGAGTGCACCGGCGTCGTGCGCGAGTTGAGCCAGCGCGGTCCGCCACTCCCACTGCGCCTGAATGTCCGAGGCACGCGCCGAGGCCAAAGCACTGCGCGCCAGTAGCACGTCCACAATTGTGCCGACGCCCTCGCGGTAGCGTCCCAGCGCGACATCCGACGCCTGCTGCGCCGACCGCAAGAGATCATCTGCCGCGTTGACTCGATCCACCGAAGCCTGCAGCGTGGCGTACGACGCGAATACCTGGACCGTGATCAACTGTGCCGTCGATTGCACTCGTGCCAGTCCTGCTTGATAGGCGTCCCGTGCCGCGCGCACGTCGTACTGCCGTGAGAAGCCGTTGAAGATCGGAATCTGCAATCCGAGCACGAGCGAGTAGCTGCGCGCCGTCGTACTGCCGATGCCCCCTTGCAGTTGCTGCGGCACACTCGCCGAGGACGACAACGTCAGCGCGGGAAACCCGGCCGATCGCGCGATGCGAATTTCAGCCGCCAGGGCCTCGGCGTCCGCTCGCGCCTCCGCGAGGTCGGGTCGCTGCGTGATCGCCCGGTTGATGATCGTGTCGACGGAGGCCGAGACGCGCGCGACGGAATCGCATGCTGCGATAGCCGGAATCTCGAAGCGCGCATTTGCAGGGAGGCCCATCGCGGAGGCGAGATTGCCGCGCGACGCGACAAGGTTGCCCTGGATCGTGGCAAGCTGCAGCCGCGCCTGCGCGAGTGCCGTCCTCGTCTGAAGTACCTCTTCAAGGTTCGCGACGCCGGCGCGCATGCGCGCTTCCGACGCAGCGGTGTCGGCCTGTGCTTCTTCCACGGCGATGAGCTGTGCGTCGCGAAGCGCGCGCGTCGCCAGAAATGAGAACAACGCCGACTCGGTCTCGAGCGCGACATCCTCGATCGTCATGTTGTGCGTGAGGTCGAACGAGATCGCGCGTTGTCTTGCCGCTTCGATCGTTCCGGCGCGCCCGCCCACGTCGAGGAGGAGGTAGTTCAGTGACAATGACGGCGTGAACAGAAAACGCGAGGTCGAAGTTGTGCCCCCAGTCAGTCCGCGCGTCTGACCGGTGTCGAGCCCGGTCCCGGTCAGCCCTGTTATGGCGCTGCCATTTCCGATCGCCCCCGTTCGAGCAGCGTTCACGTTGGCATTGATGGAGGGAAACAGCGCGCCGCGCGCCGAGCCATACTGATCCGCGGCGGTCCGCGCGGTCGCCCACGACTGGCGGGTCGCGGGGTTGTTATGCAGTGCCAGATCCAGGACGTCAGCCATCGACAGCTGCAGCTCGCCGCCGACGGCTGCCGAGTCACGCCGGAGCGCCGCGGTGACCGCGGGCGCCGCGGGGGGCGCTGCCGGGGGCGATGGCGTACGTACCGCTTGCGGCACGGGCCACGGTGTTGCGGGGCCGGCCGGCGCACCGGTCACACCATCGATGCGCGGGGTCGGCGGTGCACAGGCCGCGAGCATCGTGACCCAAGTCGCTGCCCACGTGCCGGCGCGACGACTCGTACGATTTCTGGAGCTGCGCGTGATCATCCGATTCTGCGCCAATGCACGTCAGAGACCGCGCGGAATGCATCAACTCGGTTTTCGTGTTAAGCCCGCACAAGGATGCGAGCTCGACGCCAGGGCTCTTACGGGACCCAGGTCGTGAAGCGCGCCGCCGGTTCTCGGGGCTTCGTCGGAGGAACATCGAGCGGCACGCCGACATTCACGATCGCGACGATTCGCTCGTTGTCCGCGACCCCCGCGGCCGCTCGCGCCGCGGGGTCCGACATCACGCCGCCGGTCTTGATGTGGCTGCCAAGTCCCAGCTCTACCGCGGCGAGCGCCATGTTCTGTACGGCCATCATCGCCGCCGCGTAGTCCTCTTCGCGAATCTCGGGATCGGTGGCGTTCACGACGGCCACAGCGATCATCAGTGGCAGGTCGCGATGCTCTCGGGCGACCGTCTCGCGGACTTCTCGTCCGCGCTCGGCATCCTCGAGCTTGCGGGCTTTGCGCTCACCGAGCGCCAACCCGTAGGCGTGCCTCGCCTCGGGACCAAGAACGTAGAAACGCCACGGCTGCGTGAGTCGATGATTCGGCGCGAGCGCCGCGGCGTCGAGCAACGCCTCGATCTCCTCGCGCGTCACGGGGCGTGAGTCGAAGCGTTTGATCGACCGTCGGGCTCGAATGGCGTCACGGACTTGCATGCGGTCAAACCTAGCGGCGGCGGGTCGGTCGCGGCGATTTTCCGCCGTGCGAAAAATCATTCTCGTTTACGGTCTGCTCGGCGGCGTACTGATCGCGGGACTCAGGCTGATCGAGTACCGCTATTTGATCGTCGAGCATTCGGTCGAGATCTACGGTGGACTCCTTGCGCTCCTCTTTTCGGCGCTCGGGATCTGGCTCGGATTGCGGATCACGGGCCGTCGCGAACGTGTCGTCGTGCGCGAGGTGCCTGTCGCGGCCACCACCGGACCATTCATTCCCGACATCGCTCGGATCGAGCGGCTCGGTATCACGCCCCGCGAGATGGAAATCCTCGAACTGATCGCGGCTGGAATGAGCAACCGCGAAATCGCCGAGAAGTTGTTCGTCAGCGAGAACACCGTGAAAACACATTCCAGCCGGCTGTTCACCAAGCTGGACGCGCGCCGCCGCACGCAGGTGGTGCAGCGCGCCAAAGACGCCGGTCTCATTCCGTAACGACCCTGTCCTCACGAGCCAATGAATCAACCCAGCGAGTCCGTCGTCGAGCGATTCCTGCGATACGTTCGCGTCGACACCCAATCGCGCGAAGACGCCACGACGACGCCAAGCACCGATTCACAGTGGACGCTCTCGAGGGGTCTCGTCGAGGAGCTGCGATCGCTCGGCGCGCAAACCGTCCGAATCAGCGATCATTGCATGATCTACGCGACGATCCCGTCGAATCTTCCGGCCGGCGCCGAAGCCCCCGCACTCGGATTGCTTGCCCACGTCGACACGTCACCGGCCGTGAGCGGCGCCGGCGTGACTCCGATCGTGCACCGGGACTACCGCGGCGGCGACATCACGCTGCCCGGCGATCCGACGCAGGTGATCACCGTCGCGCAGAATCCCGCGCTCAGCGACATGATCGGCGACGATATCATCACGACCGACGGCACGACGCTCCTCGGGTCGGACGACAAGGCCGGTGTCGCCACCATCATGACCCTTGTCGACATTCTCGCCCGCAATCCGACGATCCCGCACGGCCCGATTCAAATCGGATTCACGGCCGACGAGGAGATCGGAACCGGCATCGACAAATTCGACGTCGAGTCGTTCGGCGCGCGCTTCGCCTATACGGTCGACGGCGGTCCACTCGGCGAGATCAGCGACGAGACGTGGAGCGCTCGTCTGGCGACAATCGCCATCCGCGGCAAGAACACGCATCCCGGTACGGCGAAAGGTGTGATGGTGAACTCGATGTACGCGCTCGCGGATTTCTTGCTGCGGCTGCCGCAGGACATGCTTCCCGAAACCACCGAGGACCGCGTCGGCTTCGTCCACCCGTACGCCGGGATCGCCGACGTCGAGGAGTCCAGCATCAAAGTTCTCTTACGCGACTTCGAGCTCGACGGGCTGGCGGCGAAGGAACGCCTGCTGCGCGACATCGTCGCCGAAGTCGAGCGGCGTCACGCCGGCATCTCCATTCGCATCGATATCAAGGAGAACTACAAGAACATGAAGGAGGTGCTGAAGCACCATCCCGAGCTCACACGAAACGCGCTCGAGGCGGCGCGGCGCGCCGGCCTCGAGCCATTCATGCTCCCGATCCGCGGCGGCACGGACGGCTCCAAGCTCACGTTCCGTGGCTTACCCTGCCCGAACATTTTCACCGGTGGGCACAACTTCCACAGCAAGCTGGAATTCAACTCTCGCCGAGGACTGGAGAAGACGACGGAAACTCTTCTCCACCTCGTGCAGATCTTCGCCGAGTAGGCCGGCCGGTCAGGGCGTTTGGTGGGTGCACCCTTCCGTGCGGCGTGAGTCGGCGAGCTGGGTGATCTTCGTCGACGCGCACCTCCGGATCGTAGATCCGCTCGTTCCATACGTCGCCCGCGGGAGCGCGCGAGATCGCGGCGCCGAATTGTGACGGCATGGTCAGGCTCACGCTTGGCGTTCCGCGGTTGGAAACACCGACCAGGCGCGCCGTGCTATCAAACGCCTGGGAGAGCAGTGCAGTGTCCCGGGTTCGCATGGCGTCAAACACCTTCTGGACGGTTGTGAGGATCGCTTCACGATCCGATCCCTGCGCCGTCGCTGGATGTGGGAGACCGAGAGCGATCAGCGACGACAACAATAGAACGCGCAGTAAGCGCATAAACTCGGCTCCGAGCGGCGTGGGAACGGGGTGGGTGCATAAGGTGACGCCGAGCGCGCGATCAGCGACAAACCGGGTAATTCGGATCTGCCCCGGTGATCGCCGGCCTGTCGCGACGGTTGGCGATCGTCCACATGATGTCGTGAATGAAGTGGCCGATCTTCGCCATGTGATCGTAATCGGCGTAGCGCGGCTCGTCCGTCTGTTGGTGGTAGTCCTCCGCATACCCCGTCGAGAAATACGTGACGGGTACGTTGTGGTGGACGTAATTCACTTGATCGCTGCGGCAGAACCGGTTCATCGGATTCGCCGGCACATCCCATGTTCGGTCGACGGCCATCTTCACTTCGCCATGTTCGGCGACGGAATCGATGATGTCGCCGAATTCACGCGACAAGCGGCGTGACCCGAGCGTTTGAATCGAATTCGGCCCGCCGTTGATCACTTGGTCGGCGCGCCCCTTTGCTTCCATGTCCATGTTCAGCGCGGCGACGATCTGATTGAGCGGCACGGTGGGATGATCGGTGAACCAGCGCGACCCGAGGAGACCCGCTTCCTCGCCCTGATGTGAAACGAAAATGATCGACCGCGCCGGCTTCTCGGCCGCGAACCGTTCCGCGACCTCGAGCAGGATCACCGTTCCCGAACCGTCGTCGTCCGCGCCGTTCATGATCGAATCGCGACGGGGCGGACGAATGCTGCGTGCCCGGGCGATCATCGCTTTGATCTCTTTCCACTGGTCGTCCGTCGGACGACAGACGGGATCGTTCGCGCCCTGGCGCCGTGTCACCATGTTCACCGCGCGCAGCGAATCGTGATCGACGACCGTCGTATTCACGCCGACGTGGTCGTTGTGCGCGCCGACGAGGACGTACTCACTCGCGCGCGCCGGATCGGAGCCCGGAAGAATCGCGATCACGTTGCGAGCCGGCGTGTCGGACATGCGGAACGCGTAGGTCCACTGCGCTGTGACGGGCTGTCCCATCGCGCCAATGCTCAGCTGATCGACGGGGCGGCCAAACATCGTCTCGGCGACCGAGCGCGTGATCGCGCCGGCCGGGAGCGCGCCCGTCGCCGGGGTGACCTGCATGCCCATCCGGCTGTTGAACGCGCCGCGGCCCGTCGTGTCGGTGAGTGCGACAAAGAGAATTCCCGCCGCGCCGGCACGTTGGGCGCGCGTGTCTCGGGCGCCGCCGCCGCCGCCGCCGCCGCGTCCGCCCCGACCGCCGCCTGCGCGTGACGCGCTGTCGGATCGTTGCTGCGCTTCGACGCGCGCCGCCGCCGCGGCGCCGAACTTGTTCGGCACGGAGTCACAACGGAGAACCGGCTGTGCGGCGCGCCCTCCACCGGTCAATCCGGCTTGCGCCGGCGTCGCCGTGAAAACGGCGATCTTGCCCCGGAACACCGCGGGATCGAGCGTCGTCGTGTCGCCAAATCGACCGGCGTAGACGACTGGCACGTCGTTGATGTTGGCCGAGCGGCCGACCCCATTCGCTGCCGTCGGAGCGACCGGCACCCAGTCGGTTCGCGGCGTCAACGTCTTGCCGGCTGCTACGAGTTTGGAGGCGTTGATGTCAAAGCCGCTGGGACCGTACGGCAGATTCTGAAAGTAGGTGCCGTTGTCCCCACCCGGTTTCAGCCCGAAGCGCTTGAACTCGCCGGCGATGTACCCAGTGCCCTTGTAGTTGCCGGGTTCACCAATTCGGCGGCCCAACATCGAATCGTCGGCGAAACCGTAGAGTCGCGTGCGGAGGTCGTTCGCGGTGATCGCCGTCTCGGTAGGACGCGGCGTCCAGGTGGCGGGGCCCTCGTCCGGCCAGACGCGTCCGCCGCTTGCCACCGGCGGCGCCGCGGACGGCCGATTGGAACCGCCGCAAGCGGCGGCGAAAACGACAATGGCGATCGATCGACGTGACACGAGAAGCTCCGGGATGCAGAACGTTTGGAGAAATCTATTTACCGCGGATTTGTCGCATGAGTGCCTGTGTTTCCTGCGACGCCTCGATATCGAGCTCGGCGCGCAATCGGCGGGCAAAATCGTCGTAGAGTTTTACCGCGCCGGCGCGATCGCCGGCCTGATGAAGCAGTGAGAGCGCCTTTCGCAGGCGGCGTTCGTCCGTCGGTGCCAGGTTGACCGCACGCCGCGCCCAGCGGGTGGCCGAGGTGAGGTCGGAGCTTGTGGCATACCGCTCGGCGAGCGACCAAGCGCAGCTTCCGGCCATGTCTCGGAAGTGGACGCGCTCGTCTTCGAGCCATCGTTCGAATCCCGGCGCGTCGGCGAAGAATCCGTTCAAGAGATCGCCGCGGTACAGCTCGAGGGCGCGCGCGTGGTGTCCTTGCTTCGCCTCGTCGAGAAAGGCCGCTGCGTCGCACCACACGCTGGGGCTGACGCCGATCTCCTCGTCGCCGCGCGTCACGATGACGTCGTCGCCGACGGCTTGTCGGAGGGTGTGGAGCGCCTTCCGCAGGGCGGCGCGCGCGTGCTCCTGATCGTGCTCCGGCCAGAACAGCGTCACGAGCCGGTCGCGTCGGTGGAACCCGGCCGGTTGCGCGAGGGCAAGGTACAGGAAGAGCGCGGCGCGTTTTGGCTGGGCGGCAAGGCTTTCGGCCCGGTCGCAGCCCGAAATCTCCAGGCCGCCCAAAACGCGCAGAGTGAGCCCGTTTGTTCGGTCGGAATTCACGCCACGAAACTACTCGGCTCACCTGAGCCCTGTAAGCGCGTCGGGAACGCTCCCGGGACGGACGCGGAACGCTGACGACACAGCCCGACGACGCCGGCGTCGGAGATTGGTCGTGTGCTCATACCGCGACGCTCTCTGACGACGGAGGTTTCGATGCAGGATTCCACATCGCGCGGTCGCGCGCTGATCACCCGCGCGCTCGTCCCGACGTATCTGATTCTGATCACCGGGCTGCCGCTCGCCGCGGCAGGCCTGTTTGCGGCGACGGCGCCGTCGGTGATCTGGGGCGTCGTGGCTCTGACGCTTTTCCCGGCGATCTACGCGGTTGGCTACGTCCTCACGGCCGGCTTGCTCGCCCGGCTGACGCGCGCGTCGATCGTGCCGGGCCGGTACCCCCGCTCGCTGGGCCACCCCATTTACGGTCCGCGTCGTCTGTACGCGCTGTGCTGGACGGCGCTCTACTACTGCGGGCCGCTGTACCACGCGGTGCTCGCCATTCCGCTCGCGAAGCGCGTTGTGTTCCGGCTGTTCGGCTATCGCGGCAGCCTCGATTTCCAGACGTATCCGGACACCTGGCTGCGCGACCTCCCGCTGCTGACGATCGGGAAGGGCGCGTACCTGTCGAACAAGGCGACGATTTCGCCGAACATGTGCCTGAAGAACGGCAAGATCATCGTGCTCCCGGTGAGCATCGGGGCAAGGACGATGATCGGGCATCTGACGATGATCGCGCCGGGCGTCGACATCGGCGCGGATTCCGAGGTGGGCGTCGGCGCGGCGCTTGGGATCAACGTCTCTGTGGGCGGGCACACGCTGATCGATCACGAAGTCATTCTCGACCACGACGCGGCGATCGGCGACCGGTGCGTTATCGGCACGCGGTCGTACGTCGGACGCAAGGCCGTCATTCGCAGCGGCATCCGACTGCCACCCGCCTCGGTAGTTCCTGCGCGCACGGTCCTGACGACGCAGGCCGAGGCTGACGCTCTCCTCGAGCGGGTGGACGCGTGGCGTCCGACCCGAGCGTTCGCGCGAATTGTCGGCAACGGCAGCGTCAGTTGACGTGACTGTCGTGCGCCTCCCTCACGGGGATCAACACCTACTTCCCTTACCCCCTTCCCAATATGAAAAAGCTCTTTCGTTTTGTCCGTCCCCTTGCCGGGGTGGCGCTGTCCATCGCGGTACTGAATCGGCCGATTGGCGCGCAGACGCTTCAGACTTTCGCCGCCCGCGCCGTGGAATCGCCCGACAGGGCGTGTGCTCAGACGAGTCCTACGACAGCCGTCTTCCTGAGCGGCGCCCTTACCGGCGGCAAGGACAGCTCCAACACGACCGCGACCTCCGGTGCCCTCGGCATCTCGCGCCTTTCGCCTACCTGGTCGTTCTCGGGGCAAATCAATATCGCCGCGAAGCAGGACACTGTTCGCGATGGATTCGGCGCGTCGTTGCTCACCCCCGGTTCCGGAAAAGCGCTCACGGCAGGCCTGCTCGAATGGCGACGGTCGATCGGGAGCTTTTTTGGCTGCGAAAGCCGAGGAAAACTCCCGCGCCTTGTCCGTGAAATACTTCGGGACGATCACCTGAAAGTTCGCGCGTATGGGACGGTCTCGAGCTCCGTTTGGTCGCTCCCGGTGGCGGGATCGGCGCCGGCGGAAGCGGTTTCCGTCGTCCCGATCGGCTTCGGCCTCGGCCTCGGTTACACACTGATTGACGAAGCATTCGACGAGAAGCCGGTCGCGGCAGGAATCGTCTTCGGATTCTCCCGTCGGCTGATTCACGGCGACATCGCCGGCGAATCGCACGACTTGCAGCGCCAAGCCATTCTTGGCACGAGCAAAGAAAGCTTTTCAGGATACGAGACCGGTCTCGAGCTGCAGTTCGCCCAGATCAGCGGTGGCGTGACGTTCTACTCGTTCCCGCGGGCGGCCACGGTGCCCGGGTTCTCGCGCGGGCAGGTCGTCGCCGGATTCTCCATCCGCTCCAACGTCCTCGAGAAGTAGCGAGGAGCAAGTGAACGGCCGGTGTGTCGTAACCACCCGCGCGGCGGCCGGCAGTCTGGCGCGACACAGCCCGGACAGATGAACCACGGTACTGATCGGCGATCGAGGCTGGACCATGCGTACAGAAGCTCGAATGCGAGGTCGCTACTTGCTGAGTTGTAGGGGCAAGGATAAGCTGGTGCCGGTCGCTTCCTCCCGCGACCGAGCGCCGACGCTTTTCGATTCCCGCCCGCGGAGAGTGGCCGGCGTACGTCCTTCCGAACGCCACCTCCTTCTCTTCGCCGTGACGGCGCAACTCGCGACCCTTCTTCAGGACGCGTTGGGCCCCGCCTATCGCCTCGAGCGCGAGCTCGAGGCGGGGGGGATGAGCCGTCTTTTCCTCGCGACGGACGTCAAGTTGAGTCGGCAGGTGGTGGTGAAGGTGCTTCCGCCGGATCTCGTGTCGACGGCGAGTATCGCGCGGTTCAAGCGGGAGATCGAACTGACGGTGCGGCTGCAGCATCCGCATATCCTCCCGATTCTCACGAGTGGCGAGTGGGGAGACGGACTCTATTACATCGCGCCGTACATCCCCGGAGAAAGTTTGCGGGCTCGAATCGAGCGCGAGGGAAAACTGCCGCTCGATGAGGTTTTGAAAATCCTGAAGGATATCAGTGGTGCGCTCGCTTTCGCACATCAGCGCGGAATCGCACACCGCGATATCAAACCTGGAAACATCCTCCTCGCCGATGGTCACGCGATTCTGGCCGATTTCGGAATCGCCCGGGCAGTTTCGACCACTGCGACGCCGCTGACGGAAAGCGGGGTTGCTCCAGGAACACCAGCGTACATGGCGCCGGAACTGCCGACCGACGAGCGAGCGGACGTGTATTCGCTCGGGATCGTCGCTTACGAGATGTTGTGCGGCCATTTGCCTTCAGAGGCGGTGACACTCGGGCTCGTTCTTCGACATCGCGGCCGCGTCGAACACGACTCCCGTCTTCGCCTTCGTCGCGTAGCGCAGCTGATTGCCGAGACGCTCAGGCGTTCAGCGGCGGAACGTCTCAGTTCTGCCAGAGTGCTGAATGTCCGCGTCGAATCGTTGGAATCTCTGGGGCGAAGTTGGGCTGTTCTTGGTGGGCTGGCGGTTGCCGCTGTTACCGTGGTCGCGGCGGCGTTCGTGTGGAAGGGTGACGCACGCGCGCGCGCGGCCGAGGCGTCCGGTCTGGACACAACGCGCGTCATCGTCTTTCCGTTCGACGCATCCACAGTTGGTGAGGCGGCGGCGTCGCAGGAGCAGATGTCACGTGCCCTCTCACGATGGCGCGGCATTCACGTGGCCGACGCCTTTGAGGTCAGCGAGGCGTTTCGTGCCCAGAGGCCTACCGACGATGCCGGCCTTCGTCGTGTGGCACGCCGGCTGTCAGTCGGACGGTACATTCGCGGCCGCGTTATTTCTTCTCCGACCGACTCTTCACGTTCTGTTCACGCGTCGCTGTACGACGTCGGACTGGGTCGTCTCGCCGAAGCGACGGCGCTCGTTGGCGATCAGCAGGGCGCAGCGAAGGCATACACAGCGCTCGCCGATTCGCTCTTGCTCCGCGGCACCACTTTCGAGATCGCTAATACGGGGGGAGAACGCAACCTTCCCGCGGCGCAGCTGATGGCGCGTGGGATGCGCGCCCTCAATAACTGGGAACTCGACAGCGCGGACGCCGCATTCGCCGAAGCCGCTGCCATCGATGCGTCTGCGCGACGCCCACTGCTCTGGGATGCGCAGGTGCGTCAATGGGCGGGAAAACCATCCGACGCATGGCTTCCCGAAGTGCGGGCGAGCGTCGCCGACTCGACCTCACTTATGCGATCGGAGCGATGGCTGGCCGACGCTCTCTTAGCGATTGGGAACCAAGATTTTCCCGCGGCGTGTCTGGTTTATGGGTCAATGATTGGCGCCGACAGCAGCAGCTTCGCGGGCTGGTATGGACTTGGCGAATGCCACGTTCGTGACAAGATCGTAGTACGAGACCCCCGCAGCCGCACCGGGTGGCGGTTTCGCGCGAGCTACCATCAAGGGCTTCTTGCTTACACGCGTGCGTTCGAGCTTTTGCCAGCCACGTATCGCGGTTTCCGAGGGAACGCGTACGCGCGCCTACGCTCCCTCCTCCCACTCACTGCGCGCGAGCTTCTCACTGGCAAGACGCAAACACAACCGCCACAAACGATGTGGGCGCGGGTCGCGCTCATTCACGACACCATCGTGGCCGTGCCAGCGCCGATGACGGTCTTCGCTTCCGGACAGTCACCAGTCGACCTCGCTGATAACGCCCGCGCGATCGTGTATTTACGCAGGTTGTTCAGTCGTATTGCAAGAACCTGGGGAATCGCGTTCCCACAGAGTGCCGACGCGAAGGAGGCGGTCGCCGTTTCGCTTGAGCTGCAGGGCGACGCGAGCGCCGTCGATTCGCTGGCAGCTGTAGAGCGTTTAACGGTAGACGCTTCATCGAGGCTGCGGGTGGCGGCGGCGAAGATTCTGGCGAAGATAAAATTTGCCATTCCCGAGGATACGGCAAATCTGATGTCGGCTCGAGCGTCCGCGGAGTCGCTGCTCGTGGCGAACGACCACCCGCCACCGGCCGATGCGCGCTTTCTGGCACCGGTAGCTGCTGTTCTTGGTCAATGCTCGGTCGCCGCTCGCTTTCTTCGAAGAGGAGCCGTCCCAATTCCCGGTCCGGTCGAGATCCCCGCTAGCGTCGCGGGCGACATCTATGCACGCGTCAGTTATGTGGCTCTTCAATGTCCGATGGCGGGCGATGCTCCAACCATTGGGCAGATCGCTGGTCGAATTGAAGCACTTGGACCCAAGGATCTGGCCGACGCAGCGGAAGCCGGCGTTTTGCCGTTGATCATTGCATTGAGCGACGATGCGCCCCCCGAGTGGACCAATCGATTCGGCGGTGCCGGCGACTACATCTTGGCGGCACGCGCTCAGATGCTCCGCGGAGAGCGCGATTCTGCGCGCGCTCGGCTTGCGAGAGTCGACGCAACTCGAAGGTCCGCATTCGCCGGTGACGTAACGCCCGACGCCGTCCTTCCGGAGGCGCTGCTGTATCTGCAAATGCGGGACACGCTTTCGGCTGTGCGTGCGCTTGATGAGATGCTTCTCCAAGCGCGACACCACGCTCCTGTCGCGGCGGATGAGCCGTGGTACGCCGCCGTTTGGGTCGGCACTCTTATCCGATCGATGGATCTTCGCGCACGGCTACCGGCAACGCCGGGGAGCGATCCAAAGGTGTGGGCGAGAGCGGTCGCGAAGCTACGGCCGCCACCAGCTTCACGACCCTAAGTGGAGTTTAGAGGAGAGCAATCTTTGTTGGTTAAACAAATATCACTAATACTATTGTGATAATGCCGTGCCACTCTAGACCAAGGAGCCGTGAAATGACTCGGTGGATTCAGAAATCGGTGGTAACGGCGGTTCGCACCCTCGTCTGCGTGATAGCCGTGAGCGCATGCACATCGCCGAAACAGACGGTCGATACGACATCGGTAAAGGGTCAGCTGTCTGGGGCTGAATTGGACTCGGCGCGTGTTCGAGCGGCCGTCAAACGCGGGGTACCAGACGAGGCCAGTCTGTTCCTGCTCAAGACGCAAATGTTCAATGGAGCTCTAGTCAGTCCACTATCTGGCGATGATCAGAAGTTGATCGTCGCCTCGGGTGATCAATACGGGCCGCGCATCTGGGCTTTCGCCGCCGATTCGCTTGATGACTTTGAGGACGAAACGTCGTTTGTGCAGCCGCGTCTCGTGGCCGCTCTCTACATTAGCGGCGGGGCACTAAGCGGCGATTACAATCCGCTGAAACTCACGACGGCGGGCAACTACTGCATATTTTTGCAGCATAACCCGCAATCCGCGGCGGACAAGGGCTGGACCTTTTCGACGATTAACACAAAAAACGTCGGCCTCCCCAGCGAAACCGTTTGCAAGAATTTCTCGCCAACGACGCCCCCGGATGGACTCGTGCTCACTGAGCAGGGAGCATTCGGCGAGAGTTTTGATCGCAAGCAGGACTATCCCGCGACGGTTCGCTTTGTCGACGGCAAGAAGGGTGAGCTCTTTCTCGGAGTGCCGTGTGGAAATCGTCTCTGCATTCTTGGCGCTAAGAACCCGGGAGACGTGTATCCGCCGCGTCACACGAAGGTGGCCAAGAGTGTTGTTCATAACGTCCGACTTTGGTATGACGACCAACGCCTTGCCGATTTGGACAACAACGGCAAGACTGCCCCTTCCGCGTTTGCGCCGACCATCATTCCGGACGCAAGCCTCGGGAACTACTCCGTCGAGGCCTTCAAGAACAAATCCCGTCGGGTCGCGATGATTGAAGTCAAGGGCCAGGTGTCGTCCCGATATGCTGCTTGGGGACTCGTCAGTGGCAAGAATTTCCTTTATGTCCAGCTGACCAGCGATGATGAGGGCGTCGCCCAACTTGTCGACGAGAACGGAAAGGTGTTGCACGACAAGATCCACGTAGCTCGCGACGACGACTTGTCCAAGATCGGTGGGCGACTCGTCCCGGCTGCTGCGCGCTGGAAATGGTCCGACACCGATGAGCAAATCTGGGTTCGATGTGACGTGGGATGCTGCATGGTCGATCCAGGCGACACGCGTGCGAAGCCGTGATTGAGGCGGGGCAAACCAGATCCCCACTTGCCCCGGGCTGCATCCCCCGTGCATTCTCCTAACACCAGTTCCACCTTGGAGATGCACGCGATGCAGCCCCGTTCCAACCCGCCGGGCGCATACCCCCGCCTGACGCAGCCACTCGTCCGCGACAACGGCGTTCTTCGGCCCGCTTCCTGGGACGAAGCACTCGATCGCGCCGCCGACGGATTCCGTAAATCCTTGGCGACCCATGGTCGCCAAACCACCGGAATCTTCAGCTGCTCGAAGTCGACCAACGAGGTCAACTTCCTGGCGTCGAAGTTCGCCCGACAGGTCTTCGGCAACAACAACATCGATAGCTGTAACCGGACCTGACACGCTCCCTCGGTCGTCGGTCTGACGACCATCCTGGGAGCGGGCGGTTCGACCAGCTCATACGAGGAAGCCGAGCATTGTGACTTCGCCTTCCTCTGGGGATCGAACGCCCGTGAGGCGCATCCGATCTGGTTCCATCATCTATTGAAAGGAATCCAGAACGGCGCGCAGCTCTATGTCGTCGATCCGCGTCGCACGACCTCGGCTCAATGGGCCGACGTCTGGATGGGGCTCAACGTCGGAACGGACATCGCGCTCGCCAATGCGATGGCCCGCGAGATCATTCACGCCGGTCTGCAAGACGATACGTTCATCCAGCGCGGTACCAGCAACTATGCGGCGTATCGCGCCGCGGTCGAGCCGTACACCCTCGACTTCGCGCAGCGCGAAACAGGAATCCCCGCCGAGGTGATTCGCGATGCCGCGCACGCGTACGCGAAGGCGGATCGCGCGATGATCTGCTGGACGCTTGGCATCACCGAGCATCACAACGCCGTCGACAACGTCTACGCGCTGATCAACCTCGCGCTGCTCACCGGTCACGTCGGTCGCTACGGGTGCGGATGCAATCCACTCCGTGGACAGAACAATGTGCAAGGCGGCGGCGACATGGGCGCGCTGCCGAACAAGCTTCCCGGATTTCAAGACGTCGAGAAGCCGGACCATCGCATCAAATTCGAGCAGGCGTGGCGCCGCGACATCATCCCGAAAGACGGCTGGCATCTCACCGAGATGATTCACGCCATGGAAGCAAAGGAGCTCACCGCGCTCTACGTAATCGGTGAGAATCCCGCGCAGTCCGATGCCGATGCGACTCACGTCACGCATATCCTCGAAAGCCTCGAGCATCTCGTCGTTCAGGAGATCTTCCTGACGAAAACCGCGCAGCTCGCGCATGTCGTGCTGCCCGCGGCCGCGACGTGGGCCGAGGGCGAAGGCACCGTCACGAACAGCGAGCGGCGCGTGCAGCGCGTCCGCAAAGCCGTCGACCCGCCCGATGGCGCGCGCGACGAGATCTGGATCATGTCGGAGCTCGCCAAGCGGCTCGGCTACGATTGGGGTCACCCCACGGCCGAAGATGTATGGAACGAAGTCCGCGCGCTCTCTCCCCAACTGTATGGAATGAGCTTCGAGCGCCTCGACCAGCTGGGCGGGATTCAGTGGCCGTGTCCGACACTCGATCATCCGGGGACAAAGTTTCTCCACGCGCGGCTTTGGGAGACCGATCACGCCAAGCGCGGCAGCGCCGCACCGTTCTCGGTCGTCCACCACGAAGGTCCAGTCGAAAAACCGGACGATGAGTATCCTTTTATACTCACCACCGGCCGCCGGCTCGAGTCGTACAACACCGGCGTTCAAACCGGCGGCTATCTGTCGCCGCTGCATCGCGGTGAGACGGTCGACATGTCTCCCGAAGACGCGTCCGAGCTTGGCGTCGACCACGGCGACCTCGTGCGCGTTACCTCGCGACGCGGCACGGTCGTCGCGCCCGTGTACATCGATCGCGGACTGCGGCGGGGCGTCGTGTTCATGACGCTCCATTTCCCGGACGACGTCGCGACCAATCTGCTCACGATCAACGCAGCCGACCCGAAGTCCGGCACCGCGGAGTTCAAAGCCTGCGCGGTTCGGGTCGAGCCGGCGCGGACTGTACCCTCGTATGCGGCAGGTCATCGCGAGACCCTCGCCGCGACCGGAGACGACTGATGGATCTGCACCTGCGGCACGCCGCCCCGACCGCTGAGGAACGTGCCGCGGTGGATGCGCTGCTTGGACCGCCGCGTTCGGGATGGGATGGCGGCGAACGAGGAAGCACGTACGACGCACACGTCGCGCACACCGGACACGAGGTCCGCGCGCGACGCCATTTGCTTCTCCCTGCGCTGCAAGCACTCCAGTCGCGCGTCGGTTGGATCAGCGAGACTGGGCTCGACTACGTCTGCACGCGGCTCGACGTGCCGCCGGCCGAGGCGTGGAGCGTCGCCACTTTCTACGCGCTGCTTTCGACCACACCGCGCGCACCACGCGTGCTTCATGTCTGCGACGACGTCGCGTGCAAATGTCGTGGAGCGAATGAGCTGGTCGCGCATCTCGAGCAGACCGTTGGTCCGGCGCATGCCCACGGTCCCGCCGGCGATCACGTCGAGATTCCGAGCGGCGCGACGGTCTGGATGCGGTCACCCTGCCTCGGTCTGTGCGATCACGCACCGGCGGCGTTTCTCCAAGAGGCCGGTCAGCCGTCGCGC
Source organism: Gemmatimonadaceae bacterium (assembly GCA_025928335.1). Taxonomy (GTDB): domain Bacteria; phylum Gemmatimonadota; class Gemmatimonadetes; order Gemmatimonadales; family Gemmatimonadaceae; genus JAQBQB01. Next base: position 31,708 of record JAICJQ010000021.1, read on the forward strand.
GAAGAGCTGATCGGCGAGCTCACACCGGCACAGGCGAACGACATTCTCTCGGCTCGGGCCGGTCGTCGGGCCGCCATGCGCTCGTCAGGCATGTATGCGATGCAATGGCTCGCCGACGCCGAGCCGATGATGACGGAGACGCAAACCCTCCGCCTGCCACAGACCGAAACCACGCAGCCTAGCTCGGAGTTGCGTCTGCTGCGACGCATCGACGCCGTCGACCCGACGAGCATCGCCGGCTATCGCGCGAGCGGCGGCTTCGACGCGCTTCGTCGCGCGATCGAGATCGGTTCCGAGGCGGTGATTCGCGAGGTCATCGACTCGAAGCTGATGGGGCGAGGTGGTGCGGCGTTCCCGACGGGCCGAAAATGGGAAGCCGTCGCCAAGCAGCCGGCGCGGCCGCACTACCTCATTTGCAACGCCGACGAATCCGAGCCGGGCACGTTCAAGGATCGCGTCCTCATGGAAGGCGATCCATTCTCGATCGTCGAAGCGATGGCGATCGCGGGCATCGCGACCGGATGCGAGCGCGGGTTCGTCTATATTCGCGGCGAATATCCGCTGGCCACGCAACGACTGCAACACGCGATCGACCAGGCGCGCGCCCACGACTTCCTCGGCGACAACATCATCGGGCGCGGCGTCAAGTTCGACATCGAGATCCGGCGCGGCGCCGGCGCGTACATCTGCGGCGAAGAAACGGCGATCTTCAATTCGATCGAAGGCTATCGCGGCGAGCCGCGCAACAAACCGCCCTTCCCGGCGCAGGCCGGATTGTTCGGTTTGCCGACGGTCGTCAACAACGTCGAGACGCTGGCCAATATCCCGTGGATCGTGCTCGAGGGCGGCCAGGCATTCGCGTCGATCGGTGCGGGGGGCCAGTCGACCGGGACAAAGCTCTTTTGTCTGAGTGGCAACGTGGCCAATCCTGGCGTATACGAAGTTCCGTTCGGGAAGACGCTGCGCGACCTGATCGGGATGTCGGGCGGCGTCCAAGGTGGCCGGTCGATTCAGGCGATCCTGCTCGGCGGCGCGGCCGGTGTGTTCGTCGGCCCCGACGAGCTCGACATCCCGCTCACCTTCGAGGGCGCGCGCGCCGCGAAGGCGACGCTCGGCTCTGGCGTCATTGTCGTGTTCGACGATCGTGCCGACATGCCGGACGTCCTTGTACGGATTGCATCGTTTTTCCGCGATGAATCGTGCGGTCAATGCGTCCCCTGCCGAGTCGGCACGGTGCGACAGGAGGAAGCGCTCTACCGCATCGCCAGCGGAAAAACGCTCGGCGGCGTAGCCCAAGAGGTCGCCCTGCTCGACGAGGTTGGCCTCGCGATGAAGGACGCCTCGATCTGCGGACTCGGCCAAACCGCCTACGCCGCGATCGAATCCGCGATCCACCGCGTTGGTTTGATCCCACTGGGGTCAGACCCCAATTAGGGAATAGAAAGCTGATGGTGGGGTCAGACCCCGAAATGGGAATGGGACTGCTCGCATGGAAATGATTCAGGAGAGACGTTGACCGCTGTCGCTACAGGACCCCTCGTTCAGCTGCAACGACCGACCTTCGCCACTGATCAGAAGCGGCGAAACTCGGTGCGCACCGTTACGCTCACGATCGACGGGCAGGCCGTCACGGTGCGCGAAGGCACGACGGTGCTCGAGGCGTGTCGATCGATTGGTATCGAGATTCCGACGCTCTGTTTTCTCGAGACGCTCCATCCGGTGAACGCGTGCCGCATCTGCGTCGTGGAGATGGAAGGAGCGCGAGTTCTCGTGCCATCCTGCTCGCGCGCCGCCGAAGAAGGAATGGTCATCAAGACCAAGTCGGAGCGCGTGAACCACAGCCGCAAGCTCGTGCTCGAGATGCTCGCTTCGTCCGTGGATCTCTCGACGACGCCAAAGGTCGCCGAGTGGATCGAGGAGTATGCGGCGAAACCCGCCCGCTTCGGTCCGCCCGCTCCTCCCGCGCCGGCCGGAACACGCGACGCGTCGATCCCAGGGCATCATGGGACGCCCGATGCGCGATACGCCGCGACCGTCGCCGAGCCGGCCAAGGTGGACAACGATCTGTACGTCCGCGACTACGCGAAATGCATCCTCTGCTACAAATGCGTGGAGGCATGCGGTCCAGATCACCAGAACACGTTCGCGATCGCGGTCGCCGGTCGCGGATTCGACGCGCACATCTCGACGGAGTTCGCCGTCCCGCTTCCCGAATCGGCGTGCGTCTACTGCGGCAATTGCATCGCGGTCTGTCCCACCGGCGCGCTCATGGCGAAAAAGGAGTTCGACATGCGCGCCGACGGTAGTTGGGACGAGTCGCGCCAGACGACGACCGACACCATCTGCCCGTATTGCGGCGTCGGGTGCACGCTCAGCCTGCACGTGCAGGACGGTGAGATCGTGAAAGCGACCTCGCCGCTCGAGAATTCGATCACGCAGGGCAATTTGTGCATCAAGGGCCGCTTCGGCTGGCGCTTCGTGCAGAACACCGCCGCCGGCACGCCGACGCATAGTGGGAGCGATGGCGGTCACTGATCATCCGCTCGTCGGGTTGGGATACGCGCGACCGTCGGAGCCCAGAGAATTCATTCGGCTTCGAGGACACGATGCGACGTCGTCGTCGGCGGTCGTCGCTGAGGAAGTACCGGTCGCGCTGGTCTACAACGGACGACCGTACGTCGTCGTCATGGCCACGCCGGTCGACCTCGAGGATCTCGCCGTCGGGTTCAGCGTCACCGAGGGCGTCGTCGCTGGAGCGAGTGACGTGCGTGGCATGGAAGTCGTGCGCGCGAGCCACGGCATCGAAGTGCAGATGGAAGTTTCGGCGGCCGACGCCGAGCGGCTGAGCGATCGTGCGCGCGGTTTGGTGTCGCGCACCGGGTGCGGCCTCTGCGGAGTCGAGACCATTGGCGACGTCCTGCGCCTTCCGGCCATCGTCGCGAACTCGTTGTTCGTCTCCCCCGATGCGTTGTGGAAGGCGGCAAGCGAGCTCTCGCGTCGTCAGACGATCAACAACGAAACGAGCACCGTGCACGGCGCCGGCTGGGCGACGGCCGACGGCGAGCTGCACGTGGTTCGTGAGGATGTCGGGCGGCACAACGCGCTCGATAAAGTGCTCGGCGCGTTGGCTCGCGCCGGACGACCGTCGAACGGCGGCTTCGTGGTCGTGACGAGCCGGGCGAGCTACGAGATGGTGCAGAAGGCCGCGATGTGCGGCGTCGAGCTGTTGGCGGCAATTTCACGTCCGACCGGCCTCGCGATTCGCTTCGCGGAAGCCGCCAACGTAACCCTCGCCGCGCTCGTACGAGGCGAGAGTGGCAACGTGTACTGTCATCCCCACCGGATTTCACCGACGCAACTTCAGGAGTAAGACGTGAGCACCTCCGTGGTCCCCTCCGATATCGAAATCGCGCAGCGCGTCAAGATGCGTCCCATCGAGGACGTCGCCGCCGAACTGGGTCTCGAGCGCGACGAGCTCGATCTGTATGGCAAATACAAGGCGAAGATTCCGCTCGAGGTCTCGCAGCGTCCGGTGCGCGGGCGGCTCGTCGTCGTGACGGCGACGAATCCGACGCCGGCCGGTGAAGGGAAGAGCACGGTCTCCGTCGGACTGGCGCAGGCGCTGCGTCGCATGGGGAAGCAGGTCGCGCTCTGCATTCGCGAGCCAAGTCTTGGCCCGGTGTTCGGCGTGAAGGGTGGCGCGGCCGGTGGTGGCTACGCGCAGGTCGTGCCGATGGACGACATCAATCTCCACTTCACCGGGGATTTCCACGCGATCTCGAGCGCGCACGCGCTCCTTGCCGCGTTGCTCGACAACCATCTGCACCAGGGGAACGCGCTGGGGATCGACCCGCGCCGCATCACCTGGCCGCGCACGATCGACATGAACGACCGCGCGCTGCGCAACGTGATCGTCGGGCTTGGCGGCGCCGCGGACGGCGTGCCGCGCGAGGAGCGTTTCGTCATCATTCCGGCCAGCGAGATCATGGCGATCGTCGCCCTGGCGACGAGCCCGCAGGACCTCGAGGAGCGGTTGGCGCGGATCATCGTCGGGTCGACGTACGGCTCGGCCAAGCGGCCCGTCACCGCGGGTGAGCTGCGGGCGACGGGCGCGATGGCGCTTCTGCTCAAGGACGCCATCCGCCCCAATATCGTGCAAACGCTCGAGGGCGGACCGGCCTTCGTGCACGCGGGACCCTTCGGCAACATCGCGCATGGCTGCAACAGCATCCTCGCCACTCGCTCGGCGCTTGCCCTTGCCGACATCGTCGTCACCGAAGCCGGCTTCGGCTCGGACCTCGGCGTAGAAAAGTTCTTTAATATCAAGTGTCGAATGGGGGGGCTGCAGCCCGAGGCGGCGGTGGTCGTCGCGACGGTGCGGTCGCTCAAGATGCACGGCGGCGCCGACAAGAAAAACCTCGGGGTGGAGGATCTCGACGCTCTGCGCCGCGGCCTGCCGAATCTGGAGAAGCATATCGAGAACGTGAGGCACTTCGGCGTGCCCGGTGTCGTCGCGCTCAATCGGCGGAGCTCGGACACCGACGCCGAGCTGCGCGTGATCGCGGAGTACGTCGAGTCGCTCGGCGTTCCGGTTGCCCTGACGGAAGTCTGGGAGAAGGGCGGGGCCGGCGGCGAAGCGCTCGGCACGGAGCTGCTTTCGCTGCTCGACAAGAAGCAGGCGGAATTC
>JAICJQ010000054.1 GCA_025928335.1 Gemmatimonadaceae bacterium
CGAGCATCTCGAGGAACGACGCGCCTCGGCCGGCCTTCCTCCACTCGTGCCGGACTACGTTTGCAACCTCGAGAAAGCCGGCATTCGCGTCGACCGTTCGTCGCTCCCGTCACGGCCGTACTGACGGCGCCGTTACGCGCGAGCTGTCGTTCGTAAAACGCGGCGTCTTGGGACAGGTCGTTCCCCACCCCCGTTCATCGAGGTTGTTGCCACGCCCTCCGCCACCGGCGCCACGACCGCCGGCTGCACCGGCAAGCTGAATCGCTCCGCGACCCGTCGGTGCGCCCCGGCCACGGCCGAAGCCACCGGCGCCGCGACCCGCCGCAAGGTCCGCGCGATCGCGCGTGATGAACGTTGGGTCTTCCGACGCGAGATACGCGAGCATGGCGACGATCGTCGCATTCCCCTTGAGGTCGTCGAATACGATCTTGTCGAAGCTGTCGCGATTCGTGTGGTGGGTATATGTGCCGTAGTCCCAACTGAGCGAGCTGAGTCCGAATACCGGCGCGCCGTAGCAGTTGAACGAGGCATTGTCCGTTCCGCCCGTGGCCGGCGCGCCGACGCCGTTATACCGAATCTGTGATTGAAAATCGGACGGCAGTTTTGCCAGCCACTGTTGCATGTGCTCACCGGCGTTCGGCAGACCGACGCCCGACGTGCTCTGGATGCGACCGGTTCCGTTGTCCTGATTGAATCCCGCCTGAATCGCGCGCACGATCTCGGGGTGGTCGTACGCGTAGGCGTGCGAGCCATTGAGCCCCTGCTCTTCTCCCGGCCAATGGCCGACCATGATCGTCCGCTTCGGATTCGGGTACGCCAGCTTGAGGATACGCATCGCCTCCATCATCGTGATCGTGCCCGTGCCGTTATCCGTCGCGCCCTGTGAGCCGTCCCAGGAATCGAAGTGTGCGGAGAGCAGGATGTACTCGTTCGGTTTCTCACTGCCCTTGATCGCGCCGAGCGTGTTGTAGACAGGCACTTCCCCGAGCGACTGGCTCGTGGCGTTGACCCGAATTTGCGGATGCTGGTTCTTCTCGGTCAGGCGATAGAGAAGCCCGTAGTCCTCGCAGCTCATCGCAATCGCGGGCGCGGTCTTGTTCTTCGTGTCGTATACGGTATAAGTGCCCCACGCTTCGGACGTCGGGCTGGCGAAGTTCGACACGATCACGCCGGCGGCGCCGGCTTTCTCGAGGCGAACACCGAGGTTGCCCGTCGGATTGCCCGCGGTCACCGGATATCCGGTGTTACGAATGCGGGTCGTCCATCCGCTGACGAGTTTGACGATCGCCGTATCCATGCGCGCCTTCGACGCCGGCGTCGCCATCGCGGTCCATTCCTCTTCGGGCCGACACGTGGGATACGCCGCCGATATCAGCACGTACTTCCCCTTCGCGTTGGGCAGCCACTTCACGAATTCGTTGGAGTCGGCGACCATCGGAAGGATGATCGTCGTCGCGAGCACGTCCTTGCCGCCCGTGCCCGGGCTGTAGCCTTCCGTCACTGCTTCGAGTGAGCGCGTGAACGGCTTCACGAGATCAATGTGGCTCGGCCCGCGGACCCATCCGCGCCAGGTGCCATACTGTTCGCGCTTCGCATCGATTCCCCACGAGCGATACATGCGCATGACCCAGTCGCTCGCGCGTGTGCCGTTCGGCGTGCCGGTGAGTCGCGGGCCGATCGAATCGAACAAGACCTGCGCGAGGTCCCAGGTGTGCGAGCTGTCCATTCCGACCGCCCAGATGCGGCGAAGCACGGGATCGCTGATGCCGCTCTGTGCAGCGGCGGGCTTGGCGGCCGCGGCCAGAAGGAAGAGAGAGACGAATCGTGCGATGCAGTGGTGGCGATGAATGGTCATCGGGGAGTCCGGTGGAGGCGCCGATAATCTCCACCGTCTCGGCCCAGATGTCGACCGTTGGCCGCGCTCGAACTGTCCTTATTAAGGGAGCGGAGCCGGAATGCTTCGTGCAGAGTCCACATGCCCAATGTCACTCCGGCTATTTGTGATAATCGGGCTCGCAGCCTCGACCGTGAGCTGCAAGAGTGAGCCGAAGACGCCAGGGGTTGTTCTCTCCGCACGTACCGGAGGCAGCCCGTCGAACAGCGATACAACGGTCAGCGACGACGGCCAATGGCTGCGTCCGGCGAAGGACTATGCTTCGACGCGATTCAGCGGTCTGTCCGAGATCAACACCGGCAACGTAAAGAACCTTCGGGTCGTCGCGACGTTCTCCACGGGCGTCGTGCGCGGACACGAGGCGGCGCCGGTGGTCGCGGGCAACACCATGTACATCGTGACGCCGTATCCGAACACGGTGTACGCGCTGGATCTCACGAAGCCCGGATTTCCGGCCAAGTGGAGTTACGACCCGAAGCCGGAAGCGGCCTCGCAAGGCGTTGCCTGCTGCGACGTCGTCAACCGGGGCGCGGTCTTCGACCAGGGTCGCCTCTTCTTCAATACGCTCGACGACCACACCATCGCGCTCGACGCCGCGACCGGTAAACCGGTGTGGGACACGAAGCTCGGCGACATCAACACCGGCGAGACGATCACGATGGCGCCGCTGGTCGTCAAAGGCAAAGTCCTCGTCGGCAACTCCGGCGGCGAGATGGGCGTTCGCGGTTGGCTCAAGGCGCTCGATGAGCGTTCTGGAAAGGTCGTTTGGACGGCATACGCGACGGGCCCGGACTCATCCGTGCTGATCGGGTCGGACTTCAAGCCGTTTTACGCCAGCGACAAGGGCAAAGATCTGGGCGTCTCGAGCTGGCCGCCGGACATGTGGAAGATCGGCGGCGGTACGATGTGGGGCTGGATCGCCTACGACTCGACGCTCGACCTCATCTATCATGGCACGGCGAACCCGGGCCCCTGGAACAACGACGTCCGGCCCGGCGACAACAAATGGACGTCGGCGATCTTCGCCCGCCACCCGGAAACCGGCGCCGCGGTCTGGGCCTATCAGCTGACGCCGCACGACTCGCACGACTACGACGGGATCAATGAGCAAATCCTCATTGATCTACCGATCAACGGGCAGACGAGAAAGGTGCTCGTGCGACCGGATCGCAACGGATACATGTACGTCATGGACCGCGCGACCGGAGAGGTACTTTCCGCCGAACCGTATGGCGTCGTCAATTCGTCGAGCGGCGTCGATCTCAAGACCGGCCAACTCCATGTGAACGCGGACAAGATCCCGACCGTCGGCAAAGTGGTCCGGGACATCTGCCCGGCGGCGCCTGGAACGAAGGACTGGCAGCCCTCGGCTTACTCGCCGCGAACGGGGCTGATCTACATCCCGCGCCAGAATCTCTGCATGGACGAAGAAGGGCTTTCGGCGAACTACATCGCCGGCACTCCATACGTCGGGATGAACGTGAAAATGTTCGCTGGTCCCGGCGGCAACCGCGGCGTATTCCAGGCGTGGAATCCCGCGACGGGCCGAGAGGCGTGGTCGATCAAGGAGGATTTGCCCGTTTGGAGCGGAGCGCTCGTCACCGCGGGGGACGTCGCCTTCTATGGAACGATGGAAGGCTGGTTCAAGGCGGTCGACGCGCGCACCGGAACCCTGCTCTGGCAGTTCAAGACAGGATCGGGAATCATCGGTCAGCCAATCAGCTATCGCGGACCGGATGGCCATCAGTACATCGCAGTGCTCTCGGGCGTCGGCGGCTGGGCGGGAGCGATCCTGGCCGGTGTCGTTGACCCCCGAGATTCCTCGACCGCGGCGGGATTCGTGAACGCCATGCGCGACCTTCCGAGCAAGACGACGAAGGGTGGCATGCTTTACGTGTTCTCGTTATGAGATTCGTCGTTTTGTTCGGGATCGCGACGCTCGGCCTCGCCGGCGGCGTCGGCGGGACACACCAACAGGCGGCGAGCCCGCTTCGCGTTTGCGCAGATCCAAACAACCTGCCCTTCTCGAACTCGGCGGGCCAAGGGTTCGAGAATCAGATCGCGCAAATGATCGGCGCCGAGCTCCACCGTCCAGTCGAATACACTTGGTGGGCGCAACGGCGCGGGTTCGTGCGAAATACGCTGAATGCCGGCACGTGCGATCTCGTAGTCGGCACGGCCTCCGGAATGGAAATGCTCGCCACGTCGCGGCCCTATTACAGATCGACGTACGTCTTCCTGTCGCGACGCGACCGCCACCTCGGCATCCGATCGTTCGACGACGCGCGACTCCACACGCTCAAGATAGGCGTGCAGCTGGTCGGAGACGACGGTGTGAATACGCCGCCCGTTCACGCGCTGACAAATCGCGGCATCGTTCGCAACATCGTTGGATTTACCGTCTACGGCGATTATCGCCGGCCGCATCCGGCGTCGCAGATCGTCGACGCGGTCGTCGACGGCCGGGTGGACGTTGCCGTTGTGTGGGGACCGCTCGCGGGCTACTTCGCGCGCTCGAGCGCTGTGCCCCTCGACGTCGTTCCCGTTTCGCCGCAGGTGGATCAACCTCATCTGCCGTTCGTGTTCGACATCGCGATGGGCGTGAGGCGACACGATTCGACATTTCGCAGGCAGATCGACTCGATCATCGCGCGACGAAAGCCGACGATCGACAGCGTACTCGCATCGTACGGCGTGCCGCGCGTCGATCTTCGACAGGCCGGTGGACCATGAAGGCCCGCGCGGTGCTCGCCGCCTCCGTCATCTTGCTCCCCGCGTGCGAACGGGAAGACCGTCGTCTCAACGCGGTGCCGCCGAATCCGCCGCAACAATTCGTCTCGGAGGTGCGGCTCCAACCCGGTCCGACGGAGATGAGCGACACCACTGAAGGACCGTACGACGACAACGCCCCGGGAACCGCCGAAGGCCAACGGCTGTTCTCGCAGATGAATTGCTCGGGATGTCATTCCAACGGTGGCGGCGGCATGGGACCGGCGTTGATGGACGACCAATGGATCTACGGGAGCCGTCCGGATCAGATCTTCGCGAGCATCGCCGAGGGACGGCCGAACGGCATGCCCACGTGGAAGTATCGACTGACGACCCAGCAGATCTGGGAGCTGGTCGCCTACGTGCGATCGCTGAGCGGGCTGACGCCGAAGGGCGCGCGTCCGACGCGGAGCGATCACATGATGGTGAAACCGGCCAACTCGCAAACTCCAAACGCGAAGCCAAAAAACACAGTCAAGCCGTAACATGCACTCGGCGTTCGATCCCCATTCGCCACAAGCACGAGCCGTCGCGCATCTCTGGTGGTCGATGTTCGCCGTCGGCGGAGTGATATGGATCGCCGTGATCGTCGCGATGCTGATCGCGATTGCGCGACGCGGTGATGTCGATTTCGGCGGCAGAAAACGCGGATTGACGATCTTCGTCGCGGGAACGGGCATCGTGCTCGCCACGTTTCTCGCCTACGATTTCGCCGTCGGGCACGACCTCGCCAAGCGAGGTGCACCGACGCTGACGATCGGCGTGACCGGTCACCAGTGGTGGTGGGAAATCGAGTACGAGGATCTCAGACCGAGCCAGCGTATGGTGACGGCAAATGAGATCCACGTGCCGACGGGCCAGCTGATCGAGTTCAAGCTTCGCGCGGCGGACGTGATTCACAGTTTCTGGGCGCCGAATCTCAACGGAAAGCGCGACCTCATACCGGGGTACGCCAGCTCACAGTGGTTCCAGGCTGACACGCCAGGCGTCTATCGCGGGCAGTGCGCGGAGTTTTGCGGACTCCAGCACGCGAAAATGGCGTTCTTGGTCGTGGCGCAGACACCGACCGATTACCTGGCATGGCGCACGGCGTCGGCGGCTCCGCATACGCCGCCGGCCGATTCGATTGCCGCGACCGGCCTGAAAGTCTTTCTGTCGAGTGGCTGCCCGCTCTGTCACACGATCGCCGGCACCGACGCGCGCGGCACGGTTGGACCGAGTCTCTCGCATCTCGCGTCGCGCCAGACACTGGCCGCGGGCACGCTGCTCAACACGCGCGCAAACCTCATGGGATGGATCGTGAATCCGCAGGCGCTCAAACCTGGCGTGCATATGCCGGCGATCCCGCTCAAACCCGCCGAGTTGAACGCCGTGGTGACATATCTGGAGACGCTCAAGTGACGCTGCCCGCGGACGTGATCGAGCGCGAAGCACTGGAGCTCGACCGAGTGTGGAGCGATCGCCAGGGATTTTGGGGCTGGCTCACGACGACGGATCACAAGTCGATCGGCAAGCGGTACGTCGCGACGGCATTCCTGATGTTCGTCGCCGGCGGGATCGAGGCGGCGTTGATGCGCGCGCAGCTCGCGCGTCCGGGGAATACCCTGATCGGTCCGGACCGTTACAACCAGCTTTTCACGACCCACGGCACGACGATGATGTTCCTGTTCGCCGTCCCGATCATGACGGCGATGGGGCTGTATTTCGTGCCACTGATGGTCGGCGCGCGAACGGTCGCGTTCCCGCGATTGAATGCGTTCGGCTATTGGACGTATTTCGTCGGCGTCGTCTTCCTTTATGTCTCACTGTTCGCGAACACGGCACCGGACGTCGGTTGGTTCGCGTATCCGCCCCTCTCGGGTCCGGAATACTCGCCTGGCCACCGGGTCGACGTGTGGGCGCAGGTCGTGACCTTCACCGAGATCGCCGCGCTCGTCGCGGCCGTGAACATCATCGTCACGACGTTCAAGATGCGCGCACCGGGCATGTCGCTGAACAGGATCCCGCTCTTCGTTTGGGCACAACTGGTCGTCGCGTTCATGATCGTGTTCGCGATGCCGGCGGTCGCCACCGGGAGCACACTCATGCTCGCGGCGGATCGAGCGATCACCATGCACTGGTTCAACCCGGCGGAAGGGGGCGATGTGCTGCTCTGGCAGCACGTCTTCTGGTTCTTCGGGCACCCCGAGGTCTACATCATCTTCCTGCCCGCGATGGGCTTCATCACGCCGATCATCGAGACGTTCACCGGGCGGCCGGTGTTCGGGTATACGGCCTTGGTGCTCTCGAACATCACGACGGCGTTCTTCGCGTTCGGGCTCTGGGTCCACCACATGTTCGCTACGCCGATCCCCGAGGTCGGACAGAGCCTGTTCACCGCGGCGAGCATGGTGATCGCGATTCCAACCGGCGTGCAGATCTTCTGCTGGATCGCGACGCTCTGGGGGAGCAAGCCGCGACTCACGGTGCCGCTGCTCTTCGTGCTCGGTTTCCTTTTCACGTTCGTGAACGGCGGTATCACCGGCGTCATGCTTGCGTCGGTCGCGTTCGACAAACAGGCGCACGACACCTTTTTCGTGGTAGCGCACCTGCACTACGTGCTCTTGGGCGGCGGAGTGATGCCGTTGTTCGGCGCGCTTTACTTCTGGTTCCCCAAGGTCACGGGACGCCGGCTCAACGAGACGCTGGGGAAGTGGCACTTCTGGCTCTTTCTCATCGGCGTCAACTTGACCTTCTTCCCGATGCACATCCTCGGGTTGAATGGCATGCCGCGGCGCGTCTACACGTATCTCGCGGAAACCGGATGGGGGACGCTCAACCTCGTCGCCACGATCGGCGCGGTCACGATCGCCACCTCCGTTATCATCTTCCTCATCGACGTCGTGATGAGCCTGAGGGGCGGCGAGCTCGCGGGTGACAACCCATGGAACTCCTCCGGGCTCGAGTGGGCGACCGCGTCGCCGCCGCCGAGCTTCACTTTTCTGCACACCCCGTTCGTCACCGGGCGCCACCCGCTTTGGGACGTGAAGGATGGACTACCCGTCGTCACCGGCTTGAGCACGCGCGAACGTCAGGTGCTCGTCACGACGACAGTCGATGCCCTGCCGGACTACCGCCATTCGATGCCCTCGGCGAGCATCTGGCCGGTCTACCTGGCGCTCTGCATGGGCGTCGTGTTCATCGGTTCGATCTTCTCGCCGTATTTCGTACTCGGCGGTCTGGGGATCTCGTTGCTCGGGCTTCTCGGCTGGGGCTGGAGCGGTGTTGGCGAGCGTCAGGAAGAGCGCGTTGCGCTGCCCGATGGCGCGGTGAAGGTGTTATGACGGAATTACGACGCGAGGTCGATGTCGCCGAGCTGCCGACCGTCACGTTTGGGCCGCGGAGCCTGATGTGGTGGGGCACGCTCGGCTTCATGACGATCGAAGGGTGGACGACCGCGATCCTCGTCGTGTCGTACTTCTACCTGAGGCAGAACTTCGACGCCTGGCCTCCGCTGCGGACGCCGAACCCCAGTCTGCTCATCCCGACGATCAATCTCCTGATCATGCTCGTGAGTCTCGTGCCCGCGCGGCTCGCGGCCGACGCGGGGAAGCGACTCGATCTAGCGGGGGTCAAGCGATGGTTGGCCGTGACGTCAATCGTGAGCATCCCGATTGTCGCGCTGCGCTGGTGGGAGCTTTGGGCGCTCAATACGCGGTGGGATAGCAACGCGTATGGTAGTGCCGCCTGGATGATCGTCGGCTTCCATACCTCGCTGCTCTTGCTCGACGTCGCCGATACGCTGGGCCTGACGCTCTTCTACAACATTCGAGAGATGCCGGCGAAAGCATTCAGTGACACTGCCGACAACAGCTTCTATTGGTATTTCACCGTCGGGATCTGGATCCCGATCTATCTGATCGTCTATGTCGGTCCGCGCATCGTCTAACCTGCTCGCGCTGGCGATCCTGATCGGGCCGATCGCGGCGTTGACGAATCAAGGCCTGGTCTACGCTATCGGCACGTCGGCCTGCGAAACGAGAATGCCGCTGCTGATGCACCTGGTGGAAGCGCTGGCGCTCATCGTCTGCATCGTCGCCGTCGTGTTCGGGTATCGAGTCAACCGAGGGTTGACGGCTGACGACGAACAGCAAGGCGAAGGACGGACGCGCTTCATGGCGCTGTCAGCGCTCGGCACTGGAGTGTTCTCGGCGGCGGTGATCATCGCGCAATGGGCGGCGGTGCTCACCTTTTCGCCGTGCATGCGGGCATGATTTTCCTGCTCACCGGCGCGCTCGCGGTGGTGTACGCGCTCGGACAACACGAGTTGAGCGGGCGGCGAACGTCGAGCGATCGGCGCGGCATGGCGTTGTTCGCGACAGGTCTTCTCGCACTCGCCGTTGCGTTGTCCCCGCCGCTCGACGAGGTGGCGGATCGGCTGTTCTCCGTGCACATGGTTCAGCACGAGCTGCTCATGGTCGTCGCGGCGCCCTTGCTCGTTGCGTCGAGCTCCTTCCCCGCGCTCATCTGGGCATTGCCTCGGCGGGGCCGATTGGTCGTCGCGCGGGTGATACGCCGAACGCGCCTTCGCGCCATTTGGTCCTGGCTCACGGGACCGCTTCCGGCATCGGTCCTGCACGGTCTGGCGATCTGGTTGTGGCACGCGCCGGTGCTCTTCGACGCCGCCCTCGAACACGAATGGATCCACGTGGCCCAGCATGTGAGCTTCTTCGGAACGGGCTTGATCTTCTGGTCGAGTGTAATTCGTCCGCACCGGCGAGAGGCGCGCGGTCAGGCTGTGTTATCGCTCTTCGCCACGTCGGTGCATAGCGGAGTGCTCGGCGCGTTGTTGACGTTTTCGCGTGCATCCTGGTACGCCCCCTACGGCGCCGGAGCGATCGAGGATCAACAGCTGGCGGGGTTGATCATGTGGATTCCGGCGAGCCTCGCCTATCTCATCGCGAGCCTGCTCGTTGCTCGACGGTGGCTCGACGAATCGGAGATGGTGGTCAAACCGCAACGATGAACAAAGTCCTCCAGGTCGCACTCGGTATCGTGACGAGCGTTGGCGGCTTTCTGGAGATCGGCTCGATCACCACCGCCGCGCAAGCCGGCGCCGGGTTCGGATATCAGCTCGTCTGGTCGATCGTCCTCGGCACGCTCTGCATCGCATTCCTGGTCGAGATGTCGGGCCGTTTCTCGGCAGTGAGCCATCATACGATTCCCGACGCGATGCGAGAGCGCTTCGGCGCGGTCACCTTTTCCATTCCGCTCATCGTGATGCTGGCGGTCTCGCTGCTCGTCCTCGGAGCGGAGATGGGCGGCGTCGCCGCGGCGTTGGAGCTCGCGACATCGATCAAACTGCCGATTTGGGCGATTCCGGTCGCCATTGTCTCGTGGGGCCTGCTCTGGAAGGCGACGTTCAGCACGATCGAGAATGGCGTCTCCGGCCTCGGATTGGTAACGCTCGTGTTCGCGGTCGGCGCGGTGAAGGCGAAGCCGGACTATTCGGCTGTCCTGCACGGCGTGATACCGACGATGCCCCACTCATCGCCCGCGCACTACTGGTTTGTCGCGGTCAGCGTGCTTGGCGCATCCGTCTCGCCGTACCTCTACTACTTCTACTCGTCGGGTGCGATCGAAGAGAAGTGGGATGAGAGCTACCTGGCGATGAACCGCGTCGTGGCCGGCATCGGCATGTCGTTCGGCGGACTGCTATCCCTCGCTGTCCTCATCCTTGCCGCGGTGCTGCTTCATCCCACCGGTCAGGACATCAAAGATTATCACGACCTGACGAAGCTCGTGACGCCGGTGCTCGGACGACCCGGCTTCTGGCTCTTCGTCGCAGCGCTTGGCATCGCATGCCTCGGCGCCACGCTCGAGATCGCGCTCTCACTCTCGTATCTCATCGCACAGGGATTTGGATGGAAGTGGGGCGAGGATCTCGAGCCAAGCGACGACGCACGTTTCAGCCTGACATACACCTTGCTGATTGTTGCCGCCGGCTTGTTGGTCCTGCTCGGCCTCGATCCACTCGCGCTGACGCAGATATCGATGGCCCTGACCTCGGCGTCGCTACCGGTCGGCGTGTTGCCGTTCCTGATCCTGATGAACGACAAGCACTACCTCGGCGAACACACGAACGGTCATTTCGGGAATGCCGTTGTGCTGGTCATCAGCGTCATGGCGATGGTCCTCGCGGTGGTGTCCATTCCGTTGGAGTTGATCGGAGGCGGCGGATGATTCGTCTCATTGCCGAAGTCCTCGACAAGCAGGTCGTCGACGCCAACGGCGACAACGCCGGACGAGTCGACGGCATGATCCTCGAGGTCCGCGAGGGAGCGCCGCCGCGCCTCGTTGCCATTGAAGTCAGCCCGATCACGCTCCTCGCCCGCTTCAGTCGCCGGCTTGCCATGTGGTACGCAAAGCGCGACGCCCGCTTGGGACACGGCCGCGGGACGCCGTATCGCATTCCGTGGGAAACCGTTCAGCGGTCCAAGTTGTCGGTCGTGATCGACCGTGCGGCAGACGACACGCCAATCAACGCGTTCGAGGACTGGCTCCGCGCCAAGATCGTCGACCGGATTCCGGGCAGTGGATCATGACACCAGCGGTCCATGAGGTACACGTCGAGAAGCTTCTTGGACGTCGGGTGCGCGACGCGGCGGGACGCGTCGTTGGACGCATCGAAGAAATTCACACCGACGACAAAGGAGTCGTCTCTGAGTTTCTTGTCGGTCCGGCCGCGCTGTGGGAGCGCCTGGGCCAGAGCACGCTGGAGCTGCCCTTCATTCGCCTCCTGGGAATGGAACCGTCAAGCCACCGCGTCCCGTGGAACGAGCTGGATCTTACCGACCCGGATCATCCGCGGACGACGACGGAGTTCCAGAAATGAGAAAGCCGTCAATCCGCTGCGGCGTCCCCGGTCCTATGGGTCGCGGAAGCGCCGGCATTCACTGACGACTCGGCGAGCAGCGTGAGAAGCTTGTCGGTGTGAACCTCGTCATCGAGCGTTTGCTGAAGAATGGCCGCATGGTCGTTCTCGCCCAGCGCGAGCGCATAACTGCGAACCGTCCCATAGACCGCCATCTCATAGTGCTCGATGCGCTGGGCTTTCGCCACCAAACCGGCGTCGAGCACATCCTCCGGCGGCTGCTCTTGTAACAGCGCGTCGGTTTCTTCGATCAGCCCCGCCATGCCGGCACAACGCTTTCCGTCGAGTCCTACGTTGAGCGCTTCGAGAATTGTCTCGAGTCGCAACACATGCTCTTTCGTCTGATCGAGGTGCGCGGTAAAGGCCTCTTTCAGATCGGAGTTCGCGGCGTTGTCCGCCATCCTGGGAAGCGCCTTGATCAATTGTCGCTCGGCGCTGTAGAGATCCCTCAACTCCGCTAGGTAGAGGTCGCGCAGGTTCTGCATCGGTCATCACCTCCCGGCCAATCTCGGGTCTTCAGCCCCGCTCGGCACGCAAGCAGCGGGCCGAAGTAGAACAACCGGCCGACTGGCTCGACGTTTTCCTGGGTCGCACGCGTGGCGTATTGGTTCGGACTTTGCGACGCGCCAGACGATCGTGAGACTTACCGGCTCAGTCTATCGCGCGGATCATCCCGCTCATGGCGACCTCGCGAGAACAACCGCCAAGAGTCGCGAACACCCCGGGCGCTTCAACACGTCCCGGGTCGGCGCGGTGTACCTCTCGCTCGAACCCGAGACAGCGATCAAAGAATCGCACCAGAGCGACGAGTTGTCGAAGTGCGCGCTCTTTGTTGTGAACACATCTCTCGCTCGCATCCTCGACCTGACCGAACCCGGCGCCCTGGAGCGATGGCAGCTCACGATGGATGACCTCCAGACTGACGACGTCTCTCGTTGCCAGCAGGTCGCCGAGCAGGTCGCCGAGGCGGGCGAAGAAGGGATCGTATGGCCATCGGCGACTGGAGAAGGACGCAGTCTCGCGGTGTTCGCCGATCGCCTCGGTCGGGAATCACGGTTAGAGATCGTGCATGCGTTCGAGTTGAGTCATGCCGCGGTTCGTTCTGTCATCGCCGGAGTACGAGTTTCTTCGCTGCTCCCGCTGATGGCGCGCTGACCGGCCCAAATTCCGACCGAAGGGCTGCTAGCGGTCCGGGACGTGCAACTCGTGCCGGGTCTGCCCGCAGGGAGTTTCATGCTCGAAGAGTCGCTCTGGCGCGCGCACGCGCACCCCGCTTTTCCAAAGAGTCCACTTCCCAACGAGGTGGACGTGGTGGTTATCGGCGCAGGCATCACCGGTCTCACCACGGCCTATCTGCTTGCAAGATCCGGCAAGCGCGTCGCGGTGTTCGATCGGGAGCGCATCGGCAGCGGCGAGACTGGAAATACGTCGGCGCATCTGACCTGCGTCACCGACGAACGCATCACAACACTCGCCAAACGGTTTGGCGATGACGGTGCGTGTCTCGCCTGGGAGGCCGGAGCGACAGCGATCGATCTCATCGAATCGAACGTTCTCGAGCGACGCATCGACTGTGGCTTCCGCCGCGTCCCCGGCTATTTGTGCGCGCCGTTTTTCGACAGTGCCAAGCTCCGCGAGCAAATTGACGCGATCCGCGCCGACGCCGAGCTCGCGGCGCGTCTCGGCTTCCCGGTGACCTTCGATGAAACTGGTCCGTTGACGGGCAAGCCGGCGCTGGCGATCGCCGATCAAGCGGTGTTTCAGCCGCTCGACTATCTCGCCGGCATCGCGACCGTGATCGAAGCGGCGGGATCATTCGTGCGGGAGCGCTGCGAAGTCGGCGACGTCATTCAAGATCCGCTTGCGGTCGTCGTGAACGGACAAACGGTCGCTTGCACCGATCTGGTCATCGCGACGCACATGCCAATGGTTGGCGCTCGAAACCTCATCGACGCGACGCTCTTTCAAACAAAGTTATATCCCTATTCCTCATACATCATCGGCGCGCGTCTTCCCGCCGATTCCATCGCGCCCGGCTTGTACGACGACACGACGAACCCGTACTTCTATCTTCGCGTACACGAAGATTCCGGTGGCCTGTACGCGGTCTTCGGTGGCGAGGATCACAAGACCGGACAAGAGACCGACACGGAAGCCTGCTACGCCCGACTCGAGGACGCACTGCAACGCCTTCTTCCTCGAGCCAGCGCCGAACGGCGCTGGTCGGGACAGGTCATCGAGACGAGCGACGGTCTTCCGTTCATTGGTGAAGTCGCCGAGCATCAGTACGCGGCGACGGGCTACGCCGGAAATGGCCTAACCTTCGGCACCGCGGCAGGGATGATAATTCACGACGCCATTCTCGGATCGAACAATCCGTGGCGTGACTTGTTCGATCCGCAACGCAAGGCGTCGTCGCCCTCGGCGCTTCGCAGGCTCGTCGAGGAGAACGTCGACTATCCGCTGCATTTCATCGCGGACCGTCTTCGCCAGAACAGGAAAGCCGGCGTCGAGAACGTTCCGCGCGGCGAGGGGCGGGTGATCATGATCGACGGGCAACGCGTTGCCGTTCACCGCAAGGACGATGGCACCGTGGTGAAGGTGAGCGCCGTCTGCACGCACATGGGGTGCATCGTGCGGTGGAATACCGCCGAGCAGACGTGGGACTGCCCATGTCACGGGTCGCGATTCACGCCCGATGGCCTCGTCTTGGCGGGGCCGGCTGAGTCACCACTCGACCCGATATAGGCGAGGGGGCGATTTCGCGCGCGCCGCGACCCTCCTCACCCTTGGTCGCGCGGCCTTCGACGGTGGGCCGTTCGCCCCGGTTCGCGCGAACAAGGTTTTCTCGCCGAGTTGCCGACTACGTCCGGTCGAGCGTCGTGTGTTTCACCACCCGCCAGGAGTTGCGCTGACGGACGGCAAACCAGAACCAGTGCATCTGGTTCACCCGGTCGTCTGGTCCTCTCCCGGCGTACAGCGCCTCGACCACAGCCGTGTCTCGGTGGAGAACCGGCGCTCCGAGGGCGAGCACCGGGCGCTGCTTGGTTGCGGAACATCCGGGCGTTCGCACGGGGCAGACAAAGGCGAGCATCCCGAGGTCGAGCCGAGGGTGCGCCGGATTGATGGAAGCAGCCAGGTGGGCTTCCGGCCAATCGGTGATGACTGCCTTTCGCTGCCACATGGTGGACCGCAGCAGGATTCGAGGGTCGATCGCCAGCGAGTCTTTTGGTCCGACGGCGCTGTCGACCGCGTGGACGACGGCGGCAAGGACGGGAGCCACGTCGGCCGGCGCGACGGGCTTCTCTGACGCGCAGGCGGAGATGACGACGGCAAGCACCGCGACGGGCAGCGACGACCTGCGGCAGGCGTTGGACATTTGTGTCACCAACTCGCGACCTCGTTCCAAGCGATTTCAGTCGTACAGATGACGGCGGCGACACCGTTCTGGTAAACACTCGGCTATGAGAGGAACTCCACGTAGCCGTTCGTCCCGTCCACACGGATCAATTGGCCATCTCGAATCAGGCGAGTAGCCTCGCCGACACCCACGACGGCTGGCAGGCCGTACTCCCGCGCGATCACCGCGCCGTGGGTCATCAGACCACCGACTTCCGTCACCAGACCAGCGATGGCGACGAAGAACGGAGTCCAGCTGGGATCCGTGAAGCGCGTGACCAGGATGTCGCCTGGCTCGAGATAGGCGGTCGAAGGATCGACGACGACGCGAGCCCGTCCCTCCGCCGTGCCCGCGGAAACCGCTAAGCCGCTCAATGCGCCGGGTGGAAGGTCGCCGCGCCGATAGATCCCGTTGAGCATCTCGCCGTCGGACGTGAGCACTCGAGGGGGCGTGAGCGTCTCGTACGTCGTGAACGCTTCCTTTCGCTGCTCGATCAGCCGTTGATCCGCCTCATTGGTGCGCACGACGGCGTACAATTCCTGAAACGTGAGGTAGAAAATGTCCTCGCGGTCACGAAGCACGTTTGCGTGGACGAGACGGTCGGCTTCTCGCAGCAACGCCTGCTTGTAGGCGAAATGCCGGTCGACCATGAAGTACTTCGGATACTCGCGATATCCGGCAAAGGTGCGAAGCCGATCGATTGCGCGCTTTACCTCATCGGCTTTCGCTTCACCGTCGGGCAGGGCGCGGACACGAGCCAGCAAGTCCTCTTCTTTGTTCGACGCGGCCCGCAGTCCCTGCTCGAACTTCGCTTCGGCGGCGCCTGGCTCGAAGTTCCGGACGTTGCCGAGCAGCAGCGGGATCAGTGCGGTTGGACGTTCGCTCCAGCGCGGTCTCGTGACGTCGATCTCGCCCACGCCGCGCATCCCGTACTTGTCGAGCCAGGCCTGAATCGCATCTCGCGCCTCGCGCCCGCCGACGACACTCGGGAGGTCATTCAAAAAATGCTCGTCTTTCGTTTGATCGAGAAAAGCGACGACGCCGGGATAGGGGCGAATTACGTCGGCGACGCGTAGAAGATCGAGACCCATCTCCGAGGTGATGTTGTTCGGAACGGATTGCGCCAGTACATGCGCCGCGTTTTTCTCGCCGATCCATTGCTCGAGCCGCTCGTTGAGCCACCAGGTTGCGTCCACGCTCGCCATAATCGCCTGGTGGCTGCGCGGATCGAAAATCACCCGTTTCAACTCCTGCACATCCATCAGAATGAAGTCGAACAGCGCCGGGCCGATCTTGTCTTGAATATCGGCTTTGAGCGTCGCATTAGAGGCTTTGGCGGTTGCGATCAGTTCGGCGACGATGGCCGGATCGGTCTCGAGCGGGCGTGGCGGCGCGGGGGCTGCGTTGTTCGCCGGCGCCGGATTTACATTCGGCAGCGATGGGATGAAGCCTCGATCGATCAGCGTTTGTAGAACATCTCCCGTGAGCGGATCGGACTTCCCTGCCATGGCCAAGAGACCTGCACGGCCCGCCGGCGATGCCAACGCCCCGCTCACGTCCACGAAGAGCCGTCCGCCCGCCTCATGAAAGGTCGTAGCGCCCGTCAGTTGCCACATGGAGAGTCCGAGGGGCTTCATCGCGTCCGTCATCATTTGCTGATGGCCGGTCGACAGGTAGACATGATTCTCGCTGTCCGAGACGGCCGGTATCGGGAAGACCGTCGTGATCGGCCGGCTCTGGACTATTTGGAAATCGTCATCGGCCAAACACCATTCGATGTCCTGCGGCCGCCCGAAGTGTCCTTCGATCCGGCGACCCAGTTGCGCGAGCCGTGTGACCTGCGCATCGGTCAACACTGGTGGTTGTTGTCGGACGGTTTTCTCGACGACCTCGCCGCCGCGTACCTTGTAGACGTCGGCGTTCATCAAACCCGAAACGAGTTCCTCGCCGAGCCCCACGCTCGCGTCCACCGAGACGATCTTGCGGTTGCCCGACACGGGGTCGGCCGTGAAGAGAACGCCGGACGCTTCCGCAGAGACCATCTGCTGAACGACGACCGCCATGGACACCTTTCGATGATCGATGTCGTTCCGCAGCCGATAGGTCACCGCTCGCTCGGTGAACAGCGACGCCCAACAACGACTCACATGTTGGAGAATCGGCGCCGTGCCTGAGACCTTCAGGTAAGTGTCGTGCTGGCCGGCGAACGACGCCGTCGGTGAATCCTCGGCCGTCGCACTGGAGCGCACGGCGTACTCAAGATTTTCGCCGAGCCGCGCAAGCGAAGTCGCAACAGCTTCCGCAACGTCATCGGGGACGCCGAGGTCCTCGACGGATCGACGGATTTCCGCGCTGACACCGCGTCTCGCCTCGTGGTCCTCTGGGTCGAGGCGAGTCAGTTGGTCGACCAGGACAGCGATCGACGGCGCTCCGGCAAGCGCGCGGCGGAATGCAGTCGTCGTCACGCAAAAGCCGGGGGGAACGCGAATTCCGTCGACCCGGCAAAGCTCTCCGAGATTCGCGCCCTTTCCACCGACGAGCGCGCTCTGGCTTCGGTCGACTTCGCGCAAATCCAATGTGTCGCGAATCATGGCGGGCACTCTACGTCACCCCCCCGGGATTGCGGCAAGTCCCCGAGAGTT
Source organism: Gemmatimonadaceae bacterium (assembly GCA_025928335.1). Taxonomy (GTDB): domain Bacteria; phylum Gemmatimonadota; class Gemmatimonadetes; order Gemmatimonadales; family Gemmatimonadaceae; genus JAQBQB01. Next base: position 17,619 of record JAICJQ010000054.1, read on the forward strand.
TTATAAACTCAATGTGGGGACGGCAGCGACCCTCACGCTCCGGCCCGCGAGCAGATTGCGCCGAGCGAACCCAGCTTCTCACGTGCGGCGCTCAACCCCGCCCGGACCTGGCCGGCGCCCGAGTACTGGTCGCCCCCATCGCGCAACCGACGTTCCGCGAGATCCAGCGACGCCGATACGACAGGAATGCGGCGACAGGCAGTCGCCCGCTGTTCGGGCGCCGCGTCGGTCGCGGAGGTGCCAAGCATCGCCCCGATCTCCGTCGATCGCGCTTCCGCCGCGTAGACGATCAACGCCGCCGTGAGGAACTTGGTCGAGGGCGCGGAGAACGCTGAATCGACGCGGCCCGCGGTCGCGATCACCGGATCCCAACCGTACGTACTTCCGTAGAGCGCCGCGTGCCGCAGCATCGCGTTGACGAGCGTTTCGACCAGCGGCAGGATCGCGGTGCGAGCGACGCCGGCCGCCAATGCGCGACGAGACGTCGCGATCACGCTGTCGGCGAGGCCGAGCGTACCGAAGTTGCCGACGAGACTCGGGTAGGCCGCGATGTAGCGTGGATTCTGCCGAACGAGACCGCGACCTTCATTGATCGCGCCCCACAGCTGGCTCGCTTGCCGAACCACGTTGTACTCGGTGCGCATCATCGGGTTTGCGTCCGGCCGCGTGACGGCGCGCGCGAGGATGCGAACAAGCGACGCAGTATCGCCGCGCTGCCGAGCCGCCGCCATTGCGACGCGCAACACATCGCTCGATGGCTGCGAGTCGATCGCAATGAGACGCTCGTAGGCGCGCGAGACTTCGGCGAACCGCCGACCGCGCCCGAGGAGCATGACTTCCGCCGCAAGCAGATCCTTCGGCTCGGCGGCACGCCGACGAAGCTCGGCGACGAGCGCGAGTCCGCGACTGTTGGTGGAATCGGTGATGCCGGTCGCCAGCCGGGCCAGCGCCGAGAAGACGCAGCTGGGTGGAAGTTGCGTCGACGGGTTCGACGTCCACGCTCGGTATGCTTCGTTGATACTGTTTGCGACAACCGATGGCCCGTCGCTTGGATCCGGGCATGTCAACCAAAGTGGCGTCGGCGGCGCTACGGCGACCGGAGCGGGCGCCGACGCGGTGGGCGTCGTTTGGGACGCACAGGCACCGAGGACGACGAGCGCAACTGCGCCCGCAATGACGCGAGCGCGGGAGAGGGGAAGCGGCACGAACAAAGATGAAGGCGGGAGGGAGAGGAACTACCACGACGACCCGCAAAGGCGGGAAATCGTGCTTGCAAGATCAATGATAACGTGTTTGCCCGATGCTAACGCTTCCGGTCTTCGACGACTTTGCTCATCCGCGCATCCACGGACCGCCGATGAACTCCTCGGTTCTGGGATAGTGCGTCTCCCGAATCCGCGCCGCGGCCGCGCCGACATCATACGGTGTGCAGCGAAGCTCGACCGAGCGATCGAGCAATAGCCACCGCGCATCAGGACCCTCGAGCGCCATGCCCACGCTCCCTGCGTTCACGATGCGAACGTCGCCGAGGACGCGCTCGAACTGCCGATGCGTGTGGCCGCAGACGACGAGCGGCGAATCGACGCCTCCGAACATCTCCGAAAGACGGGCGTCGCTGGGTGAGGTCAGCGTGAACACGTCGACGTCGTTCCGAGGCGTCGCGTGGCAAAAGAGAACTTCCCCCAGACCGGCCACGTCGAGTCGAAGCGTCGCCGGCCAGGCGGATCATAGGCCTCGTGGTGTCATTCTTTCACCGTCATGACGAACGCGGCGACTCCGCCAACCCCGATCAGGGCCGCGACCCAGAACGGCAGAGTTGGAGCGACTCGCCAGAGAAGACCGCCGATGAACGCGGCCGGCGCGATGGCCACGCTCCGACAGAGGTAATACAACCCGACGACTCGGCCGCGCAACGAAGGTTCGGCGAAGTCGACGATGAGCGCCTTTCGCGAGGGCTCACCCAACTCTCGCAGACCGCCGACGATGAAGGCGGCGACGAGGCCGGCAAAGCCCTTGGCGAGTACGACGGCGACGGGGAAGACGGCGAATGCAACGAACGTCGCCGTGACGAACGGCTTCTTCCCCGCGCGTTGCGCGATGTGTGCGGCCGGCACCTGCACGAGAATTGTCGTCAAGGCCTGAATCGCGATCAACAACCCGAAGCTCGGTGCACCGATGCCATTGACGTTGATCGCGTACAGCACGAGGAACACGTCGACGAGGCCGTCGCAGGTGCGAATGAACACGTCCGAGAAGAGAAGCCATCGCAACGATGATGGAAACGATCGCCAGACATGCCGTACGGTGATCGGTGAATCGTCGGGGACGATTGGGATGCGTAGTCGCGACGCGACGGCGATCGTGATTGCCGCCATGACGATCGAAACGACAAGGCCGAGTCGCACGCCGTCTCGGATACCGTACGCCGCGACGGCCAATCCGCCGATGGTTGGCGCGATGACAATGGGAATTCGGCGCAGGATCGACTGGACCGTGAAGCCCATCGCGCGCTTCGCCTTCGGAAGCGCATCGCCGACCACCGCGAACAGCGTCGGACTCGCCATGCTGTCCCACGCCATGATGAGCGCAAGCCCGACGAACGCCACCTGCCATGCAGGGAGCCACCAGAACACGGTGTAGCCGGCCGCGGCGAGGGCCGTGAACGCGACGAGCGCAAACCGCCGGCCGTAGCGATCAGCAACCCAGCCACCGGGATACTGATAGACGCCGTCGAGAAAGTCTTCGGCCGTGCCGAACGCGCCGATCGCGGTGATCGGCGCACCGAGCGACTGCAGGTACTTTGGCAAAAACCGGCGCCAGAGATTCTCGCCGCAGCCGAGCAGGAACATGCTCGTCGAAACAGCGACGATCTCCGGCGTCAGCCCAAAAAACTCGATCGCACGATCGCGCCGTCTGAAGCCGCGCGGCACGGCTGAAAGCACCTACCCCAACTCCTCCGAGAGCGCATCGACGAGGCGCGTAACGCGTTGCACGATCGCATCGCGGGCGCGCGCGAAGCCATCACTCACCAGGGGGAGACCGTCCCACTGCTCTCGGACGGTTGCGCTCGCGGAGACCGGCTGCTCGCACCCGAGGCTGACCGCACGCGTCGCAATCAGGCTTTTCGCCGAGCCGTGAAGACAGACAAAGAGCACCGTCATAGTTTCAGAATCTACAGGCAACGCGGAGGCTGAGGGATGTCCCTTCCACCAAGTGACTCGTCATGTCTCGTGATCCGACGAGGACTCCCCGCATGAGACCTGGCTCGTACATCATCGCGACCGTACTTGTTGGTTCGGTTTCAGCCTTCCGTAGCCTTGCCGCTCAAGCGTGTTACGCGACGGCGAACTCGATGACCCCGACGACGTGGCACGCACCGGCGGCGGTTGCCGAAAAGGCGCCCGCCCCAGGGCTCAGACTCGTTCGTGAGATGCCGCTCCCCGGTCCGGCCAATCGTTTCGACTATCAGAGCTTCGACGCATCGACCGGACGCCTGTACATGAATCACATGAACGCCGGCCGAACAATCGTTTTCGATGCGGATAGCAACCGCGTCGTGACGGAGATCGTCGGCGTACCACGCGCCACTGGCGTGCTGGCGGTGCCATCACGCCATCAGGTCTATATCTCCGCGGCCGGCGCGCACGAGGTAGTAATCGTCGACGATCGCACGCTGAAGATTGTTGGGCGGGTCGACGGTATTCGTTTCCCTGACGGCATTGCGTACGCGGCGAACGCGAAGAAGGTCTTCGTCTCCGATGAGTCGGGCGGAGCCGACGTCGTGATCGATGGGGAGACCGGCGCGAAGCGGTCAACGATCGAGCTGGGCGGCGAGGCAGGCAACACACACTACGATTCTGTCTCCCACTGCATCCTCGTCGCGGTCCAGACAAAAAATCAGATCGTCGCGATCGATCCGATCAGCGAAAGGATCGTGCAGCGCTATGACCTGCCAGGGTCCGACCATCCGCACGGATTCACGATCGACGAACCCGACCGGCTCGCATTCATTTCGTGTGAGGGGAATGGGGCACTGATCGTCCTCGACTTGAGAACAATGAAGCCGATCCAGCAGTTGAAGGTGGCGGACGATCCTGATGTGTTAGCGTGGGATGCGAGTTGGCACCGTTTGTACGTATCGGCGGAGTCGGGTGTGCTCTCGGCATTCTGGCTGGAGGGATCGACCCTCAAGCCCGTAGGCGAGGTCCGCGCGCCACACGCACACACGGTGTCAGTCGATCCTCGAACTCATCGTATCTATTTACCGCTGGAGAACATCGGCGGGCACCCCGTCTTGCGCATTTTCGAGCCGGCGAGCCGGTGATGTTGGTCCATCTCGCTGCCATCACGCGGCGGCCGTTCGCATATGGCATGCTTGTCATCGCCATATCGGCGGGACAGGTGTCTGGCCAATCACCCACGCGCTCGCCGATTTCGCGAACATCGGCGGGCACGCAGGCGACGGTCCCTGTCGGGCGCGTGCGCGCCTACGACAGCGATCGATCCGGGATTCGTGCGTCGCAACTGCGCCGTGACGCCGATCTTTCGTCGGACGACAACGTCACCATCCTCATCGACAGCCGCCGCGACCGCCGCGGTGCGTTCCTGTTCCGCACGAACCCGAACGGCGCGATGTGGGACGCGCAGCTCGTTGGCCTCGACAATCTCAACGAGAACTGGAACGGAGTATGGGAGGTCGCCACTGCCCGGGATTCCGTTTCCTGGACCCCGGAGTCTCTGATTCCGATGCGCACTCTGCGCCGTCGTACGACGTGACGGGAACGCGCCTGGCAAAGGCCGCAACCCATGGCAAGGCAGGTCTCGACGCCAAGGTTGGCGTTACGCCGGCGCTGACGACCGACCTCACGCTCAACACCGACTTCGCGCAAGTCGAAGCCGACCAACAGGTCATCAACCTGACGCGCTTCCCAACGTTTTTTCCGGAAAAACGCGAGTTCTTTCTCGAGTCGAGCGGTTTGTTCGACATCGGCACGCCCGAACGCGTGCAGCTGTTCTATTCGCGACGCATCGGTCTCGATTCCAACGGCGTCCCGGTTCCGATTATCGGCGGCGCGCGCTTGTATGGGAAGCAAGGTCCCTGGGCTCTCGGAGGGTTTGAGGTGCGCACCGGCGGCGGCGAGCAGGCGAATGACGTTGCCTTGCGGGTTGGCCGAGACGTCCTCGATCGCTCCACCGTGGCCGCGATGGTCGCCGATCGCACAGCTCCTCACCTCGCGGAACGCGGCGCCGGCGTCGATCTCGATTTCCCGCTTGTCGTGCACGGCCACAATGTCGAGCCGCATTTTTGGTTGATGGGGACGCACTCGAGAGAGGTGGCCTGAGAAAATCGGACAGGTGAGATAAGTGGAAATTGGCGCTCCACGAGGCGATACTCTCGCCAACCAGGAGGCCCGTTTTCAATGCGACGACCCCGCCGCAACCACTCACCGGCGTTCAAGGCCAAGGTGGCCTTGGCCGCGATCGAAGGCACCGCCACACTCGCCGAGCTTGCGCAGCGCTTCGACGTGCATCCGAACCAGATCACCGAATGGCGACGACAGCTCGTCGCCAATGCCGCCGATGCGTTCGGAGGCGAGGCGGACCGCGCCGAGCCGGCGATCGACGTGAAGGCCCTGCACGCGAAAATCGGACAGCAGGCGCTGGAACTGGATTTTTTAGCACACGCGCTCGGTCGCGACCGCGGGCCGAGCGGAAAACGATGATCGATCGCGATCATCCGCTTGGCGGTCACCCGACAAGCGAAGCTCGTTGGCCTCTCGCGCGCCTCGGTCTACTACACGCCCGCGCCGGTCGACGAAGCCGAACTCGCGCTGATGCGACAGCTCGACGAGCTCCATCTCGAGCTGCCGTTTGCGGGCAGCCGGATGTTGCGCGATCTCCTTCGCAGCGACGGCGTCGTCATCGGACGCGAACACGTCCGCACACTCATGCGGCGCATCGGCATCACGGCCATTTACCAGCGGCCGAAGACCACCCAGCGGCATCCGGCGCATCCCGTGTTCCCGTACCTCCTGCGCACGCTGACCGTCACGCAGCCCAATCACGTGTGGGCCGCCGACATCACCTACATCCCGATGGCACGCGGCTTCGTCTACCTCGTCGTGATCATGGACTGGGCGAGTCGCAAAGTCTTGAGCTGGCGGCTCTCGGCCACGCTCACGAGCGACTTCTGCGTCGCGGCGCTCGAGGACGCGCTCGATCGCTTCGGCTGTCCCGAGCTCTTCAACACCGATCAAGGCAGCCAGTTCACCAGCGCGGAGTTCCTGAACGTCCTCCGCCGCCGGCAGATTCAGATCAGCATGGATGGCAAGGGCTGTTGGCGCGACAATGTCTTCGTCGAGCGGCTCTGGCGCTCCGTGAAATACGAGGAGGTCTACCTGCACGGCTACGAGACGGTGTCTGACGTTCGTACCGGGCTCACTCGGTATTTCCAGTTCTTCAATCAGCGACGTCCGCACAAAGCGCTGACGCGTCGAACCCCGGACCAGGTTTACTGCACCGCAATGCCTGAACTGCAAACCCCATTACCGCGCGCCATTCCACTTATCTCTGCCGCGTAACCTGTCTCGATTCTCAGGCCACCTCTTAGTTTCTCTCAGTTACGCGTCCACTAAATCGGGACAAGCTCACTCACGCGTGGGCGCTGTGATCGTGACGGCGCGCAAAACGCCGGAGTCCTAATCGCAGACCCCATCCCCGGCCCCAATCGTGGCGCTCGGCGCAGTAACACGGCCCGGCGAAGCATCTGAGCCGATCGGTCGTCCCTCTACTGGTTGTCCACTTCATCCGCTGGAGGAGGCTCGATGATAGGTCGGTTCGGCGATGCTCGCCGCGCGGCACGCGCGCTCGGTCGGAGTCGCGGTTTCGCGGCGGTGGCCGTTTTGTCGCTTGGCGTCGCGATCGCGCTGAACACCACCATCTACTCGTTGCTCGACGCGATGGTCAACCCGACGATCGCCGTGCGCGACGCAGAGCAACTGCGCGGCATTCGCGTCTACGGCGACAGGCAGCGGCGGATCACTCCCGCGATTCTCGATGCTGCATTTCACGACGCCTTGAAAGGCTACGAGGGAGTGACGGGCTACTTGTCGCTCGGCGACCACGTAACCGTCGAAAATCGAGGCCGCGCGCGCGACGCGAGCGGTGTTGTGACTCGGTCGGACTTCTTTTTCGTGCTCGGCGCGCACGCGATCAAAGGTCGCGTCTTCGCTCTGACCGACGATGGTTCACCGCTCGCCGTGATCAGCGATCGTCTCGCTGCCGAGTTGTTTTCCGACCGCGAACCTGTGGTCGGCGCGACGATCGACGTCGACGGACGTTCCCGGACTGTCATTGGCGTGGTTCAACGCGACATCGGGTTTGGACCGCTCGACCACGACGTTTGGATTCTGCCGACGGATGTTCGCGCAGCCGTTCCGGATGC
>JAICJQ010000266.1 GCA_025928335.1 Gemmatimonadaceae bacterium
AATCGCGCACCCAGCTCAAGGAGTCGTTCCAGGCCCTGAGCGCCGAGGCGCTGCAGAAGAACAACGACGCCTTTCTGCAACTGGCGCGGAACGAGCTCGAGAAGACGAGCATCGCGTCGCAATCCGAGCTCGAGAAGCGGCAGTCAGCGATACAAACGTTGGTCGATCCGATTCGCGAGCAGCTCGCCAAGTACGAGACCAAGCTCGTCGAGATCGAGAAGGAGCGCGTGGGCACGACGCAAACACTCACGCAGCGACTCGAACAGGTAGTAGCGTCGAGTGATTCGCTCCGACAAGAAACGCAAAAGCTCGCGCAGTCGCTTCGCGCGCCGTCCGTGCGTGGCCGGTGGGGCGAGATCCAGTTGCAGCGCGTCGTCGAGCTGGCCGGGATGCTGGAATATTGCGACTTCACGAGACAGGAAAGCGTCGACACCGAGACCGGGCGTCTTCGCCCCGATATGACGATCCGGCTGCCGAATGAGAAGGTGATCGTCGTCGACGCGAAAACGCCGTTACTCTCCTACCTCGAGTCGATCGACGCGCCCGAGGGTGACCGGCGCCGGGAGCTCGTCGCCGCCCACGCCCGGCAGATCCGCAATCACGTCGAGCAGCTCGGGCGCAAAAACTACTGGGAGCAGTTCGGGGATGCGTCGCCCGAGTTCGTCGTGCTTTTCCTTCCCGGCGAAGTGTTCTTCAGCGCGGCGCTCGAGCAGGACCCGTCGCTGCTCGAGAAGACGTTCGCCGACCGCGTGATCATCGCAACGCCGACGACGCTCATCGCGCTCCTCAAGGCGGTCGCGTTTGGATGGCGTCAGGAGAAGCTCACCCGCAATGCGCTCGAGATCAGCCAATTGGGGAAGGATCTCTATGAGAGGCTGTCGACCTTCGGCGGGCATTTCAACGCAATGGCGAAGGGTCTCGAGGGCGCGGTGGGAGCATACAACAAGGCGATCGGGTCGCTGGACGCGCGGGTGATGGTTGCGGCAAGAAGGTTTGCCGAGCTTGGAGTCTCGGAGCCGGATGGCCTCGGGGAATTGAGGTTGATCGAGACGAATGTGCGCGGGGTTGGCGCCGGAGAGTTGCACGGCGGCGACGCGGAGCCGCACCTTCCTTCGTAGAATCACGCGACGCGGCTCACCTTGTCGACGACGGCAGACCCGCGAACCAATGGCGAGTTCCTCGCCGAACGATTCGCCGAGTTCGCAGCCACACAGTAGCTCGGACGGCGAGGACCGCAGCATTTGGTCGAGCCCTGCGGCGTTCCGGTGATGCCCCCTGGCGGGGGCAGCCCTACTGTGCGCGATGCTGCCTTGCGCCCGTCCCGCTGCCGAGCGTACGGTTCGGTATGCAGACCGCGAATCGGCGCCGCCACGTAACCTCGCAGGAATTCCTCACCCACCCCGCGGCGGCGACGCCGAGCGAGCTCGTTCGTGGTGAGATTCGCGCGATGACGCCCGCCAGTGGCGCCCACGGCGTGATCGCCGGGACGATCTTCGCGGCAATCAATGCATTTGCCGAAGCGCACAAGCTCGGGCTGTGCTTTCCCGACAATACCGGATTCCTGCTTCCCGGTCTCGGCGATACGGTCCGTTCGCCGGACGCCGCCTTTGTACAAGTCGGTCGACTGCCGCCGGACGGCCTCGGAGCTGGCTGGATCGGCGCCGCGCCGGATCTCGTCGTCGAAATCCTCTCGCCGAATGAGACCAATTCGGAGCTCGAGGAGAAGTTGCGCGACTATCGGGCTGCGGGCACGCGGCTAGTCTGGGTCATTGACCCTGCGGCGCGCGCCGTTTCGGTTCGAAGCACCAGCGCGCCCGAGCGCCGGGTGAGCGAGGGGGATGACCTTGACGGCGGCGACGTGTTGCCCGGCTTCACGCTCCCCGTTGCGGCGCTGTTCACGCGGCTAGCCAAGCAGCAGCTGTCATGATGCAACGAGACGGGGTTCGTTGACGAGGCATGGTGGAAACACGATGCCGCGCGGCGGAATCCGTCTCTTGACACCACTCTAGCACCATTCTTAGACTAGTCGGCACCCCTCTCGGTCGAGGTGCCGATGCGCCGTGGCGATTTCAGTGTCGAAGTCATTCCCGTCAACGCCGACAACATCCGCGAGATCGACAGCGGACATGTCCTCGCTCGCCCCGGCGCCGTCTACGCCATCCGCCTCCGAAACCTCGGACCGCTCCGCGCCGTCACCGCGATCGAGATCGATGGACGGCGCATCACCGGCGGCGGACTGGTGCTCGACGCATACAGCGTCGTCACCCTCGAGCGACCGGTCGACGGCAGCGACGCGGGCCGTTTCACCGTCGTCGCCGAGGGCGATGAGAAGGTGTTTGGGCCGGACGGCGGTCGCGACAATTCCGAGCTTGGACTGATCGAAGCGTCGTTCAAGCGCGAGCTGCCGCGCGGGAGCACACAGACGTACGCGATTCCGGAGCTTGCCTGGTCTCGGATGAACCGCATCACCGAGCTGCCTGTCGAGTTCTTCGGCTTGCGAGAGCCGGCGCCGCAGTCGACCGACGCGTCGATCGAGCGCGCGGCCGGCACTGGCCTCACCGGGCATTCCGACCAGCGCTTCGTACCGATCACCCTCGGCGCGCTCGAGACCGAGGCGACGGTGATTACGCTCCGTCTCGTCATCGGCACGGAGGAAGCACTTGGCGGGGCGCGTCCGCTACCGGCCGATCGTGACGCAAGCGTGCCGGCCCGTCCCGCCGCGCGGCCCTGACGTGGCTTCGCGTGCCCTCGGTCGCACCGCTGCCCGCGCTACGCTCGACGGCGGCGACGCCGAGCTCGAGCAGTGGCGCGGGCGGGCCGTTCCCGACGTCGCGGCGCCGCTCGACGCAGACGATGTCGCGCGTTTGGTGCGCGATCTGTTCGCGTCGCTCGACGTCGACCCCGCGGCCGGCGAGAGCTTTTCGGTGAACACCGTTCACTACTATCGCCGGAAAGACATCCTCGATGAGCCGGAGGGCCGCACCTCGGCCGCGCGCTACACCCTGCGCCACGTCTGGCAGGCGGCGGGAGCGCGGCTCGCCGGCTTTCTCGGTCTCGTCACGCTGGCCGAGGCGCGCGATGCGTTTCACGGCGCGAGCGAAGCGACGCTCCGAAAGTTCGTCGCGGCGCGGGTCGCTGACGCGCGGGGCCGGGCGGCGGCGCGCACGACCGTACCACCGACCGCCACGCGTCCCGCGCGTCCCCTC
>JAICJQ010000135.1 GCA_025928335.1 Gemmatimonadaceae bacterium
CGTTCTCGATGCCGCGGGCGAATTTTCGGCCGTAGCCCGTCGAGCCGCGCGGATTGCTGAAGAACACCGCCCAGCCGCGTGCCGCGTAGACCTGGAACTCGTGAAACCAGTCGACGCCATACTGGCCTGCGGGACCGCCGTGAATGCTCAGAACGAGCGGATACGACTTTCCGGCTTGCCAGCCGATGGGCTTCACGAGGAATCCGTCGACGTTCCAGCCGTCGGCGCCCTTGTACGTCATGCGTTGCACGGAGGCGAGATCGAGCTGCGACCAGAGTGCAGCGTTGTGATTGGATAGCTTCCGCTCGCCGGAGCCATCCACCGCGGCGGCGTAGACATCGTCGAGGTGCGTGAAGTCATTCGCCAGGTACACCATCCGGCGCGCTTTCGACGCGAAGCTCGGCGAGCGCGCCGCGCGCGCCCCAGTGGTTACCTGCGAAAGCTTGTGCGCGCTGAGGTCAATACGGAAAACCTGCAACTCTCCTTTGACGCCGGTATCGAAGTACAGCGACGCGCCGTCATTCGACCACTGCAGGTCGGTGGGAAGGAGATCGAGCGTCGGATACGGCGGGCTCGCGGCGCCGCCGCCCGAGGGGGCGATCATCACCTGCGGCGGTGCGTCTTCGCCGGCCGCGGTGACGAAGGCGATCGACTTTCCATCCGGTGACCAGCGCGGCTGGTTGTCCGGTCCCTCGGCGGTCGAGACTTTCGTCAGCGGGCCGCCAGCGGCGGCAATCGTCCACACGTCGCTGTTGCGCCCGCCGTCGAATTCATGACCGGTGCGGTCGGAAACGAAGGCGATGCGCGCGCCGTCGGGGGACCACTGCGGATCGGTGTCGTTCCAGTCGTCGCCCTCCGTGATCTGCTTGGCGTCGCCGCTTGCCACGTCGATGACCCAGATGTGCGAACGGCGGTCATCGTACCAGCCGGTGTCGTTGAACTTGTAGGCGATGTGTGTGTAGTGGCGCACGTCGCTCCGCTCTTTCCCGGCGGGCCATTTGTCACTCGGTCCACTCCGAACGAGGCAGGCCACTCTCGCGCCGGTGGGGGAAGGAACGCACCCGGACACTCCGTTCATGATGCTCGTGACGCGTCGAGGCGGGCCGCCACTCGCGGGCTGAAGCCACAACTGCGCACGTTGCGGCGTGCCTCGGCGCCCGGCGGCCGATCCCGTGTCGTTTGGTGAACGCGCCGAAATGAACTCGACGAGCGTTCCGTCGGGAGACCAGCGCGGAGCGCTCGGTGACCAATCTTCGGCGACCAGGACATGCGCGGGCGCGCTACCGTCCGTCGGCGCGATCCAGACTGACGGAACGCGTCGGTTTTGCGCGCGATCGACGCGCGACACGACGTAGACGACCCGCGATCCGTCGGGAGAGATGTGGGGGTCAGAGACGAGCTCGAACGAGAAGTAGTCCTCGGCGGTAATTCCGCGCTTTTGCGCGGACAGAGGCATCGCGAGGAACAGCCCGATCAACGGAGCAAGGTGGCGCATATAGTGTGGGGCGGAGTTGAACACAACTTACTGGTTCTCGCACGACCGCGCGCTCACGATTTCGCCTGTAGTTTATGAGCATGGCCACGACGAAAAAGAAAAAGAAGAAGCGCGCGACCGCGCCCGCCGATTCGCGTGGGCTCGATGCACGGCGGCTGGCCTCGGCCACGCCGCCGACGGCTGTGCAGACGCTGGCGCGGACGATCGAGGATGACGGCGGGAGCGTGCTCGCGACCTATCGCGATCCGCTCGGCTCGCACTGGCAACTCCTCGCCGCGCTGCCGCTCGAGCGCGTCGAGCCGACGCCTTTTCAGCGCGACCTGTCGGAGGCGCACGTCGAACGCGTCGCGAATGCGATCGACAAATTGGACCGGTATCTCGATCCCGTCATCGCCGTTCCGGCCGGCGACGGAAAGTACTGGTCGCCGAATGGCTACCATCGCCTCGGCGCCATGAAGGAGCTCGGCGCCCGATCGATCGTGGCGCTCGTGGTACCGGAGCCGGAAGTCGCGCATCGCATTCTCCTCCTCAATACGGAGAAAGCGCACAACCTGCGTGAGCGGGCGCTCGAAGTGGCGCGTCTCGCCGAGGCACTCGCCGCGATGGACGATCGGCCGGAACGCGAGTTCGCGACGGAGTTCGAGGAGCCGGCGCTTGTCACACTCGGGCTTTGCTATCAACAGAACGGTCGCTTTTCCGGGGGCGCGTACCATCCGATTCTCAAACGCTGTGACAAGTTCCTCGGCTCCAAGTTGCCGACGGCGCTCGAGACGCGCCGGGGCCGCGCGGAGAAAATGCTCGAGCTGAACGAGCTGGTGAACGAAGCGGTGAAGCAGCTCAAGGGACGCGGTCTCGAGAGTCCTTATCTCAAAGCGTTCGTCGTCGCGCGTATCAACCCGCTGCGCTTTCAACGAAAGCCGACCGCGGATTTTGACGAAACGATCGACAAGATGCTCAGTAGCGCGCGGCGCTTCGACGCTGGGCGCGTCCGTGCCGATCAGGTCGCGCGCAGCGGTGGACCGCCGGCCGCCGCGGAAGAGTGATGTCGAACACCCTCGGACCGCGCGAGGAGCTGTTTTCCGGGCCCACGCCGATCCAGGAGATGTGGCGGCTTCGCGCCCACCTCGGCGGCGGCCCACGCCTCCTCGTGAAGCGCGACGACGCGATTCCATTCGGGTTTGGCGGGAACAAGGTGCGCAAGCTCGAGTTCGTGCTGCCCGAAGCACTGGCGGCGCATGCAGATACTCTCGTTACGCTTGGCGGTCTTCAATCGAACCACGCGCGCGCGACGGCCGCGGCGGCGGCGAAATTGGGACTTCGCTGCGTCCTGATCATCAACGGCGCGCCGCAGAACCGACCGTCGGGGAATGCCTTGCTCGATCAACTGCTCGGCGCGCAGGTCGAATACATCTCGTCGCGCGGCGAGCGCGCAGGCGCGGTCGAACGGGTGATGTCGCGTCTTCAGTCGGAGGGGCGCAAACCGTATTTGATTCCGCTTGGCGCATCGACGCCGACGGGTGCGTTGGGTTTCGCGGCGGCGATCGATGAGATGATTGCGCAGGGCGTTCGGCCGGACGTCATCATCCACGCGGGGTCGTCAGGCGGCACGCAGGCGGGACTCGTCGCCGGGGTCGTGCGGAACGGTCTGGCGACGCGCATCATCGCCGTCAGCGCGGACGATCCTGCCGCGTCCATCGCTTCGACCGTGCGCGGAATCGTTCGTGATATCCCCGGCTGCGCGTCCTTCGACGGCGAGATCGCCGTGGACGATTCAATGGTCGGGGAGGGCTACGGCCTTCCGACCGACACGTCTCGCGAGGCGCAGCAATTGCTCGCCCGGACCGAGGCGTTGTTCGTCGATCACACCTATACGGCGAAGGCCGCCGCGGCGCTCATCGCCCACGCTCGTGACGGTCGGTTCTCGTCCGACGAGACGGTGCTGTTTTGGCATACGGGCGGCCAGGTCGGCCTGTTCGCCTGACGGGCGCCCCGCCCGAGCGGGATCAGTCCGCGATCGATAGGTCGAAAGCCCCATGAGCAGTCCAGGAAACATCGTGTAGCTTCGGCAAGTACTGACAAGCATGACACTGCGCATCCTGGCGCTCGTCGCCCTCGTCTCTAGCCTGTTGGCCGGACAGGAGGACCGCGGCCGGCCGATAGTACTGCTGGTCCACGGGCGAGGTATGTCTGACCGCGACAGCGCCGCCACGCGGAAGATGTGGCTTCAGGCGCTCGCCTCCGGCGCGCGGACGATCACGCGCGAGCCGCTGATCTCGGATCGAGACGTTCGAGTCGTTTGGTACGCTGACGTGCTCGATCCACGCTCGGGCGCGTCGTGCGACTACGCCGCGGGCGATCCCCGGGCGCGCCGCGCGCGCGCCGAGGATGCCGACTTCCGGTCGTTCCTCGGCTTGGCCGGCGGAATTCTTGGCGTCGTCTCGTCGCTTGTCGACGAATCGGAGACGACGTCCCAGCTTCGCGCGCTGGCCGGCGACGCGGCATTCGTCGGCGACGCGGGTAAGCGGTGCGCATCGGAACAGCGGCTCTCGAACGAGATCGATCGCGCGAAGGCCGAAGGCCGCCCGATCATCATCGTCGCGCATAGCCTCGGCGCCGTGGTTGCTTACGACTATTTGTCGGCGCGGCGCGATTCGCTGCCGATCGTCGATCGCTTGATCACGATGGGGTCGATGGTGGGTTACCCCGAACTCAGACGACTGCTCATCGGCGGTGGTGCGGAGGACTCGCTCACGCGTCCACGCGGGGTGAAAGGCTGGGTCAATCTACGAAATGGGCAGGATATTCTGGCCGCGCCGCTCGCCATCGGCCGAGACGTCGTGACCACACCGCCACCGGACGAGCCCGATCCGCATGAACTAGTCGGGTACCTGCGATCGTCCTCAGCAGTACGGGAGATTCTTGATGGATGGTGCGAGGCCTTCGCCGGAACCCGGCCCCGGGGTTGCACTGAGGTGGTCCCGAAATAGTCCTCGGGGCCCAAAGGTGCATGGCAAACGCTCGTGGTACGCCGCAGTCCTCCTCGTCGTCACACTCATCCCAACGACCGCGCATTCGCAGCGGGTCGGTCGTGACTCTGCCACTCGCCTCATGCGCTTCGGACGCGCCGTCGCCTACGGTGCGGCGATGAGCTTCGTCTACTCCGGCATGAACCAGATCAACAATCAGCCGTCCGAGTGGGGAAAAGGGTGGAACGGTTACGGAAAACGGTACGCCTCGAACTTCGGCGAATTCATGATTCAAGAAGGAGTCACCGAGGGACTCGCCGCGATCATGAAGCGACCGCTCGACTACACGCCGTGTAGGTGCAGGGGCACCGGCGGGCGGATCGGCCATGCTCTCGCTGGTGCGGTGACCGATCAGATGCCCAACGGCAAGCACCCGATTGCGATACCGCGTATCGTGGGAGCTTATGCCGGCGCGTATGCGCAATCGACGTGGTGGCCAGGGTCGCGCAGCCGCGCGAACCAAACACTGCTCAACGGAACGACATCGTTGGCCATCGGTGGCCTGATCAACCTGTTCCACGAGTTCAGGTCCCGCGGACCGTAAGGCGCGCTACTGATACTGGATGTAGATCGGCCGCGGTCGGAGGGCGAGCACCTCGCGTGGCATGAGCAGCGCATCGCCCTTTCTCGTGTCGTTGTGATAGAAGAGCTTGAATCCCGTGAATTGTACGGGTTCGGCGACTTCGCAGCGCGCATACGTGTCGAACTTCAGCCACGGCTGTCCCCAGCCGTCCATATTGATCACGACCTGGACGCGCGGGTCGAGATGAATCTGCTCGGCGTCTTGCAGCATATTCGTCGTGAAGCGATGGACGATGAGGACCTTCGGCGGCAGGTGATACTTCGTCACGATCGCCGCGAGATAATCGATCACCGCATTGACGTCCGACGCGGTCATCGCGCCGATTTTCGATCCAGGGACGCGACCTTCCCGATTGTGGTGCATGTAGAACTCGGGGTCGATCCCGACATGCACGTCCGGGCGCGCCAGAAACTTCTCGATTACGGGCAGCTCGGCCTGAAGCGTGCTCTTTCCGGCCTGAATGTCGAGAATGGTGATCGCATTGTGTGATCGGGCGAGGCCGTAGACCTTTTCGATCAGATCGGGGTCGGAGCGCTGGCGGTACATGCTGTCTTTGCCCGGCTGGCCCTGTGCGACTGAGACGATCAGGTGAAGCGCGGGCTGTACGGGCATCGTCGGATCGGCAGCACGCCACAGCGCGACCGTCGAGTCCAACTTGGTGAGCATCGCGTCGTACGGAATCTCGCCGAGGATGCCCATCCTTTTCGACAACGGATTGCCATAGTAGGCGACGATTCGCTTGTGCGGCAGAATCGATCCCGAGAGCGGTGGGGGTGTCTTCACCGGCCAGCCCTCGTGCCTGAGCCCCGCCCGAATGGCGGCAACCAGCGAAATGCTGTCGGCCATTTTCCGCGATTTCGGTTGCGTCGCGATCTGTAGCAAAATGGCCGAGTCGGGCGGCGCTTTGCGCCTGGTCCGCGAGGCCGAGTCTTTCAGCGATGCGCTCGCCGGACGCGCACGTGTTGTATCCGGAGATCTCGTCGAGTCGGGGATCGTACCGCCGGAGATGCGCGCCGAGTCGAGCGGTGCAGCGCCCTGAGGCGACGGTGCGCGGTCGCCGCAGGCGGCAACCGCAGCCATGAGCAAGATCCTGAAGGGCGTTCGGAGCAAAGTCATTAGGTGGCGTCCCTGCAATGGACGCACCGACAACTTCGCCGGCTACAGCACAACAGACGAGGGTACCGGCTCAGCCCACCGCCAAGCCGGTACTCTCGGTGCTCTAGCGATGCGTCCGCTCGAGCCACGCTCCTGAATCGTCGCGCGCCATCATGTAGACCACGCCGCCCTTGCCGAAGCCGACGATCTGCCGGCCGCTAGGGATCTGCAAGCGGTCGATGAGCTCGCCGCGCTGGCCGATGACGTCGTAGATGAAACCGCCGACCGAACCGGCGCGGATCGCGCTCGTACGAACCCAGAGATTGCCGTCGGCGTCTCCGCGCGATGCGCCCTGCGAGAAGACGGGTCGATAGTCGGGAAGCTCGTTCGCGCTCACGAACGTCAGCTGCGGACCGGCGCCGGCGTCGCCCGTGCGCACCCCACCGCCGCCCGTGCCGTCGCCGGCGCTCATCCGGAAGTTCATGACGACCATGCCGCCGCCAGGCGCTCCGCCACCACCAGGGCCCGCGATCACGGCATTACCGCCGTTCGGCGCCGCGGCCCGCGCGCGTTCCATCGCCGTCTTGGCAGAGTCGAGAATGGCGACCTTGTCCTCGTCGGTGAGACGCTGCCAATCGTAGGGAATCTTCGGCGACGATGCCACGGAGCCGTCGGCGTGGATGAAGTCGATGTGATAGTCCTGGCCGCGAACCAGCGCGATCGATCCGTCAGCGAGAACGGCCCAATCATCCACCGTCTGCAGCGGGTTGATCTCGTTGGTCACGGATATGCCGCGATCGTTCTGCTGCACGTTCATCTTGTTCTTCGGAATCTTGAAGAACGCCGCCGTGTCGAGCTTGCGTGTCGCGAGATCGACGCGCACGAGCGCCGTCGTGTCGGGCTGCTCGAACATGCTGGCCATCGCCGTGGCGCGCGCGGCGACGTCGCCACTGGCACCACCTTTGACGGCAGTCACGGCGCCTGGGCCGGCGATGACGCGGCCAAAGCCGCCGCGATAGACGAGGCGACCCTTGCCATCGAGTCCCGGGTTGCCAAGCAGGTTGCTGCCGAGCGAGCCGGCGTCCTGCGAGCGCGGAACCGACGCGACGCGCGCGATCTTCCCCGACGGATCGAGGACGAACATCGAGAGTCCCGCCGGATCGACGAAGAGCGTCGAGTCGGCGACGTACGCGATCAATCCGCCCGGGCGCACGCCGTACGAGTTCGCGGTCCCGCTGGTCGAGTCGGCGATCAGGGTCCCCGAGGCAAGCGTCGGATCGAGCAGCGTCAACTGGCGCTTCACGACGTCGTTGACGAGGACTTTTCCGCCGGGAAGCTGGCGGATGGCCGCGACCGCGCCGAACACGTGCTGGGACGAGGCATCGGGAGCGTTGATCAAGCGAACGGCCGGTGTCTGCGCGGCGAGCGCGCCTGCCGGGATTGCCGCGGCGGCAGTCAGTAAGAGTTTACGCATGTGAGTAGTTGAAAGGTTGATCACGGAGTTCCGATGCGAATTATTTGCACGTTGCCGCCCCCGCCGCCGACCGACGCCGGGATCGGCATACCGCCCGGCATCATCATCATGCCGAGGCCCGCCCCCGCCGTTCCGGATCGCACCGACGCCAGGTAGCGAGTGTCGAGGAACGGCGTCACGAAGGTCGGCAGCCTGCGCCGCTGGTCGGCGGTGAGAAGCGACTTGATCGTGGGTGCGAGGTGAATCAGCGCGTCCACCGACGCTTCCCGCGCCGTGCGATAGCGATCGTAGACGTCGCCCTGATCGTACCGCTCGGGGAGCGCGGCGAAGTACTTCACGATCGGTGACCAGATCGAGTCGAGCTTGATCGTGTACTTGCGGTTGAGGACCGCGACGCTGTCGGCCTGCGTTGGCGTGAGCTCGAGGGTGTCGGCCTGGCGGAGGATCTGCGCCATCGGATTCATCACGCCGCCCGATCCATAGAACGCGCGCAGCATCGGTTCCGATGCCTTCTGCCCCGATGAGGTCCGGCCGCGATCGAGCAGCAGCGTAAGATCCTGCCGCTCACGCGTCGGCCCGACGTCGATGCGCATCATTGCCGTGAGCGTCACCGGCGTGCGCGTGACCGTCTGCGCCAGCGCCGTCGCGCCGAAGCGCTGATTCACTTCGTACTTGTAACGCTGCGTGGTCGGATCGAAGCCGCGGACGTAGAGCAGCTGGTTGTTGGGGATGAACTGCTGTCCCCACCCGTGCAGATGATCGTCGCCGTGGAGCAGGGCGTCGGCGGCGCCCAGCGGATTCGAGATCTGGAACGAGATGTTGGCGCGCTGGGGCATACGCACCTTCACCGGATTGAACGAGAGGGTGAGGTTCGCCGTCGTCGACCACGGACCCTGGCAGCTATTGCGCGTCGCGATATGTCCGAGCTGGCTCTCCAGACAGTCACGCGCCGAGCCGGAGCCGGTCGCGAGGAGCGAGCGCATGCCCGACGCGAGCGCGGTGTCCGCCGCATTCGCCGGGTTGAAAATGAACGCGCGGTCGTTCTGGTAGCCGTCGCCATTGATGTCGCCGGCGACGACCGGCGTGTATGGCGTGCCGGATCGGAACGACCCGTACCACCCGAGGCGGATGAAGTCGAAGGCGTTGTAGTTGAAGGTGTAGATGACCTGATGGCGCGAATCGAAGCTCGACCGTCCCCAGGACGCTTCGATCGGATTGCCGGCCGTGCTGCTGAAGCCCCGGATCCGATCGCGCGCATTCGCGTAGACGTACGACAGGCTCCACGTGAACCCGGAGCTGAATGAGAACGGCCGAAGCTGCACGGTGAGCTGCTTCGCGTCCGACTGCATGTCGGACCGAAGCTCGCTGACTCGAGAGAAGACCGACGATACGCGCGCTTCGCCCGGGGCGATGGCGCCCGTCGTCGGCACGATGCTCGTCGGGCGCGCATACACCGGACGTCCCTCCTCGCTAGTGAGCGAGAACTGCTGCACCGGATTGAAATTCAGGTCGAACGTGCTCGCCTGATTCAGGTTCCGCGAGTACGTGGCATCGACCATCGCCGAAAGCCGCTCCGCGAGGATCGTTCCGGTCCACTGAAGGTTCGAGCGGAGCGCGCGCGGCGCGGCATAGTCCTTCGCGAAGAGGCTGACATTCGGAGCGGCACTCGAAAACACCGTCCCCGACGTGCCATCGGCGCACTGGGTTGGAATGGACGCTTCACTCGCCGCATACGCCGCCCAATCAGGCGTCGGCGCCGCGATCCCAACGCAAGCGATCTGCTGCACCGCACTCGGCAGACCGGTGTTGTCGAGCACCGAACCAATCGACTGCGCCGACGGTGTGCTCTGGAACATGCCGATGCCCCCGCGCACGACGGCGCGCGGACCGCGCACGGCGCCCTGGAAGGCCGCGATCTGCGCCGCGGTGCCGTATGTCCACGAGAAGCCGACGCGCGGGCTCAGATATAGCTGATTGGGCACGTGATCGTTGCGGGCGCCGAACAACCGCTCGACCGAGGAGTTGTAGAGCGGTTCGCTGGCGAATCGATTTCCGTCGAGCCGCACGCCGTACTGGAGTTGGAGGTCGTCCGTCGGACGATAGGAGTCGCCGAGCGACATACCGCCGATCCACTGACTCTCATTGCGCGCGCGTGGCGTGAGCTGCCGCGTGAACGCGGCCGGACGACCGGCGTCGAGATCGGCGAGCGAGTTGAAGCTGAACGATCCGAGCTGATTCGCCGTCAGGTCTTGTGCATACGCATCGCGGCGCAACTCCGTCGTGAGCTTGAGACGATGCTTGTTGTTCTCGCTGAACCACGACAGCGAATTCATGAACTGCCCGGTCGTCGTCGTCGAGCTGATGTTCATCCCCGGATTGCCGCCGAACGCCACGGTCTGGACGCCGGAGAGGCCGTCGGCGAAGGTCGAGTTCACGCGGACGGCTCCATTCGGGAGATCGATGAACGGTGAGCCGGAGAAGTGCATCCGGTTCACGCCGACCGACGTCTCGGTGAGGACACCGAAGCCGAAGTAGCTCGAGTGCCGGCCTTGAACGCCGCCGTACCAGTTGCTGCGCTCACCACTGTGCGCGGGAAGCTCGGTCGTCGTGATCCCTGACGGGTCCTGACGGGTCCACGAGCCGTTGAACGTGAGATTGAACGCCTGTCCGGTCGTCGATGACGGCGGCGTGAAGTCCACCGTGCCGAACAGACTCGCCTGATCGTTGAGTCGAGCGCCCGGGATTCCGCCGACCGTCGCGGGAACGTGCGAGCGATCGAGAATGGATAGGAGGCGTGTCACCGAGTCGCGGGCGAGACCGGCGGTCTCGAGCCCCAGCGCGTCGGTGTTGAGCAAACTGTGAAGGTCCTGGGAGCGTCGTCCGGCCTGATACGCGACGGAGAAGAAGGACTTGTCGGTCTGGATAGGTCCGGAGAGCAGCCCGCCGACAGAAAGGTTGCGATACTGCTGGCCGAGCGAGCGGGCGGCCGCGTCGGTCCACTGCATTTGTGGCGCATCGACGTTGAGGCTCGTCGAGCGAATGATGTAATTGTTGCCGCCGCGCGACCGGACGTTGAGCAGGCCGCCGCTGAAATTGCCACGCGACACGTCGTACGGGCTGGTGGCGAGCGACGTCGAGACATTGGCATCGCGCGGGAGATTCGAGCCGCCGAACGCCATGCCGTTCAGTGTCGTCGCATTCTGGTCCGGGGAGAGACCGAGCACGGAAAATCCTGCCGGCGATCCATCGGCGCCGGGAATAAGCTGCACGCCGGGGAGCGAGGCGGCGAGGGCGGCGAGGTCGCCCAATTGGTCCGCGGACACCGGGCTGCCAGTTACCGTGCGTTCGCTGCCGCTGATGTCCGGAACATCGGTTCGCCCGACGCGCTGTCGTTCGGCGTTGACCTTCACGGCGTCGAGCTGCGCGGCAACGCGTTGCAGTCGCGCGTCGGCGACGAGGATCTCCTGGTCTCCCGTACGCTTCACTTCAAATCGTTTGCTGGCGAATCCAAGCGCCGCGACGTTGACGAAGTAGTCGCCTTCGTCGCCGGGGAAGGTGACGGTGTAGCGCCCGCTCTTATCCGTCCGTGCGCTGCGCGAGACGTTGCCCGAGATGGACGTGACGGTAATCGTCGCGCGTTCGACCGGGAGGCTGTCCGGACCGGTGATTCGGCCACGGATGACGTCCGTTTGCGCGAAGAGGGAATGCGGGTGTGCGAACGCGGCGAATACCACCACGAACGCGACCGGCAGAAGTCGACGTAAACGCACTGAGAGACCCGAGTTGAGGGGGTGAGTTCGGAAGACCGAACGTTTGGAGCCTACGGATGCTCAGACTGCGACCGACTGCCACTGCGGTGGATCCACGGGCTTAGAGTCGGGCGGGGTCCGAAAGGGTTTACTGGGAGGATGTAAAGAACCACGCATCGGCGCAGGCCCGAATCGGGCGGGGGGGTGTCAACGGGCTTGGCAGGACTCTAATGGACGTGCGACACATCACCTAGGGGATGTGCGGCCAGCCATAGGCTGGGCTCGCATGAATTTGCCATTTTGAGCTCGTTCCTCTGCCCCACCTTTTCCCGAGCCCCCTTATGCGTCGCTTCTTCGTTCTTGGTTTGGCGTCTGTAGCCGTGGCCTGCGCGTCGCCGCGGGACAAGGCTCGCGCCGACAGCGCCCAAGCACTCGCCGCCCAACAGCGTGTGCTCATGGACAAGCTTTCCGCGCAGCGTGACTCCGTGTCGCAGCTTCTCGGCGACGCCAACGTCTTCATCGGCCACATCGACAAATCGATCTCTCGCGTGAAGGGCCTCAGCCACGCGTCGAACACAAAAAAGAGCTCGGAGAGCGGGCTCGAAGATCAGCTTCGCGCGCGGAAAGACATGCTTCGGCGCGTCGATGCTCTTGTCGAACGCGCACGTGAGACGGCCGGCGAAGTTACAGCGCTCAAGAAGCGCCAAGCCGAAATTCTCGCGGAGAATGCGAAGCTTGGCGAGGAAAACAAGGCGCTCAAGGATTCGCTGAACGCCGAGGAACAGCGGATTGCCACGATGATGTCGAGCATCGAACAGCAGGCCCAGACGATCGCGCTGCTCCAAACACGCCTCGACGATCTCGGGAAGGACCTCGCCGACGTGAAGACGGCGTACGCGAAGGCGTACTACGTGATCGGCACCGAGGACGAGCTGTTAAAGAAGGGCGTGATCGTGAAGGAAGGCGGTGCCAACCTGTTGATCAAGCGCGTTGGACGTACGCTCGTGCCGGCGCGTGAGCTTCCCGCCGATGCGTTCAGTGCAATCGACACGCGCGAGGTGCACCGCATCGACGTGCCGGATTCGACGAAGAAGTATCAGATCGTATCGCGGCAAAGCCTGGACGACGCGAAGGTCGCGATGCGGGATGGCAATCAGTTCCGTGGCCCGTTGGAGATCGCCGAAAACGACAAATTCTGGGCGCCGTCAAAGTTCTTGATCATCGTTCAGAGATAGAGGCCGGGGCGCGAAGGGCTTACTGCGCGGCTGCCGAACGGCGCGGCTGCCGAACGGCGCGGC
>JAICJQ010000201.1 GCA_025928335.1 Gemmatimonadaceae bacterium
CATGATTCCCTCGCCCACCTTACGCTCGGCGCTCGAGTCGAAGTCGAACAGGTAGGTCCGGCCGTCGTCACGATAAAAACGCGATTCGACGGCCATCGGGCGACCAGACGGGTGCGTGCCCTCGTGCAAACAGCCAGCGCGTCGGAGCCATCAATGCGGGCGACGTAGATCGTGGGGTCGCCCGGCGCCGATATGGGTGGTGAGCCCGGTGGCGCGACGACCGGCTGTGTCGATGCCGAAGGGGCATTGGCATCTGTGCACCCGGCAAGAATTGCAATCACTACACCGAGCGCGGCACGCTTTCCAGCGCGTGACGTATTGAACTGCATTTTCGGCTCAGGGCTCAGGAAACGCACAAGAACGCCCGATTGCACCCTGGCGACATAGCCTCTTTTCGCAAACCCTCGCGAAGTGCTACGACTTCCGCCGGTTCCGGAGCGTCCGTCGCTCGTACATGACGATGACCGGGACGTAGAACAGCGCGTCGGCCGCCAGCTTACCAGCGACGAGACCAAGCACGGGCCCCGCACGCGCGCACAGCGAGCGAAGCGATCAGGGCGCGCACCAGCGCATTCTGCCACACCCTAACGGTTCAGCCAATGAAAGAGCTTCTCCCGGCCACTCGTTCCGGGCTGTCGGACAATCGCCGCCAGCGCGGCGGGTTCCGGAAGCTCTTGCGGCGACTGAGGGTCCATCGCGAGCGGCGATCTCACGCGTCACTGAACACCGATTTGTTGCAGCAGAAGCGATTGGTCATACTGCTCCCACCTCACGCTGACCTTGCCGTCGACGAAGTGATCGACGATCAATCCGATGATCGAGACCGGTTTTCCTCTTGGGGGCACCGGCCCGAACGGGCCGGCATGAGTGGCGCGCGCACGCCATCGCATGACCACGATGTCGTCGATTGTCAGCAGCTCCTCGATCGTGAAGTGCACGTCAGGAAATGCGATGAGAATCCCGGCGGCGAACTCCTTGTATGCATCGACGCCGACAATCGGTTCCGGTCTGCCTGTGATGTGAACGACGCAGTCTCGCGCAAACACCGCGTCCGCGGCGGACACGTCACCTCGATTGATTCCATCGACGTAGCTTCGCATGCGGCCGGCGATATCTGTCATTGGATTCCGGCCCGTTGCCTCTGTGAGTGTCATCGAGTCCTCCGACGCGAGTTGGACGGGAAGTATCGATGGCAGGTCTGATTTCAGTCTAAATCGTTCAACGACTTCCTCGACAGAGGGCTGCGTCAGACGTTGAACCGAATGCTCAGAATGTCGCCGTCGGCTACGGTGTAGTCTTTTCCCTCGAGCTTGAGCGCCCCCGCGTCGCGCAACGCGTGCTCCGAGCCGTGCTTTATGAATTGGTCGTACGGCATGACCTCGGTGCGTATGAAGCCGCGTTCCAGATCGGAGTGAATCCGCCCGGCGGCTTGTTTGGCGTGCGTGGCCCGCCGAATGGGCCACGCGCGAACTTCATCCTCCCCGACTGTGAAGAACGAAATTAGATCGAGCAGCTCGTATGCGGCGCGAATGAAGCGCGTGAGCGCGGAGTCGGTGAGGCCATAGTCAGCGAGAAACGCCGCCTGGTCGTCCTTGGACATCGTCGCGATCTCGGCTTCAATGCTCGCCGACAAGACGATACCCGCCGCGTGGTGCCGCTCGAGCATTCCAGAAATCGCCGGCGGCATGGGGCTCGCCGCTTCTTGTTCGGTGCGATTGAGCGCGACGAGCAACGGCCGATCCGTCAACAGCGCGTAGCCGCGCAGCGGTTCCCGGTTGAGCACGTGCGGTGAGAGGACGCGGATCGGGAGTTCCTGCTCGAGCGTTGCCTTCATGCGCTCGAACATCGCGACCTCCAGCGGATCGGCTTTCTCCTTTCGGGCGCGGTCAATCCGCCGCTCGACGATGCCGAGGTCGGCGAGAATGCACTCGATGAGAAAGGCCTGGAGATCGGCCTCGGGATCCGCGGCACGCTCGAGCGACGGATTGGGAAAATCGCGCAGCACGAGACAGAGCACGTCCTGTTCGCGAATCCGATC
Organism: Gemmatimonadaceae bacterium; assembly: GCA_025928335.1. GTDB lineage: Bacteria > Gemmatimonadota > Gemmatimonadetes > Gemmatimonadales > Gemmatimonadaceae > JAQBQB01. The sequence continues at coordinate 2,039 of JAICJQ010000201.1, forward strand.
GAGCGCCTTCCGCGACAGTCCCTTGCTCTCGGCGCCGTGCTCGCCGGGGATGTCGCTGAAGACGATCTCGGCGTACGTCGTCTTCTTGGGCTTGAACATGCGACTGAGGCGGTCGATCCGCTCGTCGGGAACCTTGACGGTTCCGATGTGCACGTCGCCGCCGAACCCGGCCGGCACACCGATGCCGGTCAGTGTATTGAAGACGGTGGTCTTTCCGGAGCCAGCAAAACCAACAAGGCCGACTTTCATGGAGCACCTCGTTCGCTACGTGGATCGCAAAACGAGTATCGACTCGGCTGCGCGCGATGTCAAACTGTTCGTGCGCTTGAATCCGGTGCGTCCACGGTGAGGTGGGACTAGTTCTTGCGGCTCGAGCGGTGCCTCCGACGAAAGAGACGGCTAGTGAGGGAATCTCTTCCCGGCGAAGCCAGCCCTGTCCGCTCGATGCGAGGCGCACTCGATGTTCGTCGATGCTGCGCGAGCAGTGTGTGGCATGGGTTGGCTTCCGGCGCAGTGCTGGCTATCGCGGCGTGCAGCAGCTCGCCGAACGAAGTGGCGACGCCAGACAACGTGGCGACGATAGTAGTTTCCCCGTCGGCGTCCTCGGTCTCGATCGGCGGTCGCCTCTCATTGAGTGCCGTCGTGCAAGACTCTGCCGGCCAGCCGCTCGCCCCGGCCGACATTTTTTGGTCGGTCCGCGACGCGAACATTGCAACCGTTTCCGGCGACGGCGTCGTAACGGGCGTTGCGCCCGGCACCACGCAGGTTTCGGCGAACGTCGCCGGCAAATCGGGAATCGGCACCGTCACTGTCGCCTTTCCGCAAAGCGCGGTCGCATCCGTTACCATCTCTCCTTCGAAGCCACCGCCCATCGGCAAGAACGAGAATCTCACCTTGACCGTCGCCCTCAAGGATGCGAGCGGCAAAGACATCGGTTCGGGGCGCGTGGTAACGTGGACGTCGAGTGACCCCAGCATCGCGTCGGTCGCGGCGAAAGCAGGGACGTACAGCGCAACGGTGAAGGGCAACAAGGAGGGAACGGCGACTATTACCGCGGCAAGTGACGGAAAGAGCGCCGCCGTGACGGTCGCGGTGAAGCACTAAGGCCTCGGTCTCGCGCGGGTCAACCGAGCGATGCAGCCGATCGCCAAGTGCATCACTCCGCGCGTAACGCATCGGCCGGATCGACCCGCGATGCGCGCCAGGCCGGCACCGCGCTGGCGACCAGCGCCGCTACGAGTAATGTCGCGACCGTCGCTGGAAGGACTCTCGGATCGATCGTCGTCACCCCGAGCAGGATACTGTCGATCGAACGCCCGGCGACCATGGCGATGGCAACGCCGGCGACGATGCCCACCATCACCACGCGCACCCCGTCGAGGACGACTCGACGGATCACTGAGAACGGCGTGGCACCCAACGCCATGCGGATGCCCAATTCGGTGCTGCGCTGACTCACCGCGTACGCGAGCACGCTGTACAGGCCCATCCCGGCGATCATCAGCCCGAGGACCCCGAATGCCGTCAACACCATCGCTCCGATCCGCCAGGGGCGAACGATTCGATCCACGGCATCGGGCACCGACCAAATGGTGAGGTACACAGACGGCGGAGTCATCGACTGAAGCGCGCGACGCACCGTCGGCATCATGGCTTGGGCGTCGCCCGACGTGCGCACCATGACGGCGAGAGCGCCGCCGTTGCCTCCCTGGTTCTGGGACTCAGGAATCCAGTACTGGATCGCCGGCTCGGCACGCACCTCGTACTGATGAACGTTTTCGGCGACGCCAACCACAATCGAGCACGGCTCGTCAGCCCCGCCGACGTGCACGCATTTGCCAATCGGGTTCTCGCTCGCCCAGAGCGCTTTCGTCATGGAATCGCTCACGACGATGACCCGCTGCGCCTGCGGTCCGTCCTGTGGTTCGAGCGCTCGGCCGCGAATGATTCGCGTGCCCATCGTCTCGAAATAGTTGGGACCGACTGGGTTCATCATGATCGGATGGAGACGAGCCAGGAACGCCGAGTCGTGGCCGGGCACCGATATCGCCGTCGATCCCGACGTGGCGAACGGGATTTGTTTCGTGGTCGCCGCGTTGACGACTCCAGGCACGCCGCGAAGACGCTCCGCGAACTCGCGATAGAGCGCGACCCTGCCGCCAGGGAGCGGTCCCGGATCGCGCTGCTCCGCGGTCACGACGAGCAGCGAACGCGCCTCATAGCCCAGGGGAATCGACCGCGCATTCTGGAGACTGCGAATGAACAAACCGGCACCGAGCAGCAGCGTCGTGGACAGGGCGCATTGGCTGACGAGGAGGATCGTGCGCAGCCCGGGTCGGCGCGATGACGCTTTGCCCGAGCCGGCCTTCACCAGGGTGCTGATGTCCTGACGCATCGCCCACAGCGCGGGCGCGGTACTGGCGAGCAAACCAACGATGACCGCGGTCGCCGCCGCGAATGCCAGCACGCGACCGTTGAACACATGCTCCGTCGGGGCGAGTGTTGGAAGCAGGAATACCGAGAGCGCTCGACCGCCGGCGAACGCGATCGCGAGGCCGAGCGCGGAGCCTGCCGTCGCGAGAATCACACCTTCGACGAGGAGTTGCGCGAGCAGTCGAGAACGACTCATGCCAAGGGCAACGCGAACGGCGATCTCGCGTCGCCGGCGAATCGCGCGGGCGAGAAGGAGATTGGCGACGTTCGAGCAGGCGAGGAGCAGCACGATGCCGGCGATGGCGGCAAGCCATGCCGCGACCGGTGTGCTGGCCTCGCGCCTCGGCCCACGTTCGGCCAGCAAGGGTCCCCAGGCAACCCGCGCGCGATTTCGGACCGTGGCGTCATTCGCATCTCCCCTCAGGTTCGCGCGTGCGAACGTAGCGGTGAGCGCCGCCTCGGCCTGCGTCGGCGTCGCCCCGGGACGAAGGCGGGCGACGAGCTCGAGCCACCACAAGTTGTTCTTCGCATACCAGTCGGCGGGCAGGTTTCGATCTCGGGCGCGGCGGGTTGTGACGGGAAGCCAGACGTCCACTCGAGCAGGCGTCACTCCGTGAAAGTCGGGTGGGGCGACGCCGATGACGGTGAAGCGACGCGTGCCGATGTCGAGCTGGCGGCCCAGGACATTGGAGTCTGCGCCAACGGTGATGCGCCAATATGCGTTTCCTAATACGACTACGTTGGAGCCGTCGGGCGGCTGGTCCTCATCCTTGCCGAAGAAGCGGCCGAGCGCGGGCTTGACACCGAGGACCGTCCAGAAGTTGGCGGAGACGAATCGTGCGGCAACGCGACTTGACGTCGCGCCGCGGCCAACGATGACCGACGCGCCCGCCATGGCGGCGACGTCGGCCACTTCGCGGGCGCCGTCTCGCAGCTGGGTGTAGCGGAGATAGGAGACCTCGTCCTGGTCGATCGCTTGACTCTCTCCGTCGAGGTGGGACGTGTAGAGACGGCCGAGCGCCCCCGGATCGCGGACGTGAGCGGGCGGACGGAAGAGAAGCCTGTCGACAAGACCGAACATCATGGCCGTCGCGCCGATGCCGAGACCGAGGGTGATGATGATGACGGCGGTGACGCCCGGTGATCGAGTCAACTGCCGGAGCGTATTCCGGGCATCCTGAGCGATGCCACTGAGTCGATCACGACGGCGCAGCCGGATCGCGTACCGCTGCGCGCTGCCGCGCATGGCGCGGCGCGTCGTCTCCACGTCGCCAAAACGCTGGAGCGCGACGCGGCGGGCTTCGTCGGGCGGCATTCCATCCTGGACGAGCTGATGAATGCGCGCCTCGAGGTGGGCGCAGATCTCGTCGTCGACGTCCGCGGAGACGGCCGGGCGACTCGAGAGGGGGAGGCGGAAAAAACGGCGCACGGCCGGTCAGGCGAGGCGAAGGAGTCGCGTGAGCGCGACGCTGTAGCGCTCCCAGTCCGCGGCCTCGCGCCGGAGCTGCTGCCGTCCCCGTGCCGTGATCTTGTAGAAGCGGGCCTTCCGGTTGTTCTCGGAAACTCCCCACTCGCCCGTGATCAGCTCCCGCTCTTCCATCCGCCGGAGCGACTGGTACAGCGCGCCCTCCTCCAGGGCCAGCTCCCCGCCGAAACGCTCGTCGATCGCGGCGGCGATGGCAAAGCCGTGCATCGGCTGCCAGGACAGGGTCTTGAGAACGATGAGGTCGAGGGTGCCTTTGATGACTTGCACGTCGGCGCATCTCCCCTGAGATTCTTCAGTGAAGGAGCTTCAGGGTATTACGGCCGGCGTGGAAAGTCAAGCCGCGGCGATCCGCGACAGCTTGGACCCGGTGCCCCGCGCCGGTTCCAGTCCGGTCTCAACGTGATTCCGTCGGGAGCACGATCGATCAAACTGGAGATCCTCCGCGACGGAGCACCAACGGCGGTTGTTGACAGCGACGGGGACGCATCCCTATCATCTCCTCCTAAGTCATTTAGGAGAATACTCCGTGGCCGACCGCGCCTTGCTGCTTCCCGGCACCCTCGAGCTCCTCGTCCTCCGGGCTGTCTCGCTCGGCAAGCTCCATGGCTACGGGGTCCTGCTGCGCATCGAGCAGATCTCGAACGGCGCGCTCCAGGTCGAGCAGGGTGCCCTCTACCCGGCACTCTACCGCCTCGAGCGGGATGGGTTCCTCGCGACCGAGTGGGGCACCTCGGAGAACAACCGCCGGGCGAAGTTCTACAGCCTCACGCCGACCGGGCGAAAGAAGCTCCGCGCCGAAACCAAGTCCTGGACCTCCACCGCGCGGGCGATGTCGGCCGCGCTCGGCCTGTCGCCGGCGGAGGCTTGACCATGCTCAATAGAATCCGCTCGCTCTGGCGCTCGATCGTCGACCGCGATGCGATGGACCAGGCGATGGACGACGAGTTCGCGCTCCACCTCGAACTTCGGACGCAGGACCTTGTTCGGCGCGGGATACGCCCGGATGAAGCTGCTCGGCGCGCGCGCGTCGAATTCGGCAGCGTCGCCGCCGCGAAAGAGACCGCGCGCGCGACCTGGGGCAGCGCTTGGCTCGATCGCTGGAAGCAGGACGTCCGCTATGCCCTCCGCGTCCTTCGCCACAGTCCCGGCTTCACCGCGATCGCGCTGCTCTCGCTCGGCGGCGGCATCGGCGCAACGACCACAGTCTTCAGCGTCGTCGACGCCGTCGACTTCCGCCCGCTTCCCTTCCCCAATGCGTCGCGCCTCGTGTGGATGGCGGAGCGGCCGCCGGCCGACGCGGGCCGATGCCCAACCTGTCCGGCCTCGAGCGCACCGGCGACAGCCTCGTACTGGGCGGCGCAATCGCGAACGATCGACGAAATCGCGGCGCTGGCCGGCTACGACGTGACCTGGCAGCACGACGACGCCATCGAA
>JAICJQ010000105.1 GCA_025928335.1 Gemmatimonadaceae bacterium
AGAACATCTTCGTTCACGTTCGTGAGCTGCGTGAAGCTGGACGTCGTCCCCGATTTGGGAACGGTGAACGTCACGACGTCGTTCGGCAGCACTGGCGTCGTACGAATCCCGACCGCGAGACCGGCCTTTGTCACCGCAGAGACCGTGAGCACCTGCTTGCCCGTGGTCACCGGACGGAACTGGCCGCCCACCGTAGCGAAGTACAGGTTCTTCGATCCTTCGCTCTCGACGTTGAAATAGACGCCGCTGTTGTCCTCGGCCCACGTGGGTCCGGAAATCGGCCGATCCAGGGTGCCGGAGATGAGATGCGCGTTGCTTCCGTCGGCATTCATCACCCACAACTTCGTCTCCGCCCACGCCGAGTGATCGACGGAGTCAGCGGACATGAAGGCGATCATCTTGCCGTCGGGCGAGTATTGCGGCGCGCTGTTCGTGCCGGCTCGCTTCGAGAGCTGCTTGATGTCACCCGTCGCGAGATTCGCGACGTAGATCTGCGACTTGCGGAACGCATGCTCGGCGTCCGGCTCGCGCAGGGATGAGAAGGCGAGGAACTTACTGTCGGCCGAGAACGAACCGCCGGCATGGTTCCAGTCGCCGTTCGTGATCTGGCGCGCCGTGCCGCCATCAGCCGGGATGACGAAGATGTGGCGATACGACTCGTCGGTGAAGCCGACGCGATCGGAGCGCCAGTTGAGGCGCGTGATAACTTTCGGCGCTTCGGTCCACTTCGCCCCCTTCGGCGGCGTGGGCATGTTGATGCGCCAGGTGTCCTTCACCGGTACGTTCATCGAGAACGCGATCGTTTTGCCATCGGGCGACCACTCGAGACCGGACGGCGACTCGGTGAGGTGCGAGATTTGTGTTGTTGCACCTTCCGCGTCCATATAGCGGACGAAGATCTGTGAGCCGCTCGGCTCACCCTTCGCGATGTATGCGATGCGCTTGCCATCGGGCGACCAGTGCACGTCCGATCCTTGCACGAGCGCGCGCGGCTGCGAGCCGTCGGCGTTCATCATCCAGATCGACGTCTCCCACTTGTCGTTCATCTTGTCGACCCAACGGCGGCCGAAGATGATCTTGGTGCCGTCGGGCGACGGCTGCGGAGTCTGTACTTCCTCCCAATCGAGATACTGTTCCAGCGCGATACGGTTCTGCGGGCGCTGCTGGGCGACGAGCGGGGTGGTCGCGAAGACAGCGACGGACAGTGTTGCGCGAGCGACTCTCCAGGCGCGCACTTGCATTGGTGCCTCCGGCGGGGCGAAGTACGTGTATTCTGGACTGGTGCCAGTTGGACGGGAAGGGGACTGCTATCATCCTATGGGGGACGAACCGGCTTCAATCGAATCGTCACGGTCCGACGATCGCGCGCCCGAGCGGCCGCGCGTAGACTGTTGGCGACGACGACACCCCGCGCGACTCATGTCCCGGTTTTCGATCCTGCCTGTCATCGCGTTCGTTGGAATCGCTTCGCGCCTCGGCGCGCAACAGCTCCACGGCGTGGTCCGAGACTCGGCGCGCGCCGCGCTGCTCCCGGGCGCCGTCATCACGGTGCTCGATTCGGCGGGTGCGCCGGTGGGCCGCGCGATCTCCGACGCCGCCGGTCGGTTCGTAATAGCATTCCCGTCGCGCGCCTTGCGAGTGCGCGCCGTGCGAATCGGCTATCGCCCGCGCGACGTGATGTTGTCCGCCTCCGGCGATACGCTCGAGATCGCCATGACTCGACTGCCATCCATGCTGGCGACGATGCGCGTCACCGATTCCGAATTGTGTCCGGGCACGGCCACGAGCAGCGGCGCCGTCGAATTATGGGAGCAGGCGAAGGCTGGTCTGCTCGCGACCGTCGTCGCCCGCGACACCAGACCGGCGAAAGTCCGGTCGCTGACATACAATCGCGTGACGACACTGACCGACGAGCGCGTGACGGAGCAGACCACCCAGATCACGTCCACGTATTCGAACCGGCCGTTCGTCGCGCCGGCTCAAGCGTCGTTCTTCGCGGTGCGCGGCTTCATGCAGGAAGATGCAAGCGGGCGCTTGTACAGCGCGCCGGACGCCGACGTCCTCCTCGACGACGCCTTCGCGGCCACCCACTGCTTCCATATGCAGGCAGCGGATGGAGATCATCCCGCGCAAATCGGGCTCGCGTTTTCGCCGGCTCGTGGGCGAGACGCGCTGGTCGACGTGACCGGAGTAGTCTGGATCGATGCCGTGACCCCGCGAATTCGGTCACTCGATTTTCACTACACTGGGCTCGAGCCTGCTGCCGAGCGAGTTGGCTCCGGGGGCCACATCGAATTTCGATCGATGGAGAACGGTGTGGCGTTCGTCGAGCGATGGCACCTTCGGTTGGCGACGCTCGTGCCCGATCGAAAGCGGGCGGATTTCGCCTTGGGATTTCCTCGCGACCGCCGCAGTCGAAACGAGCTCCAGGTTGCCGAACTTCGCGAATCGGGCGGCAACGTGCTGGCAGCCGCGTGGCCTGATGGTGCCGTCTGGACTGACAGTCTCGCCGGGCTGACGGGGAACGTCGTCCAGGTTCGTTCGTCGCTTTCTACTCCGGGGGCCCTCGTCACGTTGTCCGGAACGAATGCGCAAACACTTTCCGCGGCCGACGGCTCGTTCGAGCTCGCTCCGGTTGTGCCCGGCCGGTACACGCTCGTCGCGACAGACACGACGCTTGGAGACTATGCCGCGCCGCGATCCACACATTTGAGCGTCGAAGTGGGCCGAGGACGGCTCACAATGATTCGTATTGAGTTGCCTCCGCTCGCGGACGTCATCCGAGATGTTTGCCGCGACCAACCCATTCCTCGCGGCACGTCGATGATTGTCGGGCGACTGAGTCTGGCGAATGCGGAGCGTCCAAACGGTCGAGTCGTGGCACGGTGGCAAGCCACGTACAACAATGGCTCGCCGGTGACCGCCGAGAACAGCACCGGTCGCACGATCGCGATCAATGGAGCCGAACAGCGAGTCGAGATGGACGACCACGGCCGTTTTGTCGTCTGCGGCGTGGCGCGCGGACGGCCCATTCATCTGCGCTACATCGAAGGCGAGCGCTTCGCCGACACGACGTTCTTCGTCGGCGATACCCTGCTGCATCCGGTCGATTGGCGGATCGTGCTCCCTGCGACGAGCCCAACCGATCGGCCGGGCGACGAAGAGAATCAAAAATCGAGCGATACGACGTTGGCTGGGCTCGGCTTGGCGGGCCTGCTGCTTGCCACGAATCGAGGGAGACCACCTCGAAGAAGGAGAGCAGCACCAATGACGGAACGTCGCAAAACTCACAACGGTCGGGACGTGGACGGACGCTTTCGCGTTCGCCAGGCGGACGTGGACGAGCTTCTCGAAGATCCTTCCGGGCCAGACGTCGTGCAGGATGACGTCCGACTCGGTGGCGCGGTTGCCGATATCGGTCCAGCGGCCGGCAGTCATGCACGCCACATCGGTGATCTGATCGATGAGAACCGGCAGGACGTCGGGCGCGTCGTCCGCGGAGAGGGCAGCGGTCGGTCGCGCAGTCGCAGCGGCGGAAAGCGCCGTCGCTGATCACATGGTCCAAGCGGCGGGCGACGACGCGATCGCGCGCGGTCAGCGCGTGATCGCTGCGCTGTTCGGCCCTCCGATGGACCGCCAATTCGCTGTGAAGTACTGGGACGGCACGGTCGAGCGCGGGAGCGGCGCGACCGTGCCGTCGCCGTTTACACTGGTCGTCGCACGGCCCGGCGCGTTGCGACGGATGCTGCTGCCGCCAAGCGAGCTGTCGATCGTCGAGGCGTACATCTCGGGCGATGTCGACGTCGAAGGCGATCTCGCGAAAACGATGACGGTCGCCGACGCGATCAACGCGCGGCTTCGACGTCCCTCCGTGCTCGCGTCGCTCGCCCGCGATCTGATGGCGCTGCCGCGAAACGACGAGATCAAGACGAAGGTCCGTCACCGTCGCGCCGATGATCGTGTCGAGGCGGCGGGCGCGCGCCACGATCCGAAACGCGATCGCGCCGCGATTCAATACCACTACGACGTCGGGAACGATTTCTATCGTCTTTGGCTCGACGACCGAATGGTGTATTCGTGCGCCTATTTCGAGCGCCCCGGCGCCACACTCGATGAGGCGCAAGAGGCGAAGCTCGATCATGTGTGCCGTAAGCTTCGATTGCGCGAAGGCGAGCGGTTGCTCGACATCGGATGCGGTTGGGGCGCACTCATCATGCATGCCGCCAGGCACTACGGAGTCCAGGCGGTCGGCATCACGCTCAGCGACGAGCAACGCGCGCTGGCAACGGAGCGCATCGCCGATGCGGAACTCGATCGCCGCGCTCACGTCGAGCTGCGCGACTACCGCGATGCGCCGTCGCTCGGTCCGTTCGACAAGATCGCGAGCGTCGGCATGGTGGAGCACGTCGGAGGCGAGCGACTTCCCGAATATTTTGCGGCAGCCGCTCGCGCCCTCAAACCAGGCGGTCTTTTTCTCAATCACGGCATTGTGCGCGTCGGCGGCACCACCGAACCGGGATGGCGCGAACGCCTCGAACGGCGACTCTGGCGGCGCGACGCCTTCATCGAGAAGTACGTGTTCCCGGACGGGCGGCTCGTGCACTACGACGCTCTCGTCTCCGCCGCCGAACGGGCGGGCTTCGAAACACGGGATGTCGAGAGTCTCCGCGAGCACTACACGCTGACGCTCAAGAATTGGGTGGAGCGTCTCGAGCGCTGCCGCAAAGAAGCCATCGAGATCGTCGGCGACGCGACATACCGCGTCTGGCGTCTCTACATGACCGCATCGATGCACGGCTTCGCGATCGGTCGCCTGAACGTCCTCCAGACCCTCCTGGCGAAGCCCGACCACGGCCGCGCGAATCTTCCCCTCACGCGCAACGATCTGTACCTGGAGTCTGACCCCGTTTAAGAAGCGGAGTCTGACCCCGTTTAAAAAACGGAGTCTGACCCCATTTGGGCGGTTTTGGTACGGCGCGCAACGGCGGGAACCGACGCCTGTGGGGGCGGATTCGCCAGACGTCTCTCTCCGCCCCAATGGGCACCAGATGCGAAATCGATTCAACCTGTTGTTCGCGCCGGCACTTCTCACCGCCCTGGCGTGCGGCGGTGGTTACGGGAATTCGGGGTCATCCAATACACCGACGACACCGACGACGCCGACCACACCGACGACCCCGTCCGCACCTCAGGCCACCGATAAAGTCACGGTATCCAACAACCAGTTCACGCCGCCGGACATCCAGGTGGCGCCAGGCACGACCGTCACTTGGACTTGGGCCCAGGACGCGTCCTCGCACAATGTCACGTTCAATGACGGCGTCGCTTCGGGCGATCGGTCTTCGGGCGTTTACACGCGAACCTTCAGCAGCAGCGGAACATTCCCCTATTCTTGCACGTTACATCCTGGGATGACTGGGACCGTCACGGTGAAGTAGGGTTCGATGGGAACCCGCCGCGCCGGCCACAACCAATCGGCGGCGTAGGGGAGGGGGAGGGGTGCGATGCGCGGTGCGGTGCTCCGAATAATCATTGCGGCGGTGAGTCTTCCCGCCGTTCTTGGCGCGCAAACGCGCGTCGGCGGCATGGGTCCGGACGGGCAGAGGGGAAAGCCCGGGCGCCTGGCCCGGGACATGGGAATCTCCATTCCGGCGATCGTGAATCCGGTGAACCTCCTGATCGAGCATCGATTGGAGGTAGCGCTGAACGACACGCAGTTCACCAAGATCATCGCGATCAAGCGGACGCTCGACTCGACGAACGCGCCGATGTCGCGCAAGCTCGATTCCATTGCTCGGCTCTATAAGCCGCGTCCGATCTTTTCCGTCGTCACGCAGGAACGCCGCGACTCGATTGCCCAGGCGCATCCTATGGTCCTGGAACTGGTCGCCGGAATTCGCGAGAACATCTCGAGTGCCAGGGACAGCGCCTACTCGCTCCTTTCGGCCAGACAACTGAGCACGGCCCAGGGACTCGAATCCGTCGCCGAACAGGCGAGCAGCGGTGCTGAAATTCCCAAACGGGCTCCTGGCCCGCCACTGACCCAGCCGATCAAGCCGCCCGGTAGTCCCGAGTAGTCCCTGGCGCGTCCGCCGTCGGAGGGTGATTTTAGCGCATCTCCCTCCGGACGGCAGCACATGGCGACGGGGTCCAACGGATCCGCCGCGGCGCCCGAATTCAAGGTCATCGTCAGGGTCTTCGCCTACTACGCCGTTCTCATCGCGGCGGGGTGGGCGGTCTGGCAGTTTTTGCCGCGCACCCACCTCGTTTCCTCGACGTCGCTCGACTCACTCTTTGGCGGCGGTCAGGATATCATCAAGGGGTCGGGGAAGAACGCGGAATACGAGCCGGTCGCGCCGGGCACGCTCTCGGCGACCGTCGCGCTCGCGATGATTTCCTCCGCCCTGCTCGCGCTGCCGATAGCCTGGGTCTACACGCTGACGCGCTCGCGACGCGGCTTCCAACAGTCCGTCGTACAGATGCTCATCATCCTGCCCGTCGTCGTGTCGGGCATCATCGCGATGGTGAAGTACAGCCTTCCGCTGGCGTTCGCGCTGGGTGGCGTCGCCGCGGCGGTGCGCTTCCGCAATACACTGGAGGACAGCAAGGACGCCGTCTACATCTTCCTCATGACAGGCCTCGGCATCGCCTGCGCGGTCGACCTTCCCGTGGCGGCGATCGTCTCGATTTTGTTCAACGTCCTCACCCTCATGCTTTGGCTCACGGACTTTGGCCGCACGCCCGTAGCGCTGGAGGGCAAGGTCGCCGAGCGACGCCTCCAGCGCGCACGTGAGATGGCGCGCACCGGAACGTTCGTCGCCCGCATCGACGATGAAGTTCTGCAGAATATGAACGCCGAGCAGCTGGAGGGCCTGGCCCAACGCGCCTGGCGCCGTGCCCGCGAGAACGACCCCGAGGGCGACGAGCGGAACGACAAGAACGAAGGCCGCATCCGCATCCGGATTCGGAATGCGATTCTCACCCGTCCGGTGCTCGAGGCGCGGCTTGACGACGCGACGAAGAAATGGCGCGTCGAGGCGGAGTCGGTCGGCGAGGACGGAACAACGCTGATCGACTACGTCGTCATGCCGAAGAAGAAAAGCGGTCCGAACGAGCTCCTCGCTCTGCTTCGCGCCGCTGGTGGACTCGACGTCGTCGACTCAGAGCTGCGCTGACCGATCAACCGAGCGGAGGAATCTCATGAAGCTCGCTTCACACATCCGTTGGTCGTTACTCTCGTTCGCCCTGATGCTCGCCGTGCCGGCATCAGCACAGCAGCAGAGCGGAAAGACCGCCAAGAAAGCTCCAAAACCGGAAAAGCCCGACAGCCTCAAGGACACCACGCTCGCCAAGCTCTACGAGAGCGAAGACCCGATGGAGGTCACCCTGACCTTCAACATCAAGCGCGTCAAAGGGGACAAGGGAGATGACGCCCCCTGGCGTGCGGCGACGCTCAGCTATACCCCGGCTGGCGCGACCGCGCCCGTGAACCTGCCGATCCAGGTGAAGACGCACGGTATCTGGCGCCTCAAAAATTGCGAGTTCCCCCCGCTGCGCCTGAACTTCAGCGGGAAAGACTCGAAGGGGACGCCGTTCGCTCGCGTCGACAAGCCGAAGCTCACGTCGTATTGCAGGAACGAAGACGGGTACGAGCAATACGTCCTGCAAGAGCTCCAGGCCTACCGGATCTACCAGCTCGTGTCGCCCTACAGCCACGCCGTCCGCGCATTACACGTCACCTATGTCGACAGCGTGAGCGGGAAGTCCGTGGCGACACGTTACGGGTTTTTCCAGGAGGATCCGGACAAGTTCGCTGAACGCTTCCGGGGCAAGATCACGAAGCAGACCGGCGCCGGCCCGTCCGACCTGGATCCCTATCAGGCGACGGTGTTCGGCCTCTTCCAGTACCCGATCGGCAACACCGACTTTTCGATCTCCGCGCTGCACAATGTGGAACTGCTCACGCGAAGCACCGCCGAGGATGCGATTCCCATTGCACGCGACTTCGATTTCTCGGGAATCGTAAACACCCGCTATGCTACGCCGAATGACAAGCTCGGGATTCGCCGGGTTCGCGATCGGTTGTACCGCGGTTACTGTTTCCCAGACTCAGAATTCAACAAGTCGATCGCGCTGTTCAATGCCAAAAAGGACGCGATCTACGGTCTCTACCACGACAAGATCGGCCAGCTGATGAAGCCGGACATCGTGAAGGAGACCACGGAATATCTCGACGACTTCTACAAGACGATCAACAATCCAAGAGACGCCAAACGGCAACTCATGGAGGCATGCTTCGGCCGGAAATGATGCGATGCTCTGACCCACCCAGAGTCTCATGACGGAGTTTCGCTGCGAGCTGTTGTCGGCCGACCAACTCGCCGCGCTCGCCTCCGGACCGCTTCCTCCGGGGATACCCGCCGGCGACGCGCGGCGCTCGATGCACCGCGATCTCTACCTCGACACACCCGACGACTCACTGCGTCGCCGGGGGATCGTCTGTCGTCTGCGGGTCGACGACGCGGGGCATACCTCGCTGAGTCTGCGCATCGAGGGACCGCGCCGCGAAGACGTCACACGAGTCGACGCGCCCGTGCGAACGAGCGACGTCTCGGCGGCGTTCGCGTCCGACAACCCCGTCGCGCGACGAGTGCGCGGCATCGTCGATCCCGCGCTGCTCCAGGTGCGCGCCGACCTCGAGGTCGATCGCCTCACGCGCGGCGCGTCGCTCGACTGGCTGCGCCGGCCACGGCTCACCGTCCATCTCGACCGCGTCACGATCCGCCGCAACGGGTCGTCGGCGCGCTTCTTCACGATGTGCGCGCACCATCATCGCGGCGCGCCGGAAGATCTGATCTCTTTCGAGCGCGCGCTGGAGTCCGAGCACGGCGTCCGCCGCTCGGCCGTGCCGACGCTCGAGCGCGCCGAGCTGGCGATCAAGTGGGCGCGGCTGGAGGACGTCCCGCGGCGCGCCGGCAATTCCGATCTCTATCAACGTGTGCCAGTCCCGGCGATCACCAGCACATCGCCGGAGTTCCTCAATCCGGAACTGAGCCTGCTGGCCTTTCAACAGCGCGTGTTGTCGCTCTCCGACGACGACCGCACTCCGTTGCGCGAGCGCTTGCGCTTCCTCTCGATCGTTGCGGCCAACGTCGACGAGTTCTTCATGGTGCGCATGGCGGGCCTTCTGGCCGCGGCAAGCGCGCCACCCGACAGCGACGGGCGTGGCGACGGGCGTGGCGACGGGCTGTCGGCGATCGAGGAACTCACCGGCGTGAACATCGCCGTCGGCGAGATCAACGCGCACCAGGCGGCAACCTTCGAGCGCTGTCGTGCCGCGCTGGCCGGGATCGATGTTCGGATCGTCCGATGGGAGGACCTCGCCCCCGAGCATCAGACCGGACTTCGCGATCGGTTCCGCGACGAGATCCAGCCGCTGCTCACGCCCTTCGCGATGACGCTGAGTCCCGGGCACCCGCTCCCTCGGCTCGGTCACCTGTCATTGTCGATGGCGCTCATTCTGCGCCAGCGTTCCGGTGGCCCGCCTCGTTTCGCCGAGCTCGAGTTGCCGGCGAGCCTGCCGCGATTCTTCATGATGGCGGAAGCGAATCCGGCCGGCAGCGGCCGGGTCGCCGTGCCGGTCGAGGAAGTGATCCGCGGCAACCTCCCGTCGCTCTATCCGGACATGCTCGTCGAGCACGCCTACGGCTTTCGCGTCACGCGAAGCGCCGAGCTGGAGATCGACGAAGAACATGCGGACGACTTGCTCGACGAAGTCGCGCGCGCGAGCGCGACACGCGGGCAGGGCGCCGTGGTGCGTCTCGAGGTCGAGCGCACGATGCCGGCAATCCTGCGCGCGCTGCTGCTCGAGAACGTGCGACGCGAGCAAGCGGCGAACGGATCGCCTGCCCTGTCGGACGTCGAAGAGGTCGAGGGCCTGCTCGACCTGCGCGGCGTTTCACAGCTGGAGCTGCCGCCGCTTTCAGCGATCTCTTATCCTCGTCTTCCGGTACGGCAACCGTTCGCCAGCGCGTCGAACACCCTCGATGCCGTCGCGGGCGGAGACGTGCTGCTGCACCATCCGTTCGACTCGTTCAGCCGCAGCGTGGTTCGCTTCATTCACGACGCGGCGAACGATCCGAACGTCGCGGCGATCAAGATCACCTTGTATCGCATCGGCACTCCATCACCGATCGCCGACGCTCTCTTGCAGGCTGCGAAGCATGGCAAGGCGGTCACGGCGTTTGTCGAGCTCAAGGCGAGGTTCGACGAAGAGATCAACATCGGATGGGCGAGGGCGCTGGAGTCGGCGGGCGGTCACGTCGTGCGCGGCATCGTCGGGTTCAAGAACCACGCGAAGGTGGCGCTCATCGTGCGGCGTGAAGGCGGCATGCTCCGTCGCTACGTGCACGTCGGCACCGGCAATTACAACACCCGTTCCGGCGAGCAGTACACCGATCTCAGTCTCTTCACGACGAACGACCTGATCGCCAGTGACGTGGCGGACCTCTTCAATGAGCTGACCGGATCGTCGGAAGCACCGCGCCGAACGTCGCGCGCTCTGCTGATCGCGCCGACGCACTTGCTCACGGCAATCCTCGAGCGCATCGACCGCGAAGCGGCCTTCGCGCGAGCAGGGCGCCCGGCGCGGATCACGGCGAAGCTCAACGGCCTCTCCGACCCTGACATCGTCCGAGCACTCTATCGCGCGTCACGCGACGGCGTCGACGTAGACCTCGTGGTGCGCGGCATCTGCACGTTGCGCCCGGGCGTGCCGGAGCTCAGCGACCGCATCCGCGTCGTGTCAATCGTCGGCCGTTTTCTCGAACACTCACGCATCTACCGCTTCGCCAACGGCGGCGACCCACGCTATTTCATCGGATCGGCCGATCTCCGCCCGCGCAATCTGCGGCGTCGCGTGGAATTGCTCGCTCCGATCAGCGACGCGCGCCACCGCCGCATGCTCGACGACCTCCTCGCTCGCTACGTCAGCGATCCGACGGGGTGGGACCTGCAGGGCGACGGCACGTACAAGCGACGCAGCGGCGGAACGGGCACGCAGGAAGCGCTCTCGACGCCGTGAGCCCAAACGAGCACCGCAACCATGCCGGCTCGTGCGACCGTTCGCGCCTTGAACGAACTGGATACGGGACAAGAAACAGGATGTAACGGATGAACTACAGGAGAACTGCTTTTCAAGGGGTGCCCGCGTGAGTGCGTCTCACCCGGCACCGATTCAAAAAACGCATTAATCCAGTAGTTCTTCCGTTCGATTCCGTCTGTGTCCCGTATCCATTTGTCCGAAGTTCTCCTACCTGCTCGTCCCAACGCAGGCGCCGGTCGTCGGCAGCCCGACGGCGGCGCGGAGAACGAGAACCACATCCGCTGCGTCGATCGACCCGTTGCAGTTCGCGTCGCCTCGCGGATAGATCGAGGTGGAGGACGGCAGCGACCCGACGAGGGCTTGCTGAATGAGCAACGCGTCGGCGGCGTCGATCTTTCCGTCACCATTCACGTCTCCGCGGAGGGTCGCCGTTTGGGCGCCGACGTCGTAGGCGAACATGCCGCGACCGTACGTGCCGGCGACGAGTAGGCCGATCGCCGGCTGGTAGACGAGATCGTAGATGATCACGTTCGGCATCCCCGTCGGCCCCACGGTCCACGTGATCCCGTTGTCGACCGACTGAAAGACACCGACGTCCGTCCCCGCGACGATCGCGCCGAGGCTCGGCATGTAGATCGCCACGTTCGCCGGCGCGTCGGTCAGGTTACCGTTGATGTCGTGCACACCGCTCGCGAAAGCGTTCGTCGTCTCGAACACGTGGCTGCTGCCAAATCCGGACACCGTGATCAGCGCGCGAAGCGGATCGGTAGGGTGCGCCGTCACGCGTGTCACCGAGCGGGCGGGAAGGCCCGTCGCCGCGGTGAAGGTCACGCCGCCGTCACGCGAAACGAGGGCGCGCCCGTCGCTCGTCCCCACGTAAATCGTCATCGTGTCGGCGGGCGATACGGAGATCGATGTGATCGCGCCCGAACCCGCGGTGAGATCGCCGCCAAGCGCGGTCCAGCTGAGCCCCTCGTTGACGGTTTGATAGAGCCGGAACGTTCCGAAGTAAAGCTTCGACGGATTCACCGGGTCCATGACCAGTGGCGGGATGAACTGGGCCCGATCGCTCGACGAGATGCCTGAACTTCGTCGTTGCTGCGTCAAAACACCGTCCTGACGGAACAGGTTCACGACGCCGCCGACCGACCATTGGGTCTCCGCCCACTGCACGTTCGGATTCGCATAGTTGATGGCCGTGTATCCGCCATCGCCGCCGAGGAACGCGTCCCAGAACGGCGTACCCGTGAAGACGTGCGTTCCGTTGTCCTGTGAGCCGCCGGAAATTCGCGTCCCAAGCGGGTGAACCGAGACGCCTGGGTAGAACTGTGTGATGGACAACCCAGCGCTTCGCGACGACCAACTATTTCCGCCATCGGTCGACGTGTAGACGCCGCCGTCGGTGCCGGCCCAGAGCACGGTCGGATCGTTCGGGTCGAAGACGAGCACGTGCCAATCGACGTGAACGTCCGGCGCCATCAGTTGGAAGGTCGCGCCTCCGTCCAACGAGCGGAACGCTCGAACGCCGGCAACGTAGATGCGCCGCGGATCGATCGGGTCGACGGCGAGGACGAGATCGTACGCTTCCTGCCCTCCGAACACCGCGGTGGTGATTCCGGCCGACGCGAGCTGCGTCCACCCGTTCGCCGCCTCGTCGAACTTGAACAGCCCGAGGAAGCTGCCGCTCGACCGGTCGCCGACGAGCGCCCACACCGACCCGGGCGCGGCCTTGCTCACCGCAACCTCCACTCGGTCGATCGAGTTGGCGTCGATGCCCGGAAACGCCGGGAGTTGCGTCCACGTCAGTCCGACGTCGGTCGATTTGTAGACGCCGCGCGCCGCGGCGGATGTCGCCGCCCGGTTGCCCGCGTAGTACGTGCCTGCCTTTGTGGGGTGCGCCACGATGCTCGATGCTGGACCCGTGTTGAGCACCGGCGTCCACGAGGCGCCGCTATTCACAGACCGAACGATCCCGGCATTCGAGAATCGCGTCGCGCCGATCAAGATGGACGACGATACGGATCCTGCCGTGGCCGGATCAACGACCAGACTGAGGAACGACCCAGAGGCGCCGTTCGTCGAGCGAAGGCCGGTCGAACCGGTCGTCCACGAATTGCCGCCGTCGCCGGAGCGAAGCACGCCGCAGCCGTTGAGGCCACCATTGCCCTCGCCCGTTGCGGCAAACACGATGTTCGGATCGACCGGGTCGAGCGCCATCGCGCCGGTCGTGAGCATGCACTCATGATCGGTCAGCGGGGTCCAGGTGGCGCCGTTGTCCTTGCTGCGCCATACGCCGCCCGATGCGGTACCGACGTACATCGGCCCACCGGGCTTGAGCGCCGGAACGATCGCCGCGATGCGCCCGGTCTCGAGCAGGAAGACCCACAGTCCGTTCGGCCCGATCGGGCGCCAACTGCCCGTCAGCGGAGCGGTCGCGGAGCTCGCGGCGAACAAGCTCGGTCGCGCTCGTAAGGCGCTGTACAAGTTGGCCATTTTCTCGTAGGGACGCTCCGAGAATGGATATGTCCGCTGCGCCCAAAACCACTCGTCGCGTCCTTCGACGTCCTCTTTGATCTCGCCCGTGCCCGATGCCCGCTCGACTTGGTGCGCGTCGCGTGGCGGCGTTGGGCGCTGTGACCGGGCCACGCCGATCGGCGCGAGGACCGCGCATACGATCGACAGGAATCGCATCTGTCGAAGGGTCATCGGAAAACTCTCACGACCATGGCGTTGCTGGTGCCGGCCGACGTTTCGACGCGGAGTTCATAACGGCCGGTCTCGAGCGGCAGCGGCGCCGCGTCTCCGCCAGACGGGACACGATCCGGAACGACGACGCGAATCACTCGGCCGTCGTCGCTTGCCGGGACGTTGGTGAGCCTGACGGATCCGAAGCGGACGGTATTCTGGCCGGGCGTGCCCGGCGCAAAGCCGCGGCCTTGCACGACGATCTCCACGACGGCGCCCGGCGCGACGAACACCGAATCCGGGCGCAGCGAATCGATCATCGGTGACGCGCTGTTCGCGCGATGGAACAACCCACAGCCACTGGCGATGAAAGCCAGCGACAAAACCGATGCGGCACGACGCGCGGCGATCACGGCTTCCTCGTCAAGGCGGGGACGAGGTTCGACTGCGAGGTACTGTGTGCTTCGTCGGTCGAGAGCTGGAACGTGCGAAGCCCCGACGATCGCGTGACCGCGAACCGAAGCGTGTAGACGCGGCCGTCGGCGAAGCCGGCCGGTGCGATCGCAGCGAAGCGTATCAATCCTGGCTGCGGATTCACGACACGCGTCGCCCCGTCGGTCGACGCGTCTTCTCGCACGAAGCGGAGGCCGCTGCTGTCGTACGATAGGCGCCCGGTCATGCTGGCGAGACGCGCGCCGACGACGCGCACGGTCACGTCGATCTCCGTTCCTGGAGCCGCCACTGAATCCGATAGCTCGATCCGCGCCTCGGGCTGTGGCGACGGCGCCGTCCTGGATTGATCCGGGCGCCGCGGCTCGGTGCACCCGGCGACGAGCGTGGCGCAGGCGACAACGAGCAGCCGGCGCGACCGTCGATCGGCGTATAATGGAATACTCATCGGAACACCACCGGAACTCGTGTGGACTGCGACTGGCCGGTCAGGTTGGAGCCGTCGACTCCGCTGACGTCGAGCGCGTACAAATAGAGAAGGCCGTTGCCGGCACTTCGAGAAACCACTCTGATCGTCACCACGTTCACGACGCCGTTGAACCCCGTGGCGCTGGCGATCGACATATGGATGACGCCCGACGATACGGTAAACACCGGTGCCGGCGGACCCGTCGCCGGGACAAACGTGACCGTCCCGGGCAAGAAGGAGATGTCCATGTCCAGGCGTGCCGCGCCGACGGTTGTCCCCCGCGTGTCGAACACGACGTTCACGAAGGCGGTGTCACCGATCTTGGTGACATAGTTCGTCAGGGCGGTCCGCACGATCGGCGAGGTCTTCGATGCCGCGACGATGACGAAGATCGAATCACTCGAGAAATCGGACAGCGCGACGACCCAGGCATCGCCGGCGGTCTTCGCGGTGATCTTGCCGTCCGAGGCGACGCTCGCGACACTCGGCGAGCGGCTCGCCGTCGTCACCGCGATGCCCGTGAGCGGCTGACCACTGGGTCCGGCCACCGTGAACGTCGGGGCGAACGTGTCACCGATGTCGAGGACGTGCACTTTCTCCGTTGCCGCGCCGAACGTCACGTCATAGTCCTGAACGACGAGCAGCGACACCGTGACGGTCGCCGGCGTATTCGGTGCACCGGGACCGTTCAACTGAACGGTCGCATGGTACGTTCCTGGGTTTATGCCGGTCGTGTTGACGCCCAGCGTCATCACCGCCGGCGCGTTCACGGAGCTGAGTGTGGGGACGAGCCAACCGGTCGGCTCGCCCGCGCCGTAGGCGACGGGGTCGATCGTCATTCCGACGAGCGGTTGCGCGCCCGGGTTGGTGATGGTGATCGTCGTCCCGGTCGGCGTGTGATTCGCTCGCGTGGCGAAGCTCACCGTGTTCTTGTCGAGCGAGATGATGGGCGTCGGCGGCGGAGTCATGGTGAACTGATTCGACGTCGCACCAACGAGATTCGGGGCCGTGAAGACGAACGTGCGAGCTCCGGCCGATCCGGCGATACCGAGGTTGGTAAACGTCGCCACACCACCGCTTGTCGCCACGGCCAGCGTGCCGGACAACGTCCCGCCCCCGCTCGCCAACGCCGCGGTGACGGTAGTGGACACCGTCGACACGAGATTTCCCGCGGCGTCACGGATCTCGACGACCGGTTGGGTATTCAGTGGACCGCCGATCGTGCCGCCGATCGGTTGCGTGCGCAAGCCGAGCTGGAAGGCCGCGCCTGGCGTCACCGTGACGGGCACCGACGCG
>JAICJQ010000088.1 GCA_025928335.1 Gemmatimonadaceae bacterium
CGCCCCGCTCCGCGCGGGGGGCGGTTGGGGGGGGCGGGCCCCCCGGGGGGGGGGGGGCCCGCGGGGCGCGGCCGCGATCTACGCGTCGGACATGGTGAACGGCATCTGGAAGCTCAAAGCGGCCAAATAGGGAGGCCGGCGCGATTTGTACGCATTTCGTAAAGGCCACTGTGACAACCGCTTAGCTATCTGGTGACCGAAACCTTTTGTGGCGAGTTTTCGTTGACAGATCGAGTGGCCAATCTTAGTGTGCAAGGGAGTAGGGCCCCCTCGCGGAGTGTGGCGAATGATGCGGTCGATGGAAGCGTTCCGACGACAGCTCTCGACGCGGACTGTCGCGCCAGTACTGGCCATCATCGTAACCGTGCATTCGCCCGTCGATCCGAATCGCAGGACGAGCGGCACCGGCTACGGCGGCGTTCTCCCCGTGCCGATTCCAGCGGCTCCAACGGCTACCGTCGCTCGCATGGACTCGCTGCTCGACGCCCACCGCGAGACCCGCACGGAGCGTGGGCGTGTCCTGTACGCCGCCGGTCACGAACCTCGGACGGCACCGTCGCCCAAGACGAAGAAACAGTGTCCTTCGCCCGATCGTCGTCTCGTTCAGGGCCGCGGCCCGTCGTCGCCTAACTCGTAAGCCCCACACAGAGCTCGTTTTCTCGATGCCACGTTTTCGCACCGCGGCGGCGGCAACGCTGCTCGTGATCCCGATCGTCGCTGGCGGCTTCTTCCTGCAGGAGCAGCCAACCCGTAACAACGCCGCGCTTTTCGACCAGGTCTTTTCCCTGGTGCGAAACCAGTATGTCGATTCAGTCCCGGCCGCGCGGGAGTACGAGATCGCGGCGCGCGGGCTCGTCCGCGAGCTCAATGATCCCTACAGCGAGCTCTTGTCCCCCAAGGAGTCCGAGGACTTCAATCGGTCGACGGGTGGCCGCTATGGCGGCACCGGGATGCTGATCGGAGAGCAGGGCTCGGGGATCATCGTCGTCGATCGCGTCTTCCCGAATACTCCGGCCGAAGAAGCCGGCGTGCGCGAAGGTGATCGCATCATGTCGGTGAACGACACGTCCACGGCCGATCTCAATCTGTCGAAGGTCTCCGATCTTCTTCGTGGAACGCCGGGCACCCAGGTCTCCGTCGTGTACGCACGGCCGGCTGTCACCGAGCCAATCAAGCTGCGCTTCACGCGGCGGGTCGTGAAGATTCCCGCCGTACCGTTCAGTGAAATCCTCGGCGACCACATCGGCTACATCCCGTTGCAGACCTTCAACGAGAACGCCGCCGAAGAAGTCCAGCAGGCCGTCGACGAGCTCGCAAAGCAGGGCGCCAAGGGGATCGTGCTCGACATGCGCGACAACGGGGGCGGCATCGTCGAGCAAGCGCTCGAGACGTCGAGTCTTTTCCTGAAGGATGGACAGGAGATTGCCAGCGTCCGTTCGCGCAACCAGGCGCCGGAAACGCTGCGTTCGTCCGGGAAGCATCTCACCGGCGACATTCCGCTGGTCGTGCTGGTGGACGGTGGCTCGGCGTCGGCGACGGAGATCGTCGCCGGCGCGCTCCAGGATCACGACCGCGCGCTGGTAATCGGTACCAATTCCTTCGGCAAAGGCCTCGTGCAGTCGGTCTATCGCCTGAATGGTGGCTACCAGCTCAAGATCACGACCGGAAAATGGTTCACGCCGAGTGGCCGATCGATCCACCGCGAACGCAAGCTCATGCCCAACGGTTCGTTTGTGGAGATTCACCCGGATTCGATCAAGACCGACGAGGAGCGCCCGAAGTTCAAGTCCGACGCCGGACGCACCGTCGTCGGCGGCGGCGGCATCCGGCCCGACATCATTGTCGCCGATGATACGCTGCCGACGGACGAGCGTGATTTCATCCGCTCGGTCGCGCCGAAGAGCCAGGCGATCAACACCGTTCTTCAGAACTACGCCATCGAGCTCAAAGGCACCGTATCCCGCGGATTCACCACTCCGGCGGAGTGGTCGAACGAGGTTATTCGGCGCCTCGGCGCCGCGGACGTGAAGATCGAACCGAAAATGGATGCCGCTGCCCGGCGGTTCCTGACGCGAGACCTTGGCAACCGGGTTGCGCGGTTGTCGTTCGGCGACGCCGCCGCCAAGGCGCGGACGGCGTACGACGACCACCAGCTGGCGAAGGCGCTACAGCTCCTGGGCTCGAGCACCACCCAGGCGCAGCTCCTAGCCGCCGTTCGGAAGTAAGCCCTCGCCGGTCCGCCACGGCTCTGTATCTTGGAGCCGTGGGCGCAGACTCCGCGGCCTCAGCGCCGCACGCGCATCATCTTCGCGTCGAGCGAACGGCGCGCTATTTCACCCTCGGCCCCGAGAGTGCGGACGCGGGCGCGATCTGGTTCGTGCTCCACGGCTACGGCCAGCTCGCGGGGGCGTTCATCCAGTTTTTTGCCGACATCGCGACGGCGGACGTCCTCGTCGTCGCCCCTGAGGCGCTCAACCGCTTTTACCTCGTCAATCCGAACACTGCGCCCGCGCGGGAGCGCCCCGTCGGCGCGACGTGGATGACGCGCGAGGACCGCGAGTCGGAGATCTCCGACTACGTCGAGTACCTCGATGCATTGCATGAAGAAATCGTCGGTGCGCGACGCACACCGGTCAACGTTCTCGGCTTCTCGCAAGGCGCGGCGACGGCGACGCGGTGGCTGCTCAACGGCCGCTCACGGATCGAACGACTGGTGCTCTGGGGTGGCCTGATGCCACCCGATGTCGACGTGGTGCGCGGGTGGATCCGTCTCCGGGATACGCGAGTCACCCTCGTTGCGGGGACGCGCGATCAGTACATCTCGGAAGATCTCATTACCGCCGAGTGGGCGCGGCTCGAGCGGGCGCGCGTCAAATCGGATATGATCCGTTTCGACGGCGGACACGTCATCAGCCGGTCGGTCTTTCCTCGACTCCTCGACGCCCCGGTCAACGACGCTTCCGATCGATGAACCGCGACAGGTCGCGCCGGTCTTTCTTCGTCGGCCGGCCCTTTTCCTCATAGACGAAGGTCGCCGGAGCCGCGGCGAGCTGCGTGGCCAAACGCTGCCGGGCGTCGCGGCTTGCTGCAGTCTCCTCGTACAGCGCCTGCGCAACGGTCGCCGGCCCGCGTCGTTCGGCGAGGCACCGAACGATGAGAATATGCTCATACGGGCCAAGGCGGAGCCGGATCTCGTCGCCGGGTTTCACCGTCTTGGCGGGCTTGGCCCGCTCGCCGTTCACTTCTACCTTCCCACCGGCGACGGCCTCGGTGGCCAGGGAGCGCGTCTTGTAGAAGCGCGCCGCCCACAGCCATTTGTCGATGCGCACTCGGTCGGAGGTCTGGTCCATCACCAAAACCCGCTAGATTAGACGTCGATGAAAGCTAGTGAGCTGACGTACGTCCACCGTTATCTCCCGCCCAACGGGGACGACCCACGGACGCTGCTCCTGCTCCACGGCACAGGGGGCGACGAGAATGATCTCGTCCACCTGGGCCAGATGCTCGCCCCCGATGCCGGGTTGCTGAGCCCCCGCGGCAACGTTCTCGAGAATGGCGCCGCGCGCTTCTTCCGCAGGCTGGCCGAGGGCGTCTTCGACATCGAGGATCTGCACGCGCGGACGAAAGATCTGGTTGCGTTCCTCGACACGGCCGCCGCGCAATACGGCTTCGACCCTACGAAGGTCGTCGCGGTCGGATTCTCGAACGGCGCGAACATCGCGGGGAGTGTCCTACTCAGTACTCCGCGCGTGCTCTCGGGCGCAGTCCTCTTTCGGCCGATGGTGCCGTTCGTTCCCGACCAACCGGTTTCGCTCGACGGACGGCGCGTGTACATCGGCGCGGGCGAGAACGATCCCATCGTCTCGCGCCGCCATCCGGAGCGGCTTGCCGAGATGCTGCGCGTGCTCGGCGCGGACGTGACGCTCAACTGGCAGCCCGCGGCGCATGCATTGACACGACCCGACGTGTCAGCGGCATACGATTGGCTCGAGGCCGGCCGCGAAACCACGGCGTAGTCCCGCTCGGAGGTATCCAATGCGTGTTCGTGAAGGCCAGTCAGTGGCGCTCGGCGTGTTCGTCATCCTCGCCTGTGCGCGCACGAGCCCCGCGCAATCGCTCGACGCGACGACGGTTCGCCGGATCGATTCGGTTTTCGCGCGCTTCACGGCGGAGACGCCCGGGTGCGCGGCCGGCGTCTACCAAAACGGCCGGGTCGTATTCGCGAAAGGTTACGGGTCCTCGAACATCGAGTACGGCGTGCCGATCACGCCCCAAACGCCGTTCATCATGGGCTCGGTGTCGAAGCAGTTCACGGCGGCGGCGATCGCTCTGCTCGTACAGGACGGGCGCATCCGTCTGGACGACGACATCCACAAGTACGTTCCCGAGCTTCCCGACTACGGAAAGAAGATCTCGATCGACCACCTCGTGCATCACACGAGCGGATTGCGCGACTTCTGGGCGTTGGTCGACGCATCGGGCATGCGTCCGGACGACGGGTACACCGTCGCCGACGTCGTGAAGCTCGCGTCCCGGCAGCGCCACCTGAACTTCGACCCCGGCGCCGAATACAACTACAGCAACACGGGCTATGTGCTGCTCGGTGTGATCGTGCAGCGGGCGAGCGGGAAGAGCCTTCGGGAATTCGCCGCCGAGCGGATCTTTCAGCCACTCGGCATGACGGTGTCGCACTTCCACGATGATCACAACCAGCCGGTAAGAGGGCGGGCAATCGCGTACAGCCCGGCGAACGGCGGTGGGTGGAAGATCAATGTCTGGAACAACGACATCGTCGGGCAGGGTGGCCTGATGACGACGATGGAGGAGCTCCAGAAGTGGGATGAGAATTTTTATACAGGTACCGTCGGCGGTCGCAGCCTGCTCGCGCGCCAGCTCGAGCGCGGCGTTCTCACCGACGGCAAACAGATCGCCTACGCCTTTGGCCTCGAGATCGGCGAGTACCGCGGCCTGCCGATGGTCGAGCATTCGGGAAGTACGGGCGGGTATCGCACGGACATTACGCGGTTCCCGGAGCAGCACACCAGCGTGGTGACGATGTGCAACGTGAGTAACGCGGACGCGGTCGGCTTGGCGCATCGCACGGCGGACGTCGTGCTCGGCGCTCGATTCACGAAACCAGCTGCGGCGGCGAACGTGCGCTCAGCCAGGCAGTCCGGTGGCCCGACGATCAGCCTGACGGCGTCCGAGCGCGCGGCGGCGACGGGACGCTTCTACTCACCGGAGCTGGACGCGACGTACGAGCTGCGCGATGCGGGTGAAGCGCTTGTCGTGGTGCGGGCGCGGGCGGTGGATACGCTCCGCGCGGTCGACCGACAAACCTTCCGCGGAACGGGCTACACGCTTCGCTTTGCGCCTACCTCGAGCGGACCGGCCTTTACGCTGGATGCCGGGCGCATCCGCGGCATCGAATTCTCGCGAACCAAGTAAATCTTTACGCGTGAACCAGTAGCGTCGGGAATCCAGGCCACGTATATTACTGACGCGTCAGTAATATGTACTCACGCATAACTGGCTTTCTCATAGCGACTTAGCTGCCCTATTCGGCAGTTCCCGATGGCGTCTCCGTCTCAAGCCCGTCCAAATCAGGAACCCCGCTGGCGTCGGTTGCCCGAGGATCGCCCGCGGCAAATCCTGTCCGCAGCGCTCGAGGTCTTTGGCGAACGCGGCCTGGCTGCTGCCCGGCTCGAGGACATCGCGAAACGCGCCGGGCTGTCCAAGGGCACGATCTATCTGTACTTCCCCAATAAGGAAGAGCTCTTCCGCGAGATGGTGCGCGACACCGTCGTGACCAAAATCGAGCGGCGCGAGGAAGAGATCAATTCGATGACCGGCTCGGCCACAGACGCGCTGATCCGCTTCATGCGCGGCCATTGGACGTTCATTCGGTCTCCCCAGTTCGCGCCGCTCTTTCGGTTGATCCACGCCGAGATCCACCACTTTCCGGATCTTGCGCGCTTTTACGCTGAAGAAGTTGTGGCGCGTGGCCAGCGGTTGATCGCCGGCATCATCGAGCGCGGGATGGCGTCCGGCGAATTCCGCCGGGTCGAGCCGCTCGCCGCGGCACGAATGCTGACCGCGCCTTTTGTGATTCACGGTCTCTGGTGCACGCACCGCGAGGCCTTCACGTCGGTCGCTCGGAAGACCGACGAACAGATCCTGGATGAGCTGATCGACTTTTACCTCCACGCGATTCGCTCGAGCGACTCGTCGCCGGGCGCTTCCACCTGATTCGCAACGTTTCAATGAACGCTTACTCGAACAAAGCCATTCGTATCGGAGCCGGGTTGTCCGTGCTCGCCGCCCTGCTCGCTTTTGCGGCGCGCGTGGCGAGCGCGCAGGAGACCGGAGCCGCCCCCCGACGCCTTTCCCTTGGCGACGCCGCCCGCCTCGCCGCGTCGCAGACTGCCGCTGTCCAGAGTGCTCAGTTGCGCGTCGACGAGGCACAAGCGCGCGTTATTCAAAATCGAGCGTCGCTGCTGCCCCAGGTCGCGCTCACGCCCTCGTGGACAAGCCACACGGTGAACAGCGCGAGCTTCGGCTTCAACTTCCCGACGCCCGCCGGCCAGCCGCCGCTGCTCGATCCCAATGGGCAGATCATCGGCCCGGTGCGTTTCTGGGATCTCCGCGGCGACGTTTCACAAACGCTGATCGACCCCGCGGCGTCGCAGCGGGTTCGGGCAGCGCGGGCCGGTGTGAACGCGGCGAGTGCCGACGTGGCGACGGCTGGAGAGAACGCTGCATCGGGTGCCGCGCTGGCCTACCTGCGCGCCTTGCGGAGCGAAGCCACGTATCAGGCGCGCATCGCGGACTCGACGTTGGCCGTGGACCTGCTCAACGTGGCACGCAATCAGCTCGAGGCCGGCGTGGGCGTGGGCTTGGACGTGACGCGGGCGCAGTCACAGTTGGCCGGCTCGCGCGCGCAACTCATCCAGGCTCGCAACGATAGAGATCGCGCGCAGCTCGACCTCAAGCGCGCGCTCAACCTGCCGCTCGACCAATCGATCGTTCTCACCGATTCCCTCACCGCGCCAGTCGCCGTGGATACCTCGGAAGCGGCGGCGATCGCCCAAGCGATTCAGAACCGCCCGGACATTCGCGCCGCGGAAGCCCAGCTTCAGGCTGCCGAGCAGCAGGTCGCCGCGACGCGCGCGACGCGGTTACCGACGGTCAACGCGTTCGCGAACAGCGGGCCAACAGGCTTCGTCAATCATTTGTTGAACACGTACACCTATGGCGTGCAGGTCTCCTGGCCCGTTTTCGAGGGCAAGCGTCGCGAAGGCCAGACGGAAGAACAGCTCGCCGTGGCCAAAGAGATCGACGTTCGGCGCCGTGACCTCCAGCAACAGGCGACCGTCGATGTGCGCGCCGCGCTGCTCGACATTGCGTCAAACCGCGAGCAAGTCGAGGCAGCGCGCACTCGTCAGAGTCTCGCCGAGCTCGAGGTGCAGCAGGCTCGTGAGCGCTTCGATGCGGGTGTCGCGGGCAACGCAGACGTCATCACGGCGTCCGTCACGCTGAACTCGGCGCGCACGGGGCTAATCGATGCGCTCGCTTCTTACCAAGCTGCTCGGGTGTCGCTGGCGAAAGCCGAAGGCACGGTCGCACAGATCCGGTAATACCGTATCCATCTTCCCATCGACTGAAATTTCGACCATGGCAACCGCAATCAAATCCGATCCGGCACGAGCCCTCGACCCTGTCATCGAGAAGCCGAAGGCCGCCGGCGGCAAGCGCCGATTTGTTCTTCCCATCGTGGGCGTTCTCGCGCTGCTCGGCATCGTGTGGGCCGTCAAGCAGTACACGTACGGCCGCAGCCACGCATCGACCGACGACGCGGCGGTGGACGGGCATCTGATCCCCGTCCTCGCCAAGGTGAGCGGCTACGTCGAGGCCGTGAACGCCAACGACAACGATCACGTGCGGGCGGACTCGATCGTCGTGCGCATCGACTCGTCGGAGTACAAGACGCGTCTTGCGCAAGCCGACGCGGAACTCGCCGCGGCGCGGGCCACCGCGGGCACGTCGGGCGGCGGCGGCCAAGCGCAGGCGGTCGTGCAGCAGGCGTCGGGACAACGCGCCTCGCTCGACGCACAGATCACCGCGGCGAAGGCGAATGCGACCAAGGCGAAGCAGGATCTGGCACGCATGGAGGATCTCGCCGCCAAGCAGGTCGTTTCCAAGATGCAGCTCGATGCCGCACGCGCGGCCTCCGAGGCGGCGGCGGCGAACGTTGTCGCGCTCGAGCGTCAGCAGGCGGCGGCCGGCGGCACCGTCGCCAGCGCCGAGGCGGGTGTTCGGCTCGCAACGGCGCGGCTCCAGGCCGCGCAGGCAGCGCGCGATAACGCGGCGCTCCAGCTTCAGTACACGAACGTCACGGCGCCCGCCGCGGGCATCGTATCCAAGAAGCAGGTCGAGCCGGGTCAACTCGTGCAGGCCGGACAGCCGCTCTTTACGATTGTCGCCGACACCGGCGTATTTGTGACCGCGAACTTCAAGGAGACGCAGCTCGCGGAGATTCGCGTCGGGCAACCGGCTGAGATCGAGGTGGATGCGTATAAGGGCGCAACGGTGCAGGCCTGCGTCGAAAGCGTGAGCGCCGCGACGGGATCCAAGTTCGCGCTGCTGCCGCCGGACAACGCGACCGGCAACTTCACGAAGGTCGTTCAGCGCATTCCCGTTCGGCTCAAGGTGACCAAGGGGCTGGGCCCCGATCGTCCACTGCGCCCCGGGATGTCGGGAAACGTTCACGTCGAAACGAACGAACCCGCGGGGAAGTGCTGAGGTGTCGTCGAACGACCAGTTGATGACCGATGAATTAGAGATCTCGTCCGGCCCTCGCGGGACGGCGCAGATGTACGTCCGGCCGCGGCCCACTCAGGTGCCGCCGCCGGTGGACGAGGACAAGTACAAATACAAGTACCTGATCGCGATCGCGGTGACGCTTGCCGCGGTGCTCGAGTTGATCGACACGTCGATCGTCAACGTCGCGATTCCCCACATGATGGGGAACCTCGGCGCGACGCTCGACGAGATCTCGTGGGTCTCGACCGGCTACATCATCGCCAACGTCATCGTGATCCCGATGTCGGGATGGCTGTCGGCGTACTTCGGCCGTAAGAAGTATCTCACCGGCTCGATTTTCATCTTCGTCGCGGCGTCCTTCTTCTGCGGCGCGGCGACGTCGTTGGGCGGGCTCGTCTTCTGGCGCGTGGTGCAGGGACTCGGCGGCGGCGCGCTCCTCTCGACGGCGCAAGCGACGCTGTTCGAGGCGTTCCCCCCGCACGAAGTCGGCATTGGCCAGGCCATGTTCGGCGTCGGCGTCATGGTTGGCCCGACGCTCGGCCCGACGCTCGGCGGCTGGATCGTCGACAACTACAACTGGCCCTGGATCTTCTACATCAACGTGCCGCTCGGCATCATCGCCATGATCATGGTGATGACGTACATCCACGACGCCAAGCACCAGGAGCGCGCCGAGAAGATCGACGTGCTCGGATTCCTGCTGTTGGCGACGTGTGTGGGCTCGCTCCAGTTCATGCTGGAAAAGGGCGAGCGCTACGACTGGTTCGACTCGCGGCTTGTCACCGGGTTGTTGATCACGTCGATCACGTCGTTCGTCCTGCTCATCTGGCGCGAGCTCACGACCGACGAGCCGATCATCAACTTCCGGGTGCTGAAGAGCCGTCAGCTCGCCGCCGGTGTGAGCATCGCGGCGGGATTGGGGTTGGCGTTGTTCGGCTCCGTGTTCGTGCTTCCGATCTTCTTGCAAAGCCTGCACGGGCTGACGGCGAATCAGACTGGACTCGTCATCCTTCCCGGCGCGATCGCCTCGGCGGTCACGATGGCGGTCGTCGGCAAGAACGCGAACAGGCTGGACGCGCGCGCGACGGTGACCGTGGGCGCGTTCATGTTCTTCGCGTCGATGTGGCTGATGGCGCGCATGACGCTGGCCAGTGGTCCGGAAGAAACCTTCTGGCCACTCATTCTTCGCGGCGTCGGGTTGGGTCTCATCTTCGTGCCGCTGACCGGCGCGACGATGGCCGAGCTGAAGGTCACGGAGCTCGCGCAGGGGACGGGCATGTTCAACCTGACGCGTCAGCTCGGTGGCTCGCTCGGCATCGCCGTCATGGCGACCCTGCTCACGCGATTCACGTCGGAAAAAAAGGCGCTGTTGACCGAGCATCTCACGACGATGGATCCGACGTCGCTCGGCCGGCTCGATGCGATTACGCGTGGGTTGCTCTCGCGCGGCATGAACCCGGTGATGGCGAAGCAACAGGCGCTGATGATGCTCGACCGACAGGTCCAGGCGCAGGCAAGCGTGCTCGCGTTCTCACGGATCTACATTTTGAGCGGGATCATTCTGGTTGCGACGTTGCCGCTGCTGTTCTTGTTCAAGACGGGCAAGAATCGAGGAGCCGCGGGTCTAGCGCACTAGGTGGAGCTCGTATTGGCTGTTAGCTCCACCTCGTAGCCCCGGCCGCGCGCGGCTACCGGCCAACTCGTCTCGACCGAATCCCCACGCACCCCGACGATGGTGTCGTTCAGGTGCACGACGATGCACACGTGATTCGGCACGATGCGAACACGGTCGCCGACCGAGGGCCGCCACTCGGTTCGTGAGAGATCCAGAATGCCGTGCTCCTCGGACATGCTTTTCACGGAGACCTCCGGCCGATCCAGCAGCGCGCCGAAGCCGTCGGCGGAATCGGTGCCGCGCATGGGTTCGCGGCCGAGCGACTTGGTGCCGGCGTCGACTACCGCTTGACCCGGCACGGCGGTGCTGACGACCGTCGCCAGCACGGTGAAGGCGCAGTCGTCCCACGCGCACGCGCCGATGGCGGCAGTCGTGCGATCGTTGTAGACGTACGTCCCGGGCCGGAACTCGGTCACTCCAGGGAGCTCGTGTGTGTGCCAGAGCGTTGGCGTCGAGCCGCCGCTCACGACCGATGGGCGGTAGCCCGCGCGATCGAAGGTTTCGATCGCGTGGGCGATCGCACGGCTGAGCGACGCGAGGCTCTCGGCTTGCCGATCGACCGGCTCGCGAACGTGTCCCGGGTAGAAGGCGATGCCCTCGAACTCCAGCGGCGCCTTGTCGCGCACGGCCCGGGCAAGCGCGAGGGCGTCTTCGACGCGCGGGAGTCCGACGCGGTGCATCCCGAGATCGAGCTCGACGTACACGCCGATCGGACGGTCCGCGTCGCGCGCCGCAGCGGCGATGTCGTCGACCGCGCGGGCTGAGTCGAGGGCGACGGTCAGCTTCACCGTCTCCGGGAGCGCGGCCAACCGCGCCGCGCGCGGCTGCCCCACGGGCGGATAGGCGACGAGCAGATCATCGCAGACACTGCTCATGACCTCCGCCTCGAAAGGAGTTGCGCAGGTGAGCCCGACGGCACCGCGTCGCAGCTGTTCACTGGCTATCCGCGGCGACTTGTGGGTCTTGATGTGCGGTCGCAGGCCGAGACCGTGCTCGGTTGCGTACGCGGCCGCGCGGTCGAGATTTCGAGCGAGCCGGTCCAGATCGACAAGTGGAACCGGGGTTTCGAGCTCGTTAATGGTGTACGACATGGTCAAGGGATCTTTTCGAGGAGAACGGTAAATGAAACAGTCCGAGCGGCAGTGGCAACCATTCCAACTCGGCGGCGACGTGCCGCCGCCCGTCGGCGCGTATTCGCCGGCGGCGCGCGCCGGTGACTTGGTCTTCGTGTCGGGTCAGGTACCTCGCGATCCGGCGAGCGGTCAACTCGTCGGTGACGACATCACGTCCCAGACCAAGCAAGTGATGAAGAACGTCGAGCGAGCCCTCGGCACCGCTGGCGCGACCTTGCGGGACGTGGTCTCCGTCGTCGTCTATCTCGCCAACGTGGACGATTGGGGAACGTTCAACACGGTGTACAAGGAGCTCATGCCGTCGCCCTATCCCACGCGCACCGCGGTGGGCGCCGATCTTCGCGGAATCTTAGTGGAGGTGAGCGCCGTGGCCTACGCTCCGGGGCGCTCTTAACAGTCCACCCCGCCTTAACGACGGCCCGGAACAGCCGTCTACCTGGATGAAGGCGCTTAGAGCGCCAAAACATCTCAATAGGTGGAGGCTCACCGTGAAGGATATTCGTACGGCGATCGGTGCGATCGCCCTCGTGGTCGGCAGCGCCGTCGCTGCGGCGGCGCAACAGCCGGCACAGACCCATGCTCCGCGCGAGCATCAGGCGCAGGACAGCACGCGGCATTTCGGCCGGCGCGGCTTCGGCCCGGGCGCGATGCAGAAACAGCTCTTCAAGGGGATCACGCTCAGCGACGCTGAGAAGACCAATATCAAGAACATCCACGCGAAGTACGAGGCGCAGAACAAGGCGCTCCGCGAGCAGTTCAAGCCGCAGATGAAGGCGGCGCGTGCGGCTCGTCAGCGTGGCGACACCGCCGCTTTGAAAAATTTGTGGGCGCAGACATCGGCTCAGCGCGAGCAGAGCAAGAAGCTGCTCGAGGCCGAGCGCAATGACCTTCGAGGCGCGCTCGCGGCGGACCATCGCGCCCAGTTCGATGCGAACGTGAAGCAGCTCGAGCAGCGTGTCGCGCAGCGCGCGAACCGCGATTGGAAAAAGTCGGGAAAAGCTGCAGCGGGTTCGCGCCCTGGTGCGTAGGTAGAGTTGTGGTCGCGAGAGGATGCGTGGGCGCGCGGGTGGGCGCGTCCCCCCTCTCCGCAGCAACGGTCTGGAGCTTCGGCTTCAGGCCGTTTGCTTTTTTTGGGCGACGGGCGACGGGCGCTCAGTATTCTCTGATTTCCTCCACTCCGAGCGCCCGGCTTTCGTTGTCTCGCGTCTCGACGGCGTTCACGAGCGCGGCGAGCATTTGACGAATCGTTACCAATCCGAGACGTCGCGCTCCATCTCGTGTCTTGGGCAGAGCGCGTAGCAGCCAGTACGCTGGAACTAGCAAGTACGGCCATCGATGGCCCGGACCCAACACGTACCATGGACGCAAAATGGTGCAGGGCATTGGGCTGTCGCGAAGCAGTTGCTCGACACGCAAGCGAACGTCGATGTAGGCCTGCATCACCGGCGCCGGGTGTGCAACGCTCACGTACACAAAGCGACGCGCTTCGGCACTTTCTGCCGCGGCAATGCATTCGCGCGCGGCAGGGAAATCCAGTGCCTCGAATTGGGCAGCCTTCGCGGGTGACGGCCGCGGGGTGCCGACGAGATGCACGACAACCGCTCCGTGCGGCATGGCCGCCATGATTGAATCGCGCGAGAGCACGTTTCCTACGACGCTGATCGCTCCGTTCGGCGCCTTCGCCTCCGAGCCCGGCCGCACGAGCGTGTAGACCCGATGGCCCCGCGCGCGCAGCGCGGGCACCAGACGCGAGCCCATGTAGCCGGTGCCACCGGTGATGAACACGTCCAACGGCGTCATCTACTCTCCTCATTGTCCGCCGAGTCGCCGAGTCGCCGAGTCGCCGAGTCGCCGAACCACCCAACTCTGGACCCGGCGCGGTCCTCTTCGCAAGTTGAAGGGTTCCTTCCCACCGCCCGAACGGAGTAGATCGATGCGCCACCTGCATTTCGCCGCAGCCATGCTCGTCACCGGCGCGAGCCTCGCCGCGCAGCAAGCGTCCGGCAAGCACGGATTCACCCCGGCCGATTGGTACAAGCTGACGACCGTCAGCACACCGGCGCTTTCGCCCGACGGCAACAAGGTCGCGATCACCGTTACGACGGTGCGGGAGGCCGAGAACCGACGACATTCGGAGGTGTGGGTCGTGTCGACGCAAGGTGATCCGGCGCCGATGCGTTATACGTCGCCCGGCTTCGAGAGCAGCAACCCGCGTTTCTCCGCCGACGGAAAACTGCTCTATTTCACGTCGCAGCGGCCCGGCGGTCGCGGCACGAACTGGGCGCTCCGTATGGATCAGCCGTCTGGCGAAGCGTTCCAGCCGACGGGTGCGCCGCAGGTTCGCAGCGGATCTTCGCCGGCGGACAACAGCTTCACCATCGTATCCGAGGGCGGTCGTGGCGGCTTCGGTGGACGCGGTGGCGGCGGCGGTCGTGGAGGTCGGGGCGGAGCGCCGGATTCGAGCGCCACCGACTCGATGACGAACGATCCCTACGGACGCATGGCGCCAATCTCGCGGCCGCCATACAACGCGATTACCAAACCGGAGAATCCGGCGCGGTTCGATGGCCGGCAGATCATCGACATGATCTACAAGGCGAACGGTCAGGGGCAGTTCATCGCCGGTCCGCGCGTCGCTCCCGTGCGCGACACGGCACACCCCGCGCAGATCTACCTCGAACGAGCCGGCGCCGCGCGCAAGCAGCTCACGAACACGAAATATTCACACCAGAATCCGGTCGTGTCGCCGGACGGCAAGTGGATCGCGTTTGTCGCCGATGCGCGTCTTCGTGCTGATTCGGTCGTCACGGCCGAACGCGACTCCATCGCCAAGCTCGCGCCCGATCGCAAGCGCGACGAGCTCCCGCGCAACGACACCGAGATCTTCATTCTCCCGGTGGCCGCGTGCGAGCAGCAGACCGCCGAGTGCATGCCGCGGAAGATCGAATACGCCGGCAACGAAACGCAGACGACGTGGTCGCCGGACAGCAAGCAGATTGCCTTCGTCGGTCAACCGTCGCGCTTCAAGAACCAGCGACTGTTCGTGGTCTCCGCCGAAGGCGGGAGGCCTCAGGACATCCTTGGCACGTGGCAGTACGAGCCCGGCCAGATCGAGTGGCTGAAGAGCGGCCAGATCGCGATGATCACGGCGACCGGTGGCAGCTCCGGGATCTACAAGATCGATCCGGCGACCAAGAAGATCACGCCGGTCATCAGCGGACGCCGACAGGTCAGTGGCGTCGTGACGGACAAGGCGCAGCAGCACATCGTCTACGTCTCCACGGACCTCACGCATCCGACAGAGCTCTTCATCGCCAACGCCGACGGCACGGGCGAGCGCAAGCTCACGTCGTTCAACGATCGCGTGAACAGCGAAGTCGCCTGGTCGGACGCCGAGCGGTTCATGGTGAAGTCGGTAGGCGGTTTGGAGATCGAGTCGTGGCTCATGAAGCCGTTCGGCTACGATCCGTCCAAAAAGTATCCGATGGTCCTCTACATCCACGGCGGTCCGCACTCGGCCTACGGCGAGAATTGGTTCGACGAGTTCCAGAATCTCGCCGGTGCCGGCAACTTCGTGCTGTTCACCAATCCGCGCGGCTCGAGTGGCACGAACACCGAATTCACGTACGCGAGCCGCGGCGACTGGGGCGGCAAGGACTACGACGATCTCATGAAAGCGGTGGACGTCGTCGCCAAGCGCGCGGACGTCGATTCGACGAAGATGGGCGTCACCGGTGGCAGTTACGGGGGATTCATGACCGCTTGGGTCACGACAAAAACGAATCGCTTCAAGGCCGCCGAGACAGACCGCATGATCAGCGAGTGGACCTTCTGGTACGGCGCGTCAGACGCCCAGGGCCTGACGGAAGGCGAATTCTTCGGCAAGCCCTGGGAGAACCAGGTGATGTACGACACGCTCTCGCCGATCCGTCACGTCAAGAACGTCAAAACGCCGACGCTGCTGGTACAGAGTGAGGAAGATTACCGGACGCCCATAGGCAACGCCGAACTCTGGTTCATGGCACTAAAGAAGCAAGGTGTACCGGCAGAGTTCGTGCGCTATCCGCGCTCCAACCATGACCTGTCCCGTACCGGAGAACCGTGGCTGCTCGTCGACCGCCTGAGTCGCATTCGACAGTGGTTCGGCTATTGGCTGTCGGACAAGCCACAGGCCGTGCAGGCGGGAGGCGCCAAGCGGCAGTAATGCGCTGGATCGTCGCGTCGTTCGCCGTCGTCGCGATGGCGTGCGACGCGACGGGGAAGGCAGATGGTAATCTCGCTGCCGAAACGCCGAGCGGTCTCGCGCGCGCGATCGGCCAAACGGGTGACCTCGCGAGAGCCGAGGCGGCGATTGAAGCGGGGCACCCGTGGCGGGCAACCCAGATCGTTGCTCCGATACTACGCGACCCGCAGCGAACGACGCCCGCTGCGTTGCTCGTCGCGGCGCGCGCCGCGGCCGGTTGGGCCGGTTGGCCGGAAGTCGACAAACTCCTCGGCGCCGCCCCGTGGGTCGACACGGCGTTCGACGCCGAAGGCCGAGAGCTGTTGACACGGGCCGCGCTCGAACGCGATCTCGACACGATCGCCATGCGCCATGCGTCCGCGCTCGTCAAGGACGGTGGTCCGGCGGAGATTAAGGCCGTACGGTCCGTGTTGTTCGCGCGGGCGCTCGAGCGGAACAACTACTTCGACGGCGCATCGACGGCGTACGCGACTGCCGCCGAACATCTCTCCTCGGTGCGCGACTGGCTATGGCTTCGCGCCGCGGGCACCGAAAGCGATTCCACAAGACGCGCGGCCGCATTTGCGCGGGTGACCGCCATGCCGGCGCGCTCGCGCGTACTCTGGACCGAGGCGCAAGCACGCGAACGGTTTCGCGACGCGATCGGGGCGGCGACGCGATTCGCGACGCTCGGCGCGATCGCCCAGTCCTTTCGACTACGGCTCTCGGTGGCCTCCGACAGTGTGACACGCGACTCGATCAAGGCCGAAGCGCTCGCCTACATTCGCGAGCATCCCGGCACGACGGAATCGAAGAGCGCCATCGACGTCCTCGATCGCGCGTTCACGTCGCACACGGCACAAGAACAGCTGGTGATGGCACGCAGCGCGGGGATCAACGGGCCGCCGGCGCGCGCTGTCTCGGGATTCGATCGGGCGTCAGCCGCTGGATTGCAGCTCACATCGGACGACCGGTATCGCTATGGGCAGGCGCTCGCCCGCGTGAATCGCGCGCGCGACGCAATCAAGCAACTAAGCCTCGTCGACGGCGCGTTAGCCGGTCAGGCGATGTATCAGCGCGCGCGGATCACCCTCACCTCGAGCGGCTCGGCCGCGGCGCGATCGGCGCTGCGCGATGTGTGGTCGCGCTTTCCTTCGGATACGGCCGCGGCGAGTTCGGCGATGTCGCTCTACGCTGATCTCGTCACAGATAACGGCAACGACACGGAGGCGCGTGCAACGTATCTGGACTTGTCGCGCGCATACCCGACGAGCGCGCGCGCCGCCGAGTCTCGCTTCCAAGCCGCGTTGATCGCACTGACGGCTGGACAGAATGCACAGGCCGCGCGCGAGCTCGAC
>JAICJQ010000221.1 GCA_025928335.1 Gemmatimonadaceae bacterium
ACCGACGCGGACACGGTGCCCGCGCGCGCGGTGACGTTGGTGGTCCCGACCTTTACCGCCGTGATAGAGCCGAGTGCAACGGATACGATGCTCGGGTCGTCGGCGCTCCACACAACGCTCGCGGATATCGTGCGGCCATCCTTGGCCTTCACGGTCGCGGTGATGTTGCTGGTCACGCCCGACACAAGAGTGATCGCCGACGATGGGGACAGCGCGATGCTGGCCGGCGTGTTGTCTGCCGGCGGCGGCCCGGTGCTATCGCCCCCACCCCCTCCACATGCGACGCCAAGGCTGGCTGCCGCTATTACGAAAAATCTTACGCGCTGCATCGGCAGAATTTGCCCAAATCCCCGCGATTCTCAAGCCCACGCGACGCCTTTTGCTACATCTACATACCAATTTCCTTCATGGGGTCTGACCCCACTATCGCCAATTCCCTTCAATTTGGGGGCAGACTCCATCTTTAAACGGGGTCAGACTCCATCCTTTTTTGGGGTCTGACCCTACCGCGGCGGAATGATGGTGGGCGGGCTATTCGGAACGGAGGGCGATTATCGGCTCGACGCGGGCTGCCCGAAGGGCGGGGAGGAGCGCGGCGACGATCGCCGCCGACAGAAGGATCACCGCCGCGACCGCGATCGACAGCGGATCGCCGGGGTTCACGCCGTTGAGCTGAGTTTTCAGCAGTCCTGTCGAGAGGTAGGCGGCGAAGACGCCCACCACCAGCCCGACGACGACGAGTTGCATCGCGTCGAGGAGGACCAAGCCGAGCACCTGCCCGCGCTGCGCACCCAAAGCGATGCGCAGGCCGATCTCGCGAGTGCGCCGAGAAATCGTATAGGTCATCAAGCCATACAATCCGATCGCCGCGAGGAGGAGGGCCAGCGCGCCGAACGCCGTGGCGAGTTGCGCGACGAGCCGCTCCTGTGAGATCGAGTCCCGCAAGAGCGCCGACAACGGATCGACGCCGTCGATCGGGAGGGACCGATCGACCGACACCACGGCTTTTCGAATCTGCTGCACGAGGCTCGGCGGGTCGCCGACGGTGCGAACGACGAGCCGAAGCGCGCCCGGTTCGCCGGCCGAATCGGTGTTGACGTATGGCAGGTACATCCGCCGAAGCTTGGTCTCCTTGATGTCATTCTGGTGGATATCACCGACGACGCCGACGATCTGCAGTGTCAGCGAGTCGGATCGAAAGAACCGCCCGACCGCCGAGACGCCGGGGAAAAGGAATTTCGCGAACGACGCGTTCACGACGACGGTCTGCACGTGCCTGTTCTCGTCCGCTTCGGTGAGCTCTCGTCCCTCGACCACCCGCGTACCCGTCGCCGCGAAATACCCCGCCGAGACATGGTCGTACGCGATCAGTGTATCCTCGACCGATCGCGCCGCGAATCCGGGAACCTGGAGCGTCGTACCATTGTCCGTCCCGGAGAAAACTCCGTTCTCCGTGAAGCCGACCGCGGCAATTCCGGGGATCGCGGCGATTCGGTCACGGAGATCGCCGGCGAGCCGGTTCAATGCGGGACCGCGGTAGCCGCGCGCCAGGACGTCGACGTCCACGATCACGAGATGATCCCGATCCACACCGATGTCGGTGGCTTGCGTGTTGCGCAGGCTCCGGGCGAGCATCGTCGCGCCGACGAGCAGCACGACCGACAGCGTCACCTGTGAGGCAATCAAAAGCTTGCCGAGTGGGGCGCGCTGTCCCCGACTCCCGAGCGACCCGGAGAGCGACTGCGCACCTGAGCGGATTGACGACGCGAGATCAAACCGCGATGCGCGCAGGGCGGGGAGCAATCCGAACAGCGCGACCGCGGCCAGCGAGACGCCAAGCGTGAATGCGAGTACCGTCAAATTCATTCCGATATTCAGCTGGCCCGCCGAGGCCAGATGGAGGAGCGTGCGGCTTCCCCACCAGGCGACCAAAAGGCCCGCGGCGGCGCTCAGCGCCGCGAGGACCATGCTTTCCGTGAGCAACTGTCGAACGAGCCGCGAGCGACCGGCGCCCAGCGCCTGACGCACCGACAGTTCTCGACCGCGCGCGATCGACCGTGCGAGCATCAGGTTGGCGACGTTCGCGCAGATGATGCACAGCAGGAGTGCGACGCCGGTCATCAGCGTGAGGAGTGGCGCCTGGAAGGTCGAGCGAACGCGCGAAAAGCCTCGCGCGCCGTCGCTGATGTAGTACTTCGGCTTGACCTCGAGGAACGCCTTGGCGTCGGTCGGTGTGGCGTGGCTTACGAGAGAGCGCTGCAGAATCGTGGAGACCTGCTGCTGCGCCTGGGTGAGGGTCGCTCCCGGCCTGAGCCTTCCGAGCGCGAGGAGCCAGCTGATCGTGCGATCGTCGATCGTGCGTCGGTTGGGATTCAGTGCGTCAGAGATGGCGACCGGCAGCCAGATGTCGGTATACACGCCGACGACTTCGCCGGTGAACCCCCGCGGCGCTACGCCGACGATCGTGATGCGGACGTTGTTGACGAGAATCGTTTTGCCGATGACACCGCCGTCGTTGTGAAAGCGTCGCGTCCAGTACCCGTAGCTGATCGTCGCCACTGGCGCGGCATCGATATTCTGGTCCACCTCGGGCCCAAAAGTGCGACCGGCGGACGCGCTGACGCCGAGCACCGGGAAGTAATTACCCGTGACGTACCGCGCGCGCGGATGTTCGAGCTCCTGATTCGTGCTGTCGATGCGCACGTCGAGGCGATTGCTTCGCCCGGTCGCCACGACGTCGCTGAACACCGTGTTCTCGCGAACGAGATCTTTGTAGAGTTGGTACGACATCAGATCGGTGCGCGGGGAGCCGATCGACATGCCGCCGGTGCGTCGCGGATCGCCGACAGCGACCAGCTCATGCGGGTTCTTCACCGGCAGCGACGTCATGAGCAGCGCGTCGACGAGCGTAAAGATCGCGGTGTTGGCTCCGATGCCGATGGCCAACGCAACGACGATCACCGCCGCATACCCGAGGTTATGGCGAAGGGTTCGCAGCGCGAACGCAGTGTCTTGCACGAGCTCGGAGATCAGATTTGCGCGTCGCATTGCACGCTCCCGTTGACGATCGATGGCCACGCACGAGTCGCGCACCGTACTCACGTCGCCGAACTGTCGCAGCGCTTCGACTCGCGCCGCCTCGGGCGTCCAGCCGGATTCGACGAGACGCCGCACCCGCATATCGAGATGAAAGGCGAACTCCTCGTCCACCTCGCGATCGACACGAGCCATGACCGGAAGCCGAAATACGCGCCGCATGGGGCCGCCGTCGTGCTCTAGGCGACAGACGGTGACGCCGCGGCCAGTGCTTTCCCGACGGCGCGCGCGTAGCGCTCCCACGACGATACTTCAGCGCGAAGTTGCTGCTTGCCGGCGCGACTGAGCTCGTAGTACTTGGCGCGGCGATTGTTGTCCGAGTAGCCCCACTCACTCGTCAAAAGCCCATTCTTCTCGAGGCGGTGCAGCGCGGTGTAGAGCGGTCCTTCCTCGACCAGCAACTCGCCTTCCGTGATCGCCTGAACCCACTCGGCCACCGCGTAGCCATGGCGCGGGCCCCAACTCAGCGCCTTGAGGATGAGCACGTCGAGCGTGCCGCGCAGCAGACCGCCATCCGGATTCAGCATCCTGTCCCCTCTGAATTAGAGGGGAAGCTAGGCACCGGGATCGAGGCGCCGCAAGGGGGAACTGCAGGGGTATCTACGCCGGCGGCTTCGGCAGGCGGCCGGGCGTCCACGGCACTCCGGCTGCCTCGGACGCTTGCTCGAGATTCCTCAAGTCGACGTCGACGAGTTGTCGCACGCGCGCGAGGACGCCGTCAAACTCTCGGCGCACGATGTCGATCTGCGCGCGTTGCGACGGGTTCAGCGCCGTGAGCGATGTGCTCCACGCGCTCCCGATCGCCCCGCCAAGTCTGGTCGTCATGGATTGCGGCGCGGCCTCGTTGCGCCGCGCGCGGGTCGGATCACCGTTGAGCGACTCGCCTGCATCTCGAAGCTGTTGCTCGAGCGTGCGGACACGATGGGCGAGCGATGTATCGGCCCCGGGCGTCTCATCGATCGCGCGCTTGAGAAATGCAATGCGACGCAGGCTTTCGTCGATCAGCGCCGAGGTACCGAGCACCGACCGTTCGAGCTCGGCGATCTTTCGTTGATCGGCGATCGTTGCCATCGTGCGACCGGGCACGCTGTCGACGTCCACCACTTGGAACCGTTGCGTCGTGCCGAGCGGCGTGAATACGCCGTCGACACGCTTCGCGAAGGAAACCTGATAATCCCCCGGCGGCGCGAACGGCGCAACCGGTGGGGACGTGAAGGGAAAATCGGGATCCGGCTTGTACGGCGGACCGTCCACCGGATCCGTCGGTTGGAGGCGCAGGTCCCACGCGACGCGGTTCATGCCGGCTGACGTCGGCGCGGTGAATCGGCGAACCACCTGACCGCTCGCATCGCTCACCGTGACCACGACCGCCGGTTCCTCTTCGCGATCTTCGGCTTTGAGCGAGTCCCACGACGGATAGAGCACATCGGCGTTCTTCTTGGCGAGCGACGCGTCGGCTTTCTGTCGCTGCGTTCGTCGCGACTCGATCGCGTCCTTGAGGTAGTAGGTGAACACCGCGCCGAATGGCGGATTCTGCGCCATGTACGTGTTGTGTCCCTGGAACGCGACGGCCGGCAACCCGAGCGGCAGCGACTCTACGTAGAGCGGCGCGGTCTTCACCGGGAAGACCACCGCTTGCTGCGCGAGCGTCTGCTCGTCGATCGAGCGAAGCGGCGCGTAGTTGTCGAGGATGTAGAAGCCGCGCCCGAAGGTCGCCACGACCAGATCGTTTTCCCGACGTTGAATCGCCAGGTCGCGCACCTGAATCGTCGGCAGCCCGCCCTTGAGCTGCACCCAACGCTTGCCGCCGTCGCGGGTAAAGAAGAGTCCGAACTCCGTGCCGACGAACAACAAATTTCGATCGACGTGATCTTCCGCGATCGTCCACGAGGAACCGCGCGCCGGGAGATCGCCGGTGATGCTCGTCCACGTGCGGCCAAGGTCCGTGCTCTTCAGGACATACGGCTTGAAGTCTCCCGATTGATGGTTCTGAAAGACGGCGTAGACTGTATTCGCATCGTGCACCGACGGCAGCACTCGCTGCACGACCGACGTGTCGGGAACGCCGGGAAAGCGGTCGGTCGAGCGCCAGTGCGCGCCGGCGTCCTCGCTGATCGACAGGCGACCGTCGTCCGTGCCGGCGAACAACACGCCTTCCTTGACCGGCGACTCCGCGATGGTGATGATCGTGCCGAAGAGCGTCGTCGACACGTTCTTCTCGACGGCGTCCACGCCCCAAACGCGATCCATGACGCGCAACCGGTTGCGATCGATCTGTCGGGTGAGATCAGGGCTTATTGCACGCCAGCTGTCGCCCCGGTCGTCGCTTCGGTACAAGCGGTTGGCCGCGAAGTAGACGCGAGTGTGGGAGTGCGGGCTGATGAACAGGGGCGTATCCCACCCCCAGCGCAGCGCCTCACCGTTCGTTTCATCGAACGGTTGAATGCCGACGGATTCACCGGTCTTCAGATTGAAGCGTGAGAGGCCGCCGAACTGCGACTCGGCGTACACGGTATTTGGATCCACGGGATCGACCACGCTGCCGAATCCGTCGCCGCCCGACGTGATGAACCAATCGGCGTTACGGATGCCATTGTTCGTTCGCGTGCGGCTCGGACCGCCGACCGAGAAGTTGTCCTGCGCGCCGCCGTACACGCGATAAAATGGCTTCGATTCATCGGTCGCCACGCGGTAGTACTGCGTGATCGGAAGATTGGCCATGAAGCGCCAGGTGCGACCGCGATCGTATGTCTCGTACACGCCACCATCACATCCGACAATCAGGTGGTCGGTGGCGTCGGGGTCGATCCAAACGGAGTGGTTGTCGACGTGCTTGAACACTTCACCGACTCGGTGAAAGGTCCGCCCTCCGTCCTCCGTCACCTGAAGATTCACGTCGACCGCGTAGACGCGGTCGGGATGCTTTGGGTCGGCGAAAATCTCGTTGTAGTAGTTGCCGCCGGATTGATAGCCGCTCATGCGCTCCCAACTCGCGCCGGCATCGCGCGAGCGAAAGAAGCCGCCTTTGCCGTCGGCGGCGTCGGCGACTGCGTAGACG
>JAICJQ010000263.1 GCA_025928335.1 Gemmatimonadaceae bacterium
GGGACACGCGCCATAGCCCCACGAGTAGCGCTTGCCTTGTCCCGCCGGCACACCGAGCTCGTGGCGCGCCCGACGATGCATCCACTCTGCCACCGCTTCCGCTGTTTCGACGGCGAGTCCGTGAGCGAAGAACGCTTCGGTGTACTCGCCGGCGCCCTGGAGCTCCTGGAAGCGAGCGGTCGCTTCATCGCCGA
This sequence comes from Gemmatimonadaceae bacterium, assembly GCA_025928335.1. GTDB lineage: Bacteria > Gemmatimonadota > Gemmatimonadetes > Gemmatimonadales > Gemmatimonadaceae > JAQBQB01. The sequence continues at coordinate 195 of JAICJQ010000263.1, forward strand.
CGGTGACGATCTGGAATGCAACAACGTCGATGTCGCTCGAATCGGAGGAGCGGAAGTAGTCGGCGATACAAAGCCGTTCGCGTCCTTCCTGTCGCGGGAAGTGGAAACGGGCGATCTCCTTCGTCGATCCGTCGGCGGCGTACGCGTCCGGATCGAAGACGAGGAGCGTGTTTCCAGACGCCTGGGCGGGGAAATACCCGTAGATCGCGCGCGGCTTGATCCAGCCCTCGCGCTTGGCCGACGCCTCGAGCCGCTCGAGCGTTGGGCGGAATTCAGTGCGAACCATGTCGTCGAATTCCGGCCCCGACCCCCGTCCGCCCCACTGGAGGCGATAGAGCTCATCGAGGTCGAGCAGCGCGAAAACCTCGTCGAGCGGAACGTCGTTCAGCGTCCGCACTCCAAAGAACGGCGCGCGTGGGACAGGGTTGTCCGCCGACACATCGCTTCGCGCGCCCCCGCTCGTGCCCGCCGAGATGTCCTTCCCGACGGTCGTATGCAAGAACTTGTCGTTCCGCGCGTCGTCGATCACGCCGGCAATGAACGGTGCGCGAGCGTTGTCATCCTGGAGACGATCCATCGTCTCCAGTCCTTCGAATGCGTCCTTGCAGTAGAAAACACCCGAGTCGTACGCGCGCTCGCCCTCGACGAACATCGCCCGCCGGCCGAAGCGCCGGTTGATCGCCGCCCCGCCGATCATGACCGGAATCTTGAGTCCTCGACGATCCAGCTCCTGCACACAAAGCGGCATCTGCTTCGACGTCGAGACGAGCAGCGCCGACAAACCAATTGCGTCGGCGCCGACCTCGAGCGCCTTCTCGATGATGGTGTTCACCGGCACCTGCTTGCCGAGGTCGAACACGGTGTAGCCGTTATTCGATAGAATCGTGTTGACGAGCGATTTGCCGATGTCGTGCACGTCGCCGTACACGGTCGCCAGCACGACCTTGCCTTTCGTGTATCCCTCCGCACGCTCGAGGAACTGCTCGAGGTGCTTCACGGACTTTTTCATCACCTCAGCCGACTGAAGCACGAACGGCAGAATGAGCTCACCCGCGCCGAATTTGTCGCCGACTTCCTTCATCGCCGGAAGCAACACTTCGTTCAACACACGCACGGGTTGCTCTCGCACGCCCGCCGCATCGAGCGCCGCTTCAATGCCGTCCTTCTTTCGGTGCACCACCATGTAGTGCACTCGCTGATCCGCCGTCATATCGGCGGTCGGATCCGCCTTCTCGTCGCCGGCCGCCCGTCGCCCGTCGCCAGTCGGTTTATCGAAATGCTCGATGAACCGCTGCAATGCGTCCGGCCGGCGATTGAACACGAGCTCGTCGGCCAGCGCGCGCTCGTCGCCCGGAATCTCCGCGTACGGTTGCACGTGGGCGGGATTCACGATGGCCATGTCGAGGCCAGCTTCCACGCAATGGTGCAGGAACACGGAGTTGAGCACCGCGCGCGCGTCAGGCGCCAGGCCGAAGCTGACGTTCGAGACGCCGAGGCTCGTGAACACGCCCGGCAACTCGCGCTTGATCAGTCGAATCCCTTCAATCGTCTCGACAGCGGAGTCGACCCACTCCTGATCGCCCGTCGCCAGCGTGAACGTCAGGTCGTCGTAGATCAGATCCTGTGGTTTGAGCCCGTATTCGCCAACGACGATCTCGTAGATTTTCCGCGCGACCTCGAGCTTTCGCTCGCGCGTCTTCGCCATGCCGACCTGGTCGATCGTCAGCGCGACGAGCGCCGCGCCGTGTTGCTTGGCGAGCGGAACGACGCGGTCGATGCGCTCGCGACCATTCTCCATGTTGATGGAGTTGATGATCGCCCGGCCCGGAATCGTCTCGAGCGCGCGCTGGATGACGGCCGGCTCGGTCGAGTCGATCATGAGCGGCGTGTCGACGGTCATCGACAGGAGCTTGACGACCTTCGCCATCTGCTCCGCTTCGTCGGCACGCTCCGTCACGGCAACGCAGACGTCGAGCACGTGCGCGCCCGAGTCCACCTGCTCGCGCGCCACATCCGCGATCGCCTCGTAGTCATCGGCGAGCAGCAGACGCTTCACCTTTCGCGAACCCTGCGCATTGACACGTTCGCCGATCAGCAGCGGCTTTGGATTCTGATCGAAGTCCGTCGCCCGCATGGCGCTGGATGCGCGCGGGATACGCGAGCCACGAACGGAGCCGGCCATTGGCGATGGACTGTGGAAGGCGGCAGCGGCGTGCGGTTCGCCCGTCGCCCGTCGCCCGCCGCCCGCCGCCAGCCTTTCGACGATCGCCTTCAAATGCTCCGGACGCGTGCCGCAGCACCCGCCGACGACGCGCACGCCGAACTGCTCGACGAACTCGCCGAGCATATCGGCCATCGGCCCGGGCTCGAGCGGGTACACGGCGTCGCCCGTGCCGGTGTTGAGCGGGAGGCCGGCGTTGGGAATGCACGACACCGGACGCAACGAGTTCGACGCGAGAAAGCGAATTGGCTCGCGCATGTGCTCCGGCCCGGTCGAGCAATTGAGGCCGATGACGTCGATTTGCAACGCCTCGAGCGTCGTCATCGCGCTGGCGATGTCGGTCCCGAGGAGCATGCGACCGCTCGTGTCGAGCGTGACCTGGGCCTGGATCGCGACGCGACGTCCGATTTCGGCGAACAGGCGCTCAAACCCGGAGATCGCGGCTTTCACCTCGAGGATGTCCTGCGCCGTCTCGACGAGGAGGACGTCGACGCCCCCTTCCACGAGATACTTCGCCTGGACGTAGTAATTCTCCTCGAGCTCACCGAACGTCGTGTTCGACAGCACGGGATCGCTGCTCGACAGGAGCAATCCCGTTGGACCGATCGAGCCCGCGACGAAGCGCGGCTTGTCGGGCGTCGAGAACTTGTCGCACGCCGCGCGCGCCAATCGGGCCGCGGCGACATTCAGCTCACGGGTTTTCTCTTCGATCCCCCACTCGCGGAGCCGGTGTGGCGTCGACTGAAACGTGCAGGTCTCGACGACATCGCAACCGACGGCGAGAAAGGACTCGTGGATCGATTGAATGATGTCCGGCCGAGTCAGGACGAGATGGTCATTGCACCCTTCAAGCGACTTTCCACCGTAATCCTCAGGGGTCGGATGAAAGCGCTGAATGTTTGTGCCCATCGCGCCGTCGAACACGAGGACACGGTCCGCAACGGCGGCGAGATAATCGCGACGCTGGCCCACCGGCGGTGCATGCGGCGCGTCGAAAGCTGAAGGCTGAGTGCCGGACTTGGACATACAGGACAAAAAGAAAATGCCCGCGACGAAAGCGCCCGGGCTGGCGCTTTAGCGGATGTTTAACGTGGCCGCA
>JAICJQ010000187.1 GCA_025928335.1 Gemmatimonadaceae bacterium
CGCGCCGGCGGCGGCGAACGTTCCGTCAGGGAACGCGCCGGTCACGGTACCGCCGCGGCGAATTCCACCGTCGCGCGACAGCCTGGCGAAACTTCGCGCCGGTTACATCGCCAAAGTCATGCAGGAGATCGCCGGCCGCGAGGATCAGCCGGCCGAACAAGTCTTCAAGAACATCAAAGTATTGAAGGGAATCACCGCCGCGCAGTTAGTGACGAAGATGGACAAAGACTACGCGCAAGCCCTGAGCTGGAATTGCACCAATTGCCATCGCCTGGCGAATCAAGGCAACTTTGCGAGCGACACGTCCAACGATAAAGTCCGCGCGCGGTTCATGCAGCAGATGCAGAACGACATTAATACGGTGACGTTGCCGAAGCTTTATCCGAGGGACACACCCAAGGTCACCTGCGCGACCTGCCACCGCGGCTACAACGAACCGCCGCCGGCGCAGTATTTACTGCCGGAGCGCGGAAAGCCGGGCGGTGTTCCCTTCCCTCCGGCGCGCGGGAATCCACCATCGAGCGCTCAGCTTTCGCGATAGCGACTCAGACGAGATACGCGAAGATCGCCGCGGCGATCGCGATCAACACCGAACGGCCGACGACGCCTAACGCTTGACGGCGCACGATCGGCCGTTCGGCTTGTGACAGATCCGGATCGCCGGCGTCGCGCTCACGCTTCCCGAGCGTGGCGAGCACGACTCACGTCTTTTCACGCGCTTGCAGAAGCTCGGCGGCGCCCAAGCCGGCGGGCACACCGACGAGCAAGCGGCACCACGATGGGGCGTCGACGACGAGCAGCACGATGAGCGCCGCCGCCGCCAACGTGCACAGCAGAATCCCGGCTCGCCGGCGCCGCCGCGCACCCCGCTCGCCGACATTGGCGACGTGTTGGTTCGTCGCCATTCACTTGCCGCCGCACGACGACAGAATCCGACGCGGCTCCGCGGCGCTGGGAAAGAGTCCGCGCGCCGCACGCGCGTGCGGGCGGGCATGCGTACAGTCGCCGCGCGACAGATACGCCGCCGCCAATCGCGTATGGATCCGATAGCTCCCCGGATCGTACGAGGACGCGCGTTCGAGCGTCGCGAGGCGGGACGACATACTGAATGTGGCGATCGCGGCAATTTGAAAGGCGGTGCGAGCGACCGCGATTCCGCCGTAGACGACGACGCCAAGCATCGCCAACACCGACGCCCATCGGCCGACGGAGTAGCCGTTCTCCGGCGTTGGCGACAGAACGCCGGCGAGCGTCCAGACGAAAAACGTCGGCGCGGCGATGAGGAGCACCGCGTCGAACGCGCCGACGACCGCCGTGGCGACGAGCGTTCCCACGAGTGCGATGGCCGTCAACACCTGCTCTGCGTTTCGATCCTGGCGCCGCAGGTCCGCAAGCGCGCGAACGAGCAGACCAACCATCGTCGCGAGCAACAGCACCATGCCGATCCCACCGCGCTCCGACAGATATGCCACCCAGTCGCTGCTCGGCCACGGATTCGACGTTACACCGTCGTCGCTCGACATCGACGGGTCACCGCGCGACGCGTACTTCGGGTACACGACGGGCCAGTTGCCCGGGCCGACGCCAAACAGGGGGTTGGCGCGCGTCATGCGCAGGGAGTTCGTGTACTGAACGATGCGACCGCGCCCGCTGCCGCCCTTATAGTTTACTAAACCCGCCGCGGAATCGAGATACGGCGAGTCGCTCTTCCACTCGAGACGATTGGGGAGGAAAACGGCGGCGACGGCACCGACGGCGGCCGCCGCACCGAGCACGATGAGACGCCGTACCGTCCGCGGCTCGCACCAGCGGCTCCACGTTCCCGCGCCGAGCACCCCGACCGGCACCGCGAGCACGAGAATGGCAAGCCACGCCGCGCGACTTCGCGACATCACGAGCGCCGCGGCGACGACGGCCATCGAGACCGCGCCGAACACGCTGCCGACGCCACGACGCGCGGTGAGCGCGACCAGCGCGACGACCGGCGCGCCGATGGCGCAAAGGTGCGCGATGAAGTTCCGGTTGCCGAATGTGCCGCCGGGCGCGCGATTCAGGCTGAAGTACTCCGTCTGAAGGCCGTATGCCTGCGCGAGCGATGTCGCGGCGGCGATGACGATGCCAACGGCGAGCGCGCCGAGCAAGGGCGCGACATATCCCGCTCGACGCACCGCCGACGCCGACCAGAAAAGCGCCAGGCCCGAGCAGGAGATGGCGAGCGCGCGCTCCGCAGCCCACGGGTTCACGCCGGCGGCGGCCGAAAGCAGGCCGGCAACGAGAAATGCGATCAGCACGACGTCGATGACCGTCAGCGTCAACCGCGGACGCGCACGCAGCAGGAGCACCGCCGTGACGACGGCGCAGACGTGCAGGACGAGCTCCTTCGGGACGAAATACCGATCGAGGTCGAATGCTTTGTAAGGAAGTGATGCGACGACCACCGCGATCGATCCGATTTGCAGCACGCGCAACGCGATCCTGTCGCGTAGCTCAGGGCGGGGCGTCTCGAGCATGCCGGAATCAAACGTCACCATCGACGCGACGCGACCCCGTGTCGCGCTCGACGGAGGCCGGTCGCCCCCCAGGACGCGGCTAGATTCAGCATCGGCATTCATCATCGCTGTATCGGAGGTTCAATCATGCTCTCTCGCCGCGATTGGTTTCGTTCGTCCGCGCTCGGCGTCGCGGGCGTTCTGCTTTCACGCCGATTCGTTGCGGCAACGGCGCTGCCAGTCGTGGCAGTTTACAAGGATCCGGGTTGCGAATGTTGCGTGCGATGGATCAAGCATTTGAGCGCGAACGGCTTCGTGGCGACCGCACGCGACACGGCTGACATGCCATCAGTCAAACGCGCGATGGGTGTGCCGGACGCGCTACAGTCGTGTCATACAGCCGTCGTCGGGAAATACGTTATCGAAGGCCATGTGCCGGCCGACGCGATCAAGAAGCTGCTCGCCGAAAACCTCCCGGTCATGGGTCTTGCGGTACCAGGCATGCCTATCGGATCGCCCGGCATGGAAGGCGCGACCAAGCAGGCTTACAACGTCCTTGCGTTCGAACGCGACGGAAAAACGAGGGTATATATGAAGCGGTGAACCGCTTCAGCAGGCGGCAGCCTCGTCGGTTCGCATACCGGTCTTTAGCCCGATCGATCTCATGAAAACAGTGAACGGTTCCTTTGTCATTGCGGTGCTCGTCGCCGCGTTCAGTTCGCCATTGATCACGTCAGCCGTCGCTCAGGGCACTTCGCAGCAGCCGCCGCGCTCCGTGAATCCGGCCCGCACATTCGACGCGAGCGGTGCGCCGGACACGTCGCTTTTCGCGCCGCTCAACCTTCCGCCGGGGAACGTGTACCGGAGCGGATCCGGCGCTCCGGGTCCGCGCTATTGGCAGCAGCGCGCCGACTATGACTTGCACGGAACGCTCGACACCGTCGCGAAGACGCTGCACGGCGAGATGACGCTTCGCTACACGAACAATTCGCCGGACACGTTGCGCTTCGTCTGGTTCCAGGTCGAGCAAAACGCCTTCAAGAACGGGTCGCTGAACTCCTTCGTTTTTCCGCCTGATTCGCGTTTCGGCGCGCGGAACTTCGAGGGCGGCGACATGATCGACCGGTTCAATCAGGTGAGCGCCGGTAAGAAGACGCCGCTCAAATCTCGTGTCGAAGGTACGGTGATGAAGGTCGATCTCGCGTCGCCCCTCGCACCGGGTCAGGTCGCGACGTTCGATGTCGCCTGGCACTTCATGATTCCTGAACACGGCGCCGATCGCATGGGCCGCGACGGCGCGCTGTACGAGCTCGCGCAGTGGTATCCGCGTGTGTGCGTGTACGATGATCTCCGCGGCTGGAACACCGAGCCGTATCTCGGACAGGGCGAGTTCTATCTCGAGTACGGAGACTACAATCTCTCCGTCACCGTGCCCGCCGGATACATCGTCGCCGCGACCGGCGCGCTGCAAAACGGCGCCGAAGTCCTGACGCCGGCGCAGGTGTCTCGCCTTGCGCAGGCGTCGAAGTCCGACACTCCCGTGCATATCGTCACCGACGCGGAGCTCAAGAGCGGCAGCGCGCGTCCGCGGAAGACGGGGACGATGACCTGGCGGTTCACGGCGAAGAACGTGCGCGACGCGGTCTGGGGGGCATCGCCGGAATTCATGTGGGACGCGTCGAGCTGGCAGGGCCACATGGCGTACGCCTTTTACCGGCCAAGCGCGATCGACACGTGGAAGGACGCGGCCGACATGTCCCGCATGTCGATCATGGAATACTCGGAGCGTTGGTTCCCGTATCCGTATCCGCAGATCACTGCGATCGAAGGACCGATCAGTGGCATGGAATACCCAATGGTCGCGATGGAAAACAAGAGCGCCGACAAGTACGAGTTGTACAACGTGGTGACGCACGAGATCGGACACATGTGGTTCCCGATGATCGTCGGCTCGAACGAGCGGATGCACATGTGGCAGGATGAAGGGTTCAATACCTTCATCAACTACTTCTCAGAGGCGCGTCGGTATCCCGAGAAGGGCACGTACGAGCAACGCGTCGCCGAGAATCGGGCGTTGGTCGAAAACTTCATGCAGCACAACGTCGACGAGCCGCTCGAGGTGCAACCCGACCGGATCAACCCGCAGCTCCTCGGCGAGAACGCGTATGTGAAGACCGCGGTCGGTCTCGCACAGCTCCGCGACGAGATTCTCGGACCGCAGGCGTTCGACGAGGCGTTCCGCGAGTACGCGCGTCGCTGGGCATTCAAGCACCCAGGTCCGGCGGATTTCTTCAAGACGATGGAAGACGTCAGCGGGAGGCGGCTCGATTGGTTCTTCCGCGAGTGGTTCCTCGAGAACGAGCACTTCGACGTCGGCATCGATACGGTCGCGCACAAGCAAGTGGGGGACATCGACTCGGTCGCCGTTCGATTCCGCAACTACGCAAAAGGCGTCCTGCCCATTCGGGCTCGCTTCACGTTCAGCGACGGTTCGACACAGGACGTGTCCTACCCCGCCGAGGTGTGGAGCACGAACCCGCTCTTCTACGATCGGATCTACGAGTTCAAGGGCAAGAAACTGACGAAAGTTCAGCTCGACCCGACGAACCGGATCGTAGACGTCGACAAGGCGAACAACATCTGGCCGCGTTCCGGCGGTTGACCATTTTTCGATACCAATCAGTACCAAAACGCCGCGGATAGGGCCAGACTTCGTTTTTTGAACGGGTCAGAGTCGACGAGAAAACCGCAGTTAAGCTTCGCTTCACGCTCTTCCGGTTCCCGAACGGGGTCAGACTCCGTTTTTTAAACGGAGTCTGACCCCGTTGGCGCAGTTATGAGCGTTTGCGGGCGAGGATGGTACCGCGACAGTTGCGGGCGCCGCAGGTGCAGGGATAGCGACGCTTCGCGGCCGGGGTGTGGCGTTCCTCGAGGACATACGCGTAATCGTAGGCGAGCTCGTCGCCCGGCTCGATCTCGCGAATGGTCTCGATCCAGATACGACCGTCGTCGACCACCGCGTCGCAATTGGGATCGCACGAGTGGTTGATGAAACGCGCCTCGTTGCCGCCGACGGCGGCGTCGATCACGACATCGTCGTCGATCGCGAACAAGAACGTGTGGTGTCGGTCGCCCTCGACGTCCGGATAGCGCGCGTCCGCTTCGGCCGGGCTGAGTCGCTCCCCCGCATATTCTATCAGACGAGTTCCGGCGGGAATTCGTCGCGTGGCGAACGCGCCAAGTCCTTGAATCGGCGATGGACGTATGTCGAACGGGTATCCGTGTTCAGCCACGCCGCAAGCTAATGCAGGTCATTCACTCGGCGACGATTTCTGATCGCCCAACCAGGCGAGGTAGAATGCCTCGGTCGCGCCCGCGATCGAGTGCTTGAATCCAAACGCCGCGATCGGCGCCGTAGCAAGCCAAACCAGTATGATCTGCGCGGTCGTCTCTCGCGCCGATGCGACGAGCCACGCCATGAGCGCGACGAGCCAGCCCGCCCAAATGCCTTTGTAGAAGACGAGCGTCGCCCCACCCTTGGTTGTGTCGCGCGCGACGTCGATCAGACTTCCGTTCAACGCCGGTTCGAGCATTCGAGTCCGAGATAACACGAGGGCAAACAGGGCCGCCCCGACCAGGTTCGCGGCGAGAACAATGCCCCACAGGCGAAGCACGCTCCGCAGCGTCCGTGCATCTCGTCGTTCGAGCAGCGGAATCACCGGCTCGAGTGTGTTCTCCGTAAAGAGCTGATGCCGGCCAAACACGACGAACACGAAACCCAAGGGATAGGCAATCGCCGATGCAATCGCTCGATGCTCGGCGCCCATTTGCGGGATGAGCAACGCGACCGCGAGAAAGCTGAAGCCAATGCTCAACCCCGAAGCGAGTCCGGAAAACGCGAGGGCGAGTGAAAGAACCATACCCAGCCGCGCGGCACCGCGTACCTCAAGGCGTCTTGACCGCCTTTGTCTCGACCTGCGTCACGCCTCCGGAAATGATGAACGCCATCACCTCTGCCGCGTCCGCATCGATGCGCCGGACGTGACTCGACGGCACGACGAGAATATGGCCGGCGAGGCCGTATGACTGCGGCATGTAGACAGTCACATGATCCGCGGCGCCAAGCGCGGCGAGTGAGTCGGACGTCAGGAAGGCGAGCACCTTCACGGATCCATCGGACGTCACCGACACGAGCACGGGCTTGTCGAACCGCCTTTTTTCTCCGACAAAGGCATTGAGCATGTCCTTGGCCGACGAATAGAGCAGGCGGACAAATGGAAGCCGCTCGAGGGCGCGATCGACGAAGCCGATCAGGCTGGTCGTGATCAAGTTCGACGCAACGAAGCCGACGCCAGTGATGAGCAGGAGCATGACGAGAAAGCCTACGCCAGGCACCGGCAAATGCAGCCAGCTGTCGATCGTCGTGAAGATCACGACGCAGACGTACACCGTCAGAGCGACCGGTGCGACGACAACCAGGCCGCGGAGGAAGTAGTTGAGGAGCGATCGCAATCGGAATGGCCGGCTGAGTCGAGTGGATGATACGACGAGCCGTTATCTCGATCCAGCCACCGGAGTGTTTGTTCCCATCGCGGGGGCGTGCAATTTGGCCGGACGCACCCGGAGGAAAACGGAGAAGCCGAGCGGCGTACGCGTTTGGTACGTCGGTTCGAGCGTCTCGGGCACCAGATTCACCGTGCCGCGCGCCCCGACTCCGATTGACAGATCGTGAGCCGCGATGAGCTCCGTTGTTCCGCCGAGCGTCAGCGCGCGAACCGTGAAGAGCTGCATGAGGTCCGCACCGTTGAATCCCAAATCGTCGGCCGACTTCTGCACCTGCTCCACTCGTCCATAGAGCGTCGCGCGGGCGCCGAGCTCGTACGTCGTCTCCACGAGCGTGCTCGCGGCGACGTGATAGCTTTTCGCCGGCTCGGTTCCGTGATTGTGGGCCCGGGCGCCATGATGGTGGATGTCGATCCCTTCCACGAGCGCCGCCGACCACGCGCCGTCGCGCGTCGCCGGCAGAACGGTGAGCAGCGACGCGCCGTACCGCTGCATGCCAGTACCGGGGTCGAGCGGGTCGTGGTCGAAGACGTATCCACCCCAGGCGGCCGCTGTCACGCCCGCCGACAGGCTCACGGTGAGTCGCGTTGCGTAGGAGTCGAGTCGCGCGCCCTGATAATCGAGGTTGAACCGGTACTCGTCCGGCTCGCGACCATTGAACGCGGAGCCTTCGAGCTTCACACGCTCGCCGTACACGCCGGCGGTCACCACACCAAAGCTCTCATGCGCCGCATCCTGCGAGTGATGGCCAAGCGGCGCGAACGGATCTGCGTCGGCGGAGGGGCGATGCATATAGGCAACTGGCCCCAGCGCCGGCTCACCGACCACGCCGCCGTACAGGGAAAACGCGATGGACGACGTCAGGCCGTGGTCGTAGGTCGCGGCGAGCTCGTTCCAGAGATCGTGAGGATGCTGCCGGTTCGCCAGCCGGCCGCCCGCGTCGGTCGCACCTGACTGCAGCAGCTCCGGATATCCGCGGCGACCGAGCGCGAGCGCCTCCAAGCTCGTCATCACGCGTGCCGCGAACATGCCGCCCGCGACGGGCCGCGCCGCCATCAGCATCTCCCAGTCGACCACGCCGAACTGGGAATCACCGTGGAGCGTCTCCTGGCGATCGTATTGTCCAAACACCGACCCGTGAACCATCAACATCCAGTCGCCGAGCGAACGATGGATGGCCCGCCTCGGCGCCGCGTCGGGGAGCCACGAGGTGCCGGACGCAGCACGGTCGAGCGACATCGCGACGAGCGAGCGCGATGTGTCCGCTTCCATACGTGACATGTCGTGCTGTGCCACAAGCGTCGAGACGACGAATGGCACAGCCAGAAGTGCTCGGCGAACTGGTCTGAGAAAGTTCACAGGTGAGAACTCAGGTGTGGCCCCACGTTTGCCGCTCCGTTATCCAGACCACGAATCCGTGGTTACGGACAGGGATTCCAAGGAGCAGTGATGGCTAGCAACGACGGGCAGCAGAAAGGGCCGCAGAAACACGCCGAAGGCCAGCATGGCGACGCCGCGCACTCGGCGTTCATCGATGGCCTCCACGGACGGCACGGTGGCAGCGAAGAGTCGGAAGGGGCTCCGCAGCCCGAGAATTCCGAGGCGCCGATTGCCGGCCATCACCGTCTATCCGAAGACCGCCAACAGCATGACGAAGCCGAG
>JAICJQ010000174.1 GCA_025928335.1 Gemmatimonadaceae bacterium
CGATCATGCGGACGATCGCGTCACTCGCCCCGGGCATCGGCGTAAACGGCCCCACGCCCCTTGCCGCATCGATCGACGACTCGCTCGTGCGCGAGCGGATCTCGGCGGCGCTCGGATCGTTGTTCGGCGCAATCGCGCTGTCGCTCGTTGCGGTGGGGCTGTACGGCGTGATGGGTTATCAGGTGACGCAGCGCACGCGCGAGATCGGCATTCGCATGGCGCTCGGCGCGCAGGGCCGTAGCGTCGTCGGCATGGTGCTCGGGCAGTCATTGACCATCGTCGCGATCGGATTGATTGCCGGGCTGCCGCTTGCGCTACTCGCCGGACGGGCAGTGGCGTCGCAGTTATACGGCGTCGGCGCTTATGACCTCGTCGCGCTCGCATTCGCGGCGACGGCGTTGGTGACGGTGGCCATCGCGGCGAGTGTCGTGCCGGCGCGGCGGGCGGTGACGGTCGATCCGTTGGAGTCGTTGCGCGCTGGCTAAACGCCTCGCCCGCTCGTCATCCAGGACGTGAGTGATCGCGAATGGCGACGGTTTCAGCCTCGACGTTCTCGCGAGCGTCGAACATGCGTATCAATCGTTCCCCGCCAGTACTCCTCGGTGCCGTTTTCGACGAGGTCTTGCAGCGTTTGGTATCCCCGCTCGATCAGTCTTCGGCTGTAGCTGACATCATTGTGCCGGCCGTTGTCTACTTGCCCGATCGTCGTGTTCTTCACGTCGGGTGGCGTGCCGAGAAATTGACCGAAGAGGTTCATCGTTTCACCAATATGACGGTAGATGAAGCCCATCGACGCCGCCCGATCGGTCAGCCTCGACGTGGCATTTCTTCGGTAATCCTGTCGAAGGAAAAGTGGCTGGTGAATTGATTTTGCTTCACCATTTCTAGGAGAAGATCTTTTTGCACGGCTTTCCTTTCACGAATGAGTCACTCCAGGAGCTGGCCGAGGTACTTCGACGCCGCCCGCGATTGCTGAAAATACGATGAGCCGATAACACCGCCTCGAGCAAGCAGCGTGAGATTCTGCGCAACAGTCCCGCGGCGCGCCTCACCGGCGAATACAATTCAGAGACTCGCGTCCTCGTTCACGGTTGAATCGTTGCTGTGCCTCCGGCCTGCTTGACCGCCGAGTTGAACGCCGCCGTTCCGCGTGCCATGAGTTGTTTGAATTCGGCTTGGATTTGTGTCAGCTGCTGCTTGAACTCGTCGTTCACCGCGATCTGCTGCGTCGTTGGCCCGAGATCGGCGCCGCCGCTGCCGCCGCCAGGCGTGCCGACCATCGGTCCGATCATCCAACTGAGACGCTCGTAGAGCTGCACCGGATTCCGAAATGCGTCTTCGCTCGGTCCGGTGTTGTGGACGTCAATCAACTTGCCTTCGACCGCGCTGAGCTTTGCGTCAAAATCCTTGGCGGCTGAGATCGCCGCTGCATTCTTTTGCGCGTCAGCGTTGAGCGTGGCCTCGGCATCCTCGACCTGCCGGCGTGTCCGCTCCAAGTGATTGATCATTTCGGCCGCTTCGTTCGCTTCGGCCTGTGCTTGGCGCGCAAAGGCGACCTGAGCGCGAATGGTCTCTGCGGTCCCCGCCGAATGCGGATCGGCGAGAACGATCAACTGCGCGCTCTCTTCGTGCGCGCCCGCTTTCACGCGCACAGTGTAGGTGCCGGGCGGAACGATCGGTCCCGCCGGAGGAATGCGCGTGCCGTACGCGGCGTAGTTGCGATGCGGCTCCGCCCACGGTGCATCGAGCGGCGGCGTCTGCATCTGGATCGACGTACCCGGCTCGTACCGCAAATCCCACCACACGCGATTGAGCCCCGCCTGTCCGTTCACCTTCAACGTGCGAATCGTTCCACCCGGTCCGGTGAAGGTGAGCTGGACGTCGTTGGTGGGCGCTTTGAGAGAGAAGTTGATGTCCGCGCCGTATGGCGGATTCTCTCCGCTCACGTGCGCGCCGACATCGGACTCGCGCCCATCGTTCGTTTGACGGAAGCGATACGCCGGCCGCGGCTTGAAGAGATGAAAGTCTTGTGATTGCGCAACGTCCCACTCGCGGAGCGGCGTGACGTCGTCGAGAATGTAGACGCCGCGCCCATGCGTGCCGATCACCAGGTCGTTGAACCGCGGCTGCACCTGCATCCAATACACAGGAGCCGGCGGCAGATTGTTGCGGAGACGCGTCCAATTGCCTCCGTCGTCCAACGTGAGGTACAGCGCGTTGTCGGTGCCCAGGTACAGCATGCCTTTGCGCACCGGATCCTCGACGATGATGTGTGCGCTGCTATTCACGCCTTTCGGCACGCCTGACGTGATCAGTTTCCAAGTCGCGCCGTAATCCGCCGTCTTGTAGACGCGCGCGTCGTAGTCCGCCTGATGCTGAAGATTGATCGCCGCGTACGCGGTTCCGGCATCGAAGTGCGACGGCGCGATGCTCCAGACCGTGCCCCAGGGCGGCAGATTCGGAATGTTCTTCGTGACATTCGTCCAGTGCGCGCCACCATCCTTGGTCACGCTGACCTGACCGTCGTCACTGCCGGTCCAGATCACGCCGGCCTTCGCGGGAGATTCCGCGATCGCGTACAGGGTCGCGCCGTCGTACGTCGTGAGGTTATCCGACGTGATGCCGCCGGAGTTCTGCTGATGTTCTTTGTTGTTCGCCGTGAGGTCGGGACTGATCGGCTTCCACGATTGGCCGCCATTGGCGGTCATGAACACAACCTGCGCGCCGGCATAGACGCGATTGTGATCGTGCGGCGAAATCGCGAGCGGCGTGATCCAATCCCACCGATACTTCATGTTGGCCGGCGCCCACCCGTAGCTCGTGATGGGCCATGGGCTCACGTCGCGCGCCATGGCGTTCTTGTAGTCCATGCGGTAGATGCGGCCGTTGTCGCAGCCCGACCACACGATGTTCGCGTCGACCGGATCGGGCACGCCGAACGCGTCCTCGCAGCCACCCGTTCCGCTCCAGTAGCCGAGCGATATTCCGCCGCCGCGTCCTCCGCCGGCCAAGTTGCGACTCGGCCCATGGAACGACGATTTATCCTGGATGTTGCCCATCACGTTATAAGGAATCTCATTGTCGGCAAAGACGTGATACACTTGCGAGATGGGCAACACGAAACGTTGATAGGTCGCGCCGCGGTTGTTGCTGATGCTCACGCCGGCGTCATTGGCGACGAGGATTCGATTTGCGTTCGTCGGATCGATCCACACGTCGTGGTTGTCGCCGCCCGCCGCTTGGAGACCGGCTCCGGGCGCGGGAGCACCCTCGGCTCGTCCACCACCGCGTCCGCCGGCCGCCCCGCCTCTGCCGCCGCCAGCGCCGCCACGTCCCGGTTGAAAGACCGTCGTTCCTCCGTCGCGCGACATACTGAACGACACCGACGGGAAATAGAGTAAATTCTCATCGTCGGGCGAGATCGTGAACCGCGTGTAGTACGGCGAACGCTCGGCAGTCTCATGCTGTTGGTTGACGAGCTTCCAGCTCTCGCCGCGGTCATCGGAGCGATAAAGGCCCGGCCGCTGATCCTGTACGAGCGCGTAGACTCGATTGGGATTGCTCGGCGCGACACCGACGGCGACCTTGCCGAGTGGATAGTCGGCGGCGGGGAGTCCGTGGCCGGCGATCTTGGTCCAGTTGGCACCGCCGTCGCGCGTCACGTATACACCGCTGCTCGGGCCGCCGCTGTTCAGGTTCCAGCGGTGAATCTCCAACTGCCACATGCCGGCGTAAAGCGTCTTCGAGTCAGTTGGATCGAGCGCCAAGTCGGAGCAGCCCGTCGCCTCATTGACGAACAGGATCTGCTGCCAAGTCGCGCCGCCGTCGGTCGTGCGAAAGACTCCGCGCTCGTGCTGCTGTCGAAATGCTTCACCGATCGCGCAGACGTAAACGACGTTCGCATCGTGCGGGTCGACGATGATGCGCGCGATGTGGCCCGTCTTGTCGAGCCCCATGTGCTGCCATGTGCGGCCGGCGTCGGTCGATTTGTACACGCCGTCGCCCATCGTATAGTAGGGGCGGATGAGCCACGGCTCGCCGGTGCCGGCCCAGATCACGTCGTGCGAGGTCGGGGCCATCGCGAGCGCGCCCACGGCGGACACATTCTCGCCGTCGAAGATCGGCGCCCAGTTGGTGCCGCCATCGGTGGTCTTCCATACGCCACCATCCGCCGCGCCGATGTAGACGACGTTGGCGTTGCCCGGCTCACCAATGATCGAGGCGACTCGATTGCCCTCCGGTCCCATCGGGCGAAAGTGCAGCGCGCTCAACGGGCCAGCATCCGCGGCTCCGCCGCCCTGCCCTCCGCGGCGTCCTTGCGCGCCGCCTGAGCGTGGGACAACGGAGATCGCTAAGAGGAACACGGCCAACGCAACGAGACTATTGCCCTCGAGGCGCCATGCGCCGCGGTCGAGTCGTGTCATTTCACTCCTCCTATGAAGTACCCGTCTACGCCCTCTGAGCAACCGCTGTCATCAGCGCCTGGACGCCGTCACCCAACTTCCACCGAGCGCTTTGTACAGTTGCACCGCGGCCGTGAGCTCGCCCAACTGCGCCTGACTCATCGCCAACTCCGCGCTAAACAAACTTCGCTCCGCGTCGAGCAAGTCAAGGTACGTCGACAATCCGGCTTGGTATCGGATCGTTGCAAGGTCGAGCGCCTGCCGCAGCGCCGTCGCCTGCGTCGCTTCCGCCAAAGCCTCGTCGCGCGCGGTATGCACGGCAACCAGCGCGTCGTTGGCTTCGCGCAGCGCGTTGAGTGCGATCCCCTCGTACGATGCCCTCGCCTGCTCCGCCCGCGCGCGTGCAGCCGCGGAGGTGTTCGCAAGCTTCGCGTTATCGAACAACGGGAATGAGAGTCCTATCAACGCTTGGTAGACGTTGGTTTGAGAGCCGAACAGATTGTTCGGCACGCCGGCTTGACTTCCATATGATCCAACTACGTTGAACGTCGGCCACCGCATCGCGTCAGCGACGCCGATCCGCGCCACCGACGCCGCGTACGTGCGCTCGGCCTGAACGATGTCGGGCCGCCGCGTGAGAAGTGAGACCGAAACAGAGTCGGGCACGGCGAGCGCCGCGACGGCGTTGCTCAGCGACACGCCACGCGGAATCGCCGCCGGACCTTCGCCGAGCAGCACATTGAGATTGCGTTCCGTCTGCGACAACGCCCGCTGTGTTTGCGCGAGCGTGACGGCGGGCGCTGCGACCTGTGCCTCGAATTGATGAACGTCAAGCTCCGACGTCAGTCCTTGCGCGAATCGCTGCCGCGCGATGTCGAGCGTTGCCTTGCGCGAGCTCAACGTTCGCTCAGCGATGGCGCGCTCCTGATCGAGCTCGAGCAATTGCAGATATCCTGACGCGACATCGCTCACGAGCGACAGGGTCGTGGCGCGCTGCGACGCTTCCTGCGCGCCAAGGTCGGCGTTTGCCGCTTCGACGCCGCGTCGCACGCGGCCCCAGAAGTCCAGCTCCCACGCGAGATCGCCCGTGAATCGCGTCGCGCGGAAGGACGTCGGCGGAAATGCGCCGAGCGCGACTTGATTGCTTCCTTCACTGCCGTTGATGGCCAGGCTCGGGACGAGCGGAGCGCGCGCGATGCCGACGTCAGCACGATATTCATTGATGCGCGCGACAGCGACCTGCAGGTTTCGGTTCTGCCGAAGCGCCGTCTCGACCAGCGCAACCAGCGTCGAGTCGCGAATGATGTCCATCCACGCCACCGAGTTGACCGACGCGTCGCTGAGCGTCGTCCGAGCACTCGGCGCCAATACCACGCGAACGCTGTCGCGCTGACGCTCGACCGCGAGCGAGTCAAAGAATCGTCGTGATGAATCGCTCAAGCGTGAGGCGCCGATCCGTTGCTCTGGGGCGATGGCGGCGTCCGGATTGTAGCGCGGACCGGCGGTGCACGACGCGCCAGCGAACGCGAGAGCGAGGACCATCGCGCGGCGCATCATGCCTGCTCCGCGAGCTCGGTTGGCACGGTCGCACTGCGCGGACGCCGCTCGGCCAATCCACGAATCACGCGGAAGAACAACGGGATGAAGAAGATTCCAATTGTCGTGGCGAACAACATTCCGGCGAAGACACCGGTGCCGATCGAGTGACGGCTGGCCGCGCCCGCACCCGATGCCAGCATCAATGGCAACACGCCGAGGATGAACGCGAACGACGTCATGAGAATCGGTCGCAACCGCTCGCGCGCCGCCTCGATCGCCGCGTCGCGAATGCTCAGTCCTTGTCCCCGTAGCTCCGTCGCGAACTCGACGATCAGAATCGCATTCTTCGCCGCGAGTCCAACGACCGTGATGAGTCCGACCTGGAAGTAGATGTCGTTCGGTTGTCCTCTGAACCAAATCCCGAGCAAGGCGCCCAGCACGCCGAACGGTACGCCGAGGAGCACGGCGAACGGCACCGACCAACTCTCGAACTGCGCTGCAAGCACGAGGAATACCATGATGAGCCCGAGCACGAACACCAACGCCGCGGCGCCGCTCGACGCACGTTCCTGAAACGACTGCCCGGAGTACGACACGCCGAGCCCAGCCGAGGCGAATTGCGTCTGAATGAGCTGGTCGACCTCGCTCAGCAGCTCACCCGTACTGTGTCCCGGCTTCGGCGCGCCGGTGAACTGCGCCGACGTAAAACCGTTGAATCGCGTGACCACAGTCGGCGCGCTGCGGAATGCCGTCGTCGTCAGCGCGGACACGGGCACCATTTGGTTGTTCGTGCCGCGCACGTACAGCCGCCCAATGTCCGCCGGCGACTGTCGATATTCCTCGCCCGCGTTCGCCTGCACGCGATATGTCTTGCCGAACAAATTGAAGTCGTTGATGTAAAGCGACGACAGAAACGCCTGCATCGTCGCAAACAGATCCGTCAGGTTCACCCCGCGCGCTTTCGCCGCCGTGCGATCCACCGTGACGAACACCTGAGGGACATTCGCGCGGAAGCTCGAGTTGAGTCCGCCGGCGGCTGGCAGTTGGTTCACCGCCTGTGTGAATTCCTGCACGTGCTTCGCGAAATCACGAATGTCCTGACCGTTGCGGTTCTGCAGATTGATCTCGACGCCAGCCGTCAATCCCAATCCGGGCACTTCGGGGAGGTTGAACCCGAATGCCGTCGCGTCGCGCATGGCGAACAGCTTTCCATTCATGCGCGCCGCAATCGAATCGAGCGCGTCGTGCTTCGAGCGCTCTTCCCACGGCTTGAGATTGAGAAAGACTGTCGCGCCGTTCGTCGAGTTCGATTGGCTCAAGAGATCGAGCCCGACGAGCGCGACGATGTTCACCGCACTCGGCTCCGTGCGAATGATCTTCTCGATGTTCCCGACCGTCGCCTCGGTACGTTGCAGCGATGCGGCGTCCGGGAGCTGCACGGCCATCGCCATGTAGCCTTTGTCTTCCGTCGGGATGAACGCCGTTGGAATCCGCTTCCAGAGGAACCCCGCGAGAACGAGCAAGACCGCGAACACACCGAACCAGGCCGCCGGCCGCCCGATCACCGAGCCGACCGCGCCGGTATAGCCGCGCGTCGCCTTCGCGAACACGCGATTGAACCAGCCAAAGAATCCGGTGGTGTGTGCCTCGTTCGACTCCTTCAATAGAAGCGCGCACAACGCCGGCGTCAGCGTGAGCGCGACGATTCCCGAGAGGACGACGGCAATGACGATCGTCATGGCGAATTGCTTGAACAACGCGCCCGTGACACCGCCGATGAACGCGACAGGTACGAACACCGAGCAAAGCACCAGGACGATCGCAACGAGCGCGCTCGCCACCTGACGAATCGCGTGGTCGGCCGCGAGGCGCGGCGGCAAGCCTTCGGTCGCCATGATACGCTCGACGTTCTCGATCACCACGATTGCGTCGTCGACGACGATGCCGATCGCGAGCACGAGACCGAACAACGTCAGCACGTTGATCGACAGGCCGAACGTGAGCAGCCCGAGGAACGTGCCGATGACGCTCACCGGGACGGCGAGCATCGGGATGAGTGTGGCGCGCCAGCTCTGAAGGAACAGAAACACCACCGCCGTTACGAGAATCATCGCTTCGACCAGCGTGATCGCGACCTCCTTGATCGATGCGCTGACGAACGGAGTGGTGTCGAACGGAATGGCGTAGTGGATGCCCTGCGGAAACGTCGTCTGCAGCTCTTCCATCCGGCGCACCACCGCTTCCTTCACCGCGAGCGCATTCGCGCCCGGACGGGTGTAGAGCAGCGCGAACGCCGTTGGCACTCCATTCAGCCGACCTTTGAGGTCGTAGCTCCGCGCGCCGAGCGTCGCGACGCCGATGTCCGACACGCGCACGATCGAGCCGTCGGGCCGCGCGCGAACCACGATGTCGTTGAACTCTTTCGCCGTCTGAAGGCGGCCGAGCGTCGTGATGGGCAATGTGAGCTGCGTGCCCGCCGGCGACGGCTCAGCACCGAGTCTCCCGGCGGGATTCGTTGCGTTCTGCTCGCGCACCGCGGCCGCGACGTCGCTCACCGTGATGCCGAGCTGCGCCATCTTCTCGGGGTCGAGCTGGAGCAGCATGGCGAAGTCGCGGGCCGGAAACGGCGTCGCGTCTCCGACGCCAGGGACTCGCTTGATCTCGTCGATGACGTTGAGCTTGAGATAATTGGCAAGATAGGTCGCGTCGTAGCGCGGATCGCTCGAACGCAATGCGACCACCGCGAGGATGTCGGTGTTTGCCTTGAGGATCGTGATGCCGTTGGTCCGCACCGCTTCCGGAAGCTGCGGCTCGGCCAGCTTGACCGCGTTCTGAACGTCGACCGCCGCGAGGTCTTGATTGCGCGAGACGTCGAAAGTGACGGTGATGTTCGTCGTCCCGTCACTCGAGTTCGACGAGGCGTAGTAGAGCATTCCTTGAAGACCGGCGAGCTGCTCCTCGATCGGTGCAGCCACCGCCTGCGCCGCATCCTCCGACGACGCGCCGGGATAATTGGCCGAGATGCGCACGGCCGGCGGCGTGATCTGCGGATACCGCGCGATCGGCAACAGTTGGATGGCGAATAGCCCGAGGAGCGTGATCACGATCGAGATCACCGCCGCGAGAACAGGGCGCCGGATGAAGAAGTATCTGGCCTCGGGCTGCGGCTGCGGATCGCCCGCCGGGCCGTAAGCGGCCGGCGGTGACGCGTGTGTCGGCGCGCTCACCGCGCCACCCCATTCGCCGGAGCTCCCGGCGACTTGCTCGCCGCACTGTCGACGACCGGCACCGGCTTCACCACTCGGCCCGGCGCGACCTTTTGCACACCGTCGACCACGACGCGGTCTCCCGCGACAAGACCGGAGTCGATGAGCCACAACGTGCCGCTCCAAGATCCCGTCTTCACGTCGTGCGCTGTGACCGTGTCACCAGTTCCGACAACATAGACGAACTGGCGGCCAAGGCCTTGCTGCACCGCCCTCTGTGGAACAGCGAGCGCACTCGAGCGCGCGAAACCCTCGAGGCGGACATGGACGAACTGTCCCGGTACGAGCCGGTGGTCGCCGTTGTCGAATTTGGCGCGGAACTCTTGCGTGCCGCTCGCCGAATCAAGCGACGGCGACACGAAGTTGATGTGGCCGACGCGCGGCAACAGCGAACCATCGGGCAGGAGGACGCGCACGGCGACTCCGCCGGCGCCTGGCTGGAGCAACGCGTGCGATCGGGGATCCTGCTGCCATGCGAGCAACTGCTGCGATGACGGATGAAACGTGACGTAGACGGGATCGAGCTCATCGATCGTCGTCAAGAGATCGGCCGGACCGGTAACGCGTGCACCCAACTCGAGCCGCGCGCGTCCGA
>JAICJQ010000118.1 GCA_025928335.1 Gemmatimonadaceae bacterium
CGTGGAGCGAAATCGTCGAAGGCGTGTGCGGTGTTTCCGAGCCCAGGCAGAAACAGCAGCGTAGGGCCGCGGCCACCGAAATCGAGATAGTGTAGCCGAACGCCCGGCTCGACGGTGACCATGCCCGCGGTGTGTTTCGCACCGTCGCGCCACGCGTCGGCCTGCTGGCTGACTCCCCCCTGCCCGTTCGCGCGGATCGGCAGCGCCGCGAGCGCGGCCAGGAACGCCGCGCTCGCGGAAACTCTGGCCTTACGGCACCACCTTGGCACTCGTCGACAACTCCTTGACCAGCCGGTAGAGGAAATCCTGGCTGTCGTAATAAGACTTGATGAGAACTCTCTCATCGCGGCCGTGAGCACGACTGTCATTCGGGTCGCCCATCAACCCGGAAATACCGTAACCCGGGATCCCGACGGCTCGGAGGTACTTGCTGTCCGTCGCGCCGGTGCCCATCGTCGGGATGACGAGCACGTTCGGCCCAAACATCTCGTGGGTGAGCTTTTCCACCGGCTGCATGATTTCGGGCGACAGTGGTGACGGCGAGGCGTGTTCCATCGCCGGCCCGCGCGACACCTTCACGCCCGTGTCGTTGGCCGCAGCCATCAAGCCGGCGCGGACGTCCGCTGGATCGTGTCCCGGCGCCATGCGGCAGTTCACGTTCGCCGACGCCGTCTGTGGCAGTGCGTTCCGCGCATGGCCTCCGGAGAGCATCGTCGCCACGCACGTGGTGCGCAGCATCGAGCGATAACGCGGGTCGCGCGACAGCGTCGCGGACGCCTTCGCATCGTTCGGATTCTTGACGATGGCGCGCATCGCGGCGGCCATCTCCGGCGTCTCGATCTCCGCGGTCTTCGTGAAGAACGCCTTCGTCACTTCGTTCAGCATCACAGGGAACTGATACTTCCCGATCTTCGTCAGCGCCTCAGCGAGCTGGTAGATCGCGTTGTCGTCACGCGGCACCGACGAGTGGCCGCCTCGGTTGGACGTCGAGACGGTGAAGTTGGTCGAAACCTTCTCCGCGGCGCCGATCGAGTTGATAAACGGCTTCCCGTCGCGGAGAGCGCCGCCGCCACCCTCATTCAACGCGAACGCCGCGTCGATCAAGTCCTTGTGATTGGCGAGCAGCCAGCGCACGCCGTTCGACCCGCCGCCCTCTTCATCCGCGGTGAGGGCGAGGATAATGTCGCGGTCGGGTACGTAGCCCTCTTTCTTGTACCGAATCAGGTTGGCGATGAAGATCGAGCCCATCGCCTTGTCGTCACTGGTGCCGCGGCCGTAGTAGTAGCCGTCGCGCTCGGTGAACTTGAATGGATCGATATCCGGCGACCAATCTGTCTTGAGAGCCTGGACGACGTCGAGGTGCGCGAGCAGGAGCAATGGCTTTCGCGCGCCGGTCCCGTGATAGCGAACGACGATGTTGCCCTTATCGGGTTTGGGACCGCCCTGGAAAATGTCCGATTCGGGGAAGCCGGCCTCGCGGAGCCGCTTGGCAACGGCGTTGGCCGCGACGGTGGTACTCCCGACGGAATCCGCCGTGTTGATCTCGACCAGCTCTTTGTAGATGTCGTGGGCGAGCTGCTGCTCAGGGCGGAGCGCAGCGGCTTGAGTTTGGGCGGCCAGTAGGGCGGGAAGCGCGGCCGTGGCGACGGCCGTGACGACGAAACGCATCAGAAAGCTCCGGCAGTGGCGAGGAGGGAACGTCGCGAATTCTGATGAAGAAACGCGATCGTCGCCAGCCCGGAACCCGTGCTTCAGCCCGCCCCGATCCGCTTGCGAATCTCTTTGGCGCCAGCCGAGACGCCGAGGGCGACGCCGAGACCAAAGAGGAGTGCCGTGCCGGTGCCAACAAGGGGCAGGATCCAAACGATGGGAGTCGCGACGAGAGCCGCGCCGAGCCCCGCAAGGAGGGGAACGCCCATTTTATGAACGCCGTCGACGAAGCGCAGCTTGTTCTGAGTGAACTGGCGGGCTTGCCAATAACCGACGAGCGACGCGCCCACCGCGATGGCAAGACCGAGCATGGAGCCGAAAAGATGGAACATGGGAGAGCCTCCGTGTCTCGTGTCAGTACGATAACACGACGACAGGGTTTCATACCCCGAACAGGCGACGTAGTTTAGGCTTGCGTCGCGATGCACCGGGGTGTCGCGCCTTCGCCAATTGTGAGCGTGTCGATGGTGACCCTGCGCGTTGTCCGTCACGACCGGGATCAGCTGCTCGCCGAGTGCTCGAGTATCGTGATTCCGGCGCGTGGCGAGGTGCTTCAGCTCGATACGCTCGACTCCTCAGGAGAGAAGTCGAAGCCCAGCACGCTGTGGCGTGTCGTGTCGGTCACGCTGCACGTCCCGTCCCTCGCCTCGTCACCCCAAGCGAACGGTTCACCAATTGGCGTCCGGGAAGTCGAAGTGAGCGTCTTGCCCGACGTCGCGCTCGTCCCCGAGTTCGCGGCGGCAGCGGAGAGGATTCTATCCGAGTCGAAGTTGTAATCGCGCGACCGGGGGGCCGCGCATGAGTGCCGCCAGCGGCATGTATCGGATAAGCTCCGAGCTGCCGGCGCATTTGCGCGACTGGCAGCTGCCACCGGGATGGAGCTGGGGGTCGGAAGGGCTCCATACCCAGTACCGCCATTACCAGGAAGTCATCGACGCGCTCGGCCGGTCGCTCTCGTTGACGAGCGCCCCCGACCCGATGCACTACGCCTGGCTCGAGTCCGAGGCGCGACAGCTCGCGCACCGGAACCACCCCGCTATGCCGACGACGTACCACTATTGGGCGTCGTTCCTGGAGAGCCGGCGCGGCCCCGGCTACCTGCGACGGTGGATCTCCGGCGAAACACTCGCCTCCCGTTTGAGCCGTATGGGGGCGGAGGATCTTCCGGGTACTCTGCGCGTCCTCCGTGAGATCGGATCCGCGCTCAGTTATCTCCACGATCTGGGCGCCGTGCACGGGTGCATTTCGCCGGAAACCGTCTGGACCACGCCAATGGGGCGGTTGTGGATCATCGGTTGGCAGTGGGCGCTATCGTCCAACGACATCCCGTTCGGATTGGCGCCGGATTTCCGGTTCATGCCGGTGCCGAACGAATGGAGCGGCGGCGTATGGGCGCCGACGCCTCTCACGGACCAGTGGCAGCTCGCCGCGACGTGCTTCGCAACGCTCACCGGCGAGATGCCGCCGGCCAAAGAGGCGCCGCCCATTCAGCTGCTGCGTCCGGACTGTCCTCAGACGATCGCGGCGATCATCGATCGGGCGCTCAGCGGCGACCCAAACGCTCGCTTCTCGACTATGGTCGCCATGCTGCGCGCCGTCGACCGTGTCGTGGGTGGTCGCACGATGACGTCGCTGGCCGGCGACGAGCCGTCGAGCGCGCGGAGCAATGAGTCCCCGGAGGCACGACTCCGTTGGGTGCTGGCGGACGAATACGAGGTACTCGCCTCGCTCGGTTCAGGATCGTTCGGTTCGGTGTGGCGCGTGCGCGATCTCACCCTCGGGCGTGAGGTCGCACTCAAGCTCCTCCATCCGCACGTGGCGCGGGACGAGCGCATCGTCGGCCGCTTCCGGCGCGAAGCCAAACTCGCCGCGCAGCTCGCGCACCCAGCGATCGTGCCGATCTTCGATTGGGACAGTCGAGCCGACATCGCCTGGTATACGATGGAGCTCGCCGAGGGAGGCTCCGTTGCGGAGCTCGTGGCGAGCTCCGGACCGCGCACGCTCGTCGAGATCGCGCCGCAGGTTGATTTCGTACTGAGCGGCCTGTCGGCGGCGCACGCGGTCGGGATCGTCCATCGTGATCTCAAGCCGGAGAACGTGCTGATCGATCGGTACCGTCGTTGGCGGTTGGCGGACTTTGGTATCGCCAATGTCGCGGGAGAGGAAACGGCCGGCGCGTCGGGCACACCGGCGTTCGCGCCACCGGAACAGCTGCTGGGCGAGCAACAGGATGCGACGGCCGACTGTTTCTCGTTGGCCGCGATCGTCGCCTTCGCGCTCAGCGGAACGCCGCCGTTCGGCGAAAAGGACAGCGCGTCGATTCTCGCGCGTGAGCTTCGCGATGCCGTGGATCTTTCGGGCTATTCACCGGAGATCGGCGAGTGGATCAAGCGCGGGCTCTCGGCCGACCCGGGTGCCCGCTTCGAGGACGCGGTTGCGATGCAAGCAGCCTGGCGCGAAGCGGTACAGATCGTCTTCGAGCGGGAGCGGCAAGTTCCCTGGTGGCGCCGTTGGTTCGGCGGTGATGGCGCGGGAGTCGCGTGGTCGGGTGATTCCCTGCTCCCGAGCTGAACACCGATGGCGATCGCGACAATTGACCCAGCCACTGGAAAGCTGATCAAGAGTTTTCCGGCACTCACGGACCGCGAAGTCGACGACAGGATCGACGCTGCGGCGCGTGCCGCGCGCAGCTGGCGCGCGGCGCCGATTGCCGAGCGCGTCGCGGTCGTCCGGCGTGCCGGCGAGTTGCTCGAGCAGCGCAAGACGGAATACGGGCGCCTCATGACGCTCGAAATGGGAAAGACCTACAAGTCAGCGGTCGAGGAAGCGGCGACGTGCGCGCTCGGGTGCCGCTATTACGCCGACAACGCCGAACGCTTTCTCGCCGATCAGCCGATCGCCGCCGAGAAGGAGCGCAGCTTCGTCGCGTTCGAGCCGATGGGCGTCGTCCTCGCGGTGATGCCGTGGAATTTCCCGTTTTGGCAGGTGATTCGGTTCGCGGCGCCGGCCCTCGCGGCGGGAAACGTCGGCTTGTTGAAGCACGCCTCGAACGTGCCGCAGTGCGCGTTGGCGCTGGAGCAGCTGTTCGCCGAAGCCGGCGCTCCAGGCGGCGCCTTTCAGACTTTGCTCATCGGGTCGCAGGCGGTCGAGCGGGTATTGGGCGACGACCGCGTCGCGGCCGCAACGCTCACCGGAAGTGAGGGCGCCGGCAGCAGCGTAGCGTCGGTCGCCGGGAAGCACATCAAGAAGACCGTGCTCGAGCTGGGCGGCAGCGACCCGTACATCGTCATGCCAAGTGCCGACATCGAGGCGGCGGCGCGCACCGCCGTGACGGCGCGCACGATCAACAACGGACAATCGTGCATCGCGGCGAAGCGCTTCATCGTCGCCGATTCAATCGCCGACCGGTTCACCCGGGCCTTCGTGGACGCGATGCGCGCGCTCGTCGTCGGCGATCCGATGGACGAACGCACGAACGTCGGACCGCTGGCCACGAAACAAATTCGCGACGATCTCCACTCACAGGTCGAGCGATCGATGGCGTGCGGCGCGACGCTCCTCGCCGGCGGCCACCCGCGCGATGGCGCCGGGTTCTACTACGAGCCGACGGTCCTCGGCGACGTCACGCCCGCGATGCCCGCGTTCCAGGAAGAGACGTTCGGGCCGCTCGCCGCCATCGTGCGCGCGAAGGACGCCGACGACGCGATCGCGCTGGCCAATCAGTCGCGCTTTGGCTTGGGTTCAGCCGTCTGGACGCGAGACTCGGCAGAGATCGATCGCTTTGTCCGCGCGCTCGACGCCGGGAGCGTGTTCGTGAACGGCATGGTCGCATCCGACCCGCGTTTCCCATTCGGCGGCGTCAAGAAGTCGGGCTATGGGCGTGAGTTGAGCGCGTTCGGCATTCACGAGTTCCTGAACATCAAGACGGTGCGGATATTTGGAGCGGCGGGATCTGGACAGACGTCGACCGAGTGAGCTTCTTAGCGCACCGTGTCCTTCCGTGCGAAACTCTTCGGCATTTTCTGCCTTCTAGCGCTGCTTCCGATCGTCGGACTGGGACTCTTCGACTACCGACAGTCGATCCGGGCGCTCGAGTCGCTCGTCTCATCGCAAGCCGCGGAGTTCGCCGGACGCTCAGCGACCGAGCTTAGCGATCGTTGGACCGTCGTCGAAGCGAATCTCGCGTTGCTCGCCGAGAACGCGGAGGCTCGTCGGCTCTACACCGGTGGTACGCTGGAATCGTCCGGTGCCGCATTCCTCTCGACTCTTTGGGCGGAGCTCGCGCGACAGCTCGTTTGGGTCAAGTATCGCGACGGAAGCGGTAAGGCTCTTCTCGCACTCGGCGACACGATCAGCGCCGAAGCGCGAGAGTATCAGGTTCGCCGGCCGGTCTCCGATTCGAGTGGGCGGATCGTCGGCGAACTCTTCGTCGCCGCGCGCCTCGACTCGCTGCTGCCCCACGACGCTCTCGTCGCGCGCGTCGGGCGAGACGGCGCGTCATTCGTCGTGGATCGGCGCACGGGCGACGTCCTGTACGATTCGCGCGGCGAGAACGGCGAATCGGAATCGCGTATTCTGAAGGTTGTTCGTCCGTTGATGGGCGGTTCCGGCACGACGGTCGCTCAGCGCGAGCGCGTCTTGACCGTGCGCGATGGCGACTCCACTCGGCTCACCGCCGTCGTGTCGCTTGCCGCTCCGCCCATGCTCGTCTTGGCGACCGGCACGGTCGAGGATTTCGCCGGGCCATTCGGCGCCGTCGTCCGATCGAGCTTATTGGTTGCCGCGCTCGTCGCCGCACTCCTGGCCGTGCTCTTCGTCGTCACGGTTCGTCGCGCGACCGAGACGCTGTCGGCGCTGACGATCGCGGCCGACCAAGTGCGAAGCGGGCAACTGCAACCAAACCTGCCCGCGCCGCGCTCTCACGATGAATTCGGACGACTGGCGCTGGCGTTTCAGGCGATGCTCGACCGTGTGCGCGCGACGATCGACGAGCTGGAGCGAAGCCGTCGGTTGGCCGCCGTCGGCGAGTTTGCGGCGCAAATAGCGCACGAGATTCGGAATCCGCTCACCGGCATCAAGCTCAACTTGCAGCGCCTGGAGCGGCTCGCGCGGCAATCCGAATCCAGCGCCGAGCTCTCTCGACCAATCGAGATCTCGCTTCATGAAGCGAATCGGCTCGATCGCGTCGTTCGTGGCGTGCTCCGGCTCGGCCGCCCCAATCTCGCGTCGCGCGCGCCGGTCGCGGTCGATGAGCTGATCCGCGAGGTGGTCGACCGCAACGCAGCCGAATTGGCCGGCGTCGGCGTCGAGCTTGGACTGGAGACGGCAACGCCAGGCGTCCACGTGCTCGGCGATCGCGTGCTTCTCGAGTCCGCGCTCGATAACCTTCTCACCAACGCGGTCGAGGCAGATGCCGCGGCCATTCTGGTTCGTACCCATCTCCAAGAGGCCGGTCGTCTCGTGAGCATCGAGATTACGGACGACGGAATCGGTTTCGCGGCGGATGCCGCGTCTCGCGCATTCGAGCCGTTCTTCACGACCAAGCCGTCCGGAACGGGACTTGGCTTGGCGCTCGTCCAGCGGACTGTCGAGGACCACGGCGGCACCGTCAGCCTCGACGCGCGTCGCAACGGTGCGTCCGGCGCGACGGTTCGCATTCTGCTTCCAACGTGCGCAGCGCAACGATGAACGGCCCGGTTCGCAGTGTGCTCGTCATCGACGACGATCCCTCGATCCGCGACACGCTCGTCGATCACTTCGGACAGTCGGGCTATACCGCGTACGGTGCAGCAAGCGCGGAGGAAGCACTGAGCGGACTCGCTCGAACGCGGCCGGCCGTGATCGTCACCGACATTCGCATGCCCGGAATGGACGGGCTGTCGTTGCTGGAGACTCTTCGTGAGCGTCGCCCCGAGACCAAGGTGCTCGTGATGACGGCGCACGAAGACATGAACACCGCGATCGCCGCGATGAAAGGCGGCGCCGTCGACTATCTCGTGAAGCCGCTCGATCTGAATGAGCTCGAGCGGGCGATTGCCCGATGCTTCGAGGAATCAACCCGCGCGTCGGACAGTGGTGAGCCCGTGGACGCGCCGAACGAGCTGGTGGGGCGCGACCCGCGGATGATCGCGCTCTACAAGCAGATCGGCGCGGTGGCGCGAGCGCGAACGCCGGTGCTGATTCGTGGTGAAACCGGCACCGGCAAGGAGTTGGTCGCGCGCACGATTCACAACCATTCGTCGACGGCCGCCGAGCCGTTCGTCGCCGTCAATTGCGCGGCGCTTCCCGAGACCCTGCTCGAGTCGGAGCTCTTCGGGCACGTTCGCGGCGCGTTCACCGGCGCGACGAGCGATCGTCGTGGACGAATCGAGGCCGCCGGGCGCGGAACGCTCTTTCTCGACGAGATTGGCGACGTGTCGCCCGCGCTCCAGGCCAAGCTGCTCCGCGTGCTCCAGGAACGAGAGTTCCAGCCGGTCGGAAGCGACCAGGCGCGTCGCGCGGAGGCCCGAGTGATCGCGGCGACGCATCGTCCTCTCGAACAGATGGTGAGCAACGGTACATTCCGGGAGGATTTGTACTTTCGACTTCGCGTCGTAGAGCTGGAGTTACCGCCGCTGCGCGAGCGTCGCGGTGACATCCCGGCGCTCGCGCGCACTCTCTTGGCTCGCGCCGCCGGCGAGATGGGGCGCGCGGGCGCTCGGTTCTCCGACGGAGCGCTGCGAATGCTTCAGGCTCATGACTGGCCGGGCAACGTACGCGAGCTGGAAAACTCGATTGTGCGCGCCCTCGCGCTGGCCCCAGGTGCCATCGTGACGGAGCAGGATCTTTCGTTTCGGTCGCGAACGCAGTCCCGGGATGAGGGCGACGATCGATCTCTCAACGCGCTCGAGCGCGAACATGTCGAACAGGTCCTTCGTGAATGTGACGGAAACAAACGACGAGCCGCACGCATTCTCGGCATTTCGCGCCCGCGTCTCGATCGGCTCATCGAGCGGCACTCGATCGTGGTAACGAGAGCGCGCACAGACTGGTAACGCCGTGTTACCATTTGCGCGCCGCGTTCGGACGGCGGCTCACCGCAACACGTTGCTCGCGCACGGGTTGGCTCGCGTGGCCGGCATGGCGTCGGCATTGCCTGGAGTGGCCGCGTCTCCCACACGAGGCTTCGCGATGTTCGTCCGCCGTCTGTCCGTGATTGCGACGTTATTCCCATCGGTAGTTGCAGCGCAGCGCGACGCGGGACAGGTGCCTGCGTATCAGCACCCGGTGTTTCACAGCGATTCAATCGACGTTACTGCCGTCAGCGTTTCGCCAAACGGCAAGTGGATCGCATTCGATGGCGTCGTGCATGGCCATTCGAGCATCTGGGCCGTTTCGGCGACCGGAGGCCCAGCACGTCGACTCACCGACGGAACTCACAACGATCGGCAACCGGTCTGGTTTCCGTCCGGCGAGCGCGTCGCTTTTGCCACCGATCGCGTGAACGGTGTGATGACCGTCGGGTTCGACAATCAGAGCGGACAGCCCGTGGGTGCTCTCAAGCGGATCAGTATGGAGCCGGTGGAATTCTTCGATGTGTCACCGGACGGCAAGCGTATCGCGTACATCGTGTCCCCTGGCGCGCGCGGGAACTACCGACTTCGGGTGGCGCCAGCGAGTGGCGGAGCCGCGAAAACGGTGCATGAATCCGCGGATCGTCTGCGCTTCGTCAACTTCGACAAAGACGGAAAGAGCGTGTACTCCAGCTTCGCTCCTGGCGTGTCGTTGCGAGACCCCGGAGTGTTGAGGATTGCGCTGGAGCCGAATGCCTCCGGCGCGTACCCAACGTCTACTCTGCCCTATCGCGGGGGAACGCTCGTCCTGCCGACATCCAATCGCATCGTAACGAACCTGCGAAACCAGTTTCTTGTGCTTTCGATGAGCGGCGACACGATCGCAACCGTAGGCCGCGCCGCATCGCCAATCTTCAAGTCGTTTTCGCCCGACGGACAGACGATGTATCAGGCGTCCAGCCAGGTCGACGCAACCGTCAGAGTCGTGAATACCGAAACCGGCGGCGTCAGCGCCATTAGCTCACCGAGATCTCGGGGCTACTTCTACCCGATCGGCTGGACGACCGACAATCGCGTCGCCTTTGGTGGAGGCCCGCGCGACACGCTGTATCTCGCCAACCCGGGCAAGACTCCGGTGCCCGTCCGAACCGATCCCGCGAATCGTTTGGAAGGCTGGGGGTCCGCGAGTGTCGCGGCGACTGGAATCTCCGGGGACGGGCGTTCACTCTTCGTGCGCGGGCCGAATGCAAGAGGACCCTACATCTTTCATTTCGATCTTCAAACGCGGCGTGTCACCGAGCTCACGCACCAGGCGATCCCGGGCGGCGTTCAGATCTCGGGCTGGTCGCATTCTGGAGAAATTCACTTTTTCGAGAAGACGGAGCGAGGTGTTGACGTCAAGGCAATCCGCCCCGGCGAGCCCGCTCGCACGATGGCGGTCCTGCCATCGGAAGTCGCCGGGACGATCGTCTCTCTCATCAGGGACAGAATCGTCTACTGCAAGCAGGTCGGCGATTCGACCATTCTCTACAGCGTCAAAGGAAGCGAAGCGCCAAGAGGCTTTGCGTCGGTCGCCGGGTCACTGGCCAAGCCCGTCGCGTCGCCCGACGGAAACTGGCTCGCCGCGACCGCGTCGATCGGATCCGGTTCTGCCGCGCCGGAACAACGTGTAGTTTTTCTGCACCTCGGCGCCGACGGTCTTCCCGATCGCGCACCACGATTCGTCGCGACCGACGTGATGTGGGACCTGGAATGGACTCCCGACAGCCGGTCAGTCATTGGCCTCGAGGAACTCGGCTCGAGCTCGAGTACACGCATTCGTCGCATCCCCGTTGATCCCGCGGAGTCGCCGAGCGTAATCGGGCCCACCAATCTCACTTTCTGGGATGCGTTTCTTTCTCCGGACGGAAAGAACGTCGCGATTCCCGCCGAGCGATTTAGCGGCTCGACGATCTGGGCGTTCGATCTGACGAACGCGCGCGCGCGGCGTTGACCTGGTCTAGGCCGCGGCCGGCAGTCGGATGGCGACTGCCGTGCCGCGACCCGAATCGCTCTCGACGACAATCGTCCCGCCCCACCCCTCGACGAGTTGTCGGCTGATCGCGAGCCCCAATCCGCTGCCGCTCGTCCGCGTGGAGAAGTGCGGCTCGAAGATCCGGGGCAACACGTCCGTCGGGATGCCGTGCCCGTTGTCCTGAACGGTGATGACGACAAGGCGAGTTTCGTCCTCGCGAGTCGACGACGCGACACTAACCGCCACGCGCGACGCGCCGGCGTGACGCGCGTTCTCGAGCACGTTGAGGAGCACTTCCTTGAGCTCGTCCGCGCGCGCCATCGCCAACATCGGCGCGTCGGTTCCTTCCTCGTCCCAGACCGGGCCTTTCTCCTCGCCCATGCGCTCGAGCGCGACGACCTCGCGGACAACGCCGGCCACGTCGACCGCGCCGGGGCGCGCACGCTCATCGGGCGCCGCGCCATAGCGGCTGAAGGCACGCGCGATCTCGTCGAGACGGTCGATCTCGGCGAGGATCTGATTGACGTTCTGATCGAGCACGCGATCGAAGTCCACGCGCTTGTCGGCGCGAGCGCGACGCAAATGCTGGACGCCGAGCCGGATCGGCGTCAGCGGGTTCTTGATCTCGTGGGCGACCTGGCGCGCCATCTCGCCCCAAGCGAGTACGCGCTGCGCGCGCGCCAGCTCCGTGACGTCGTCGATGGTGACTACGGCGCCACCGCGGCCGAGGCGAGTGAGTGTGCCGCGCAATTGGCGCGAACCGAGGGTGACCGCGAAATCTTCATCTTCGCGGTCCGACTCGAGGAATCGGCTGACGACGCCGCTCACCGAGTCGCTGCCGTCTCCCACGCCGTCGAAGGGCGCGCCGGGGGCGAGGTTCGTGGCGAGCAACGTTTCCGCGCGCGGGTTCGCGAGCAGCACGTGACGATTCGTGTCGACGGCGACCACGCCGCTCGCCACATTGCGGAGAACAGCCGAGGTGCGGCGTTGCGCCTCCTCGAGTGCCGTGCGGCTCGCGTTGAGGTCCGAGGCCATGCGGCGAAACGCAGCGAACACGGGGTGAAATTCCACCGTGGGCTCGGTCTCGAGCGGTGGCGTGCGCGCGCCGCCGGCGATCGACAGCGCCGCGTTGCGCAGCGTGCCGATGGGACGTGCCAGTTGGCGAGCCGCGATGCCGCTCAGCCAGAGCGCGGCGAGCGCGCCGATGGCGGTCGCGAACATGACGAGGACGCTGAGGTCCCGCCGCCGTCGGCCGAGTGCCAATTCGCCCGTGCGTCCCGGAGCGGCGATGACCGTCGAACCATTCGGCGTCGCGTACGCCCGGTATCCGAAAAGCGCCACGCTGCCGTCCACGCGCTCGACGGACGTCGTCGTTTCTTCCGACCGATCGGTGAGCGTGAGCTCGATCGGTCCGCTTAGGAAGCGTCCGATCGGCGCGAGATCCTGGTAGAGGGCGTCGCTCGCCTCGACCAATTCGCCGCGACGATACAAGAGCAGCGGCGTGTCGAGGCGGTCGCTCTCGCTGGGGAGCCACGTCGGGACGGACGGCTGACCCAATGCGCGGAGCGTCTCGCCGACGAGCAGCGCGCGCGATTGTGTGGCGTCGGTGGCCAACTGGCTGTACGACCAGACGGCGAACGCGATCGCCGGAATGACGAAAAACGCGAACAACGCCAGCGACAGCCGCGCGCGGAAGCTTCGTCCCCACGTCCGACGGCGCGCACGAAGCCAACGGCCGGCGCCACCATCGGCGACAACGCTCGCGAACCAGAGCAGCGCCACGATCGTGAGATCGAGCAGCACGACCAGTGCACCGCGTTGAAGGAGCGCGTCCAGTGATCGCAGATCGACTTCGACATGCGCCGCCGCCGCCCCGCTTCCAGTGGGAACGTTCCAGTCGCCGTGCAGCTCGCTGCCGTACCGCCGCCATCGGACGCCTCCGGTGTCAGGCAAAACGGCGGCCCCTTCGCGAAGGCGAACAGTATATGGCGGATCGACATCGAGATCGGATTCCAATCCGACCAAGCGGACGAACGGATCGGGGTCGAACAGACGACTCTTCGGTGCGAGGACCGCGGCTGTGACCCCGCCGACGACCGACGGCGCCGCCATGACCAACTCGAGCGCGGTATCCGTCAACACCGGTGCGATAATCACCATTCCGGTGCGACGGGCACTCATCACCGCGCGCTGAACGTCGGCGCGCGGCGCCGGAATGTCGGACGTCTTGAATTCCGCGATCGGCCCCGAGTCCGTTGGCCACGCCGAGATCGCGATGGGGTTTCCCGCCGAGGCGATGTCGGAGACGACGTAGACGCGAAGCAGCGCCTGCCGGCTTATCGGCGCGGCATCAGACTGAAGATCGAGACCGAAACGCTTCAGCAGACCCGCGGAGACGGAATCGGCGCGGCTCAATCCAATCAGATCGCGTCCCGCGGCTTCGACGCGTCCGCGCGCGGCGCGGCCCCAGACGAGTGTCGTCGCTCCGACCGCGGCGACGGTGGACGCGCTGAGGATCACGAAGCGGCTGCGCCGACTGAGCGCGAGCATCGCGATGGCGACGATCCAGATTGGCGCGTACCACCACGGCCATCGGCCGGGCGCTTCCCAAACGACGGGTGCGAGAACCCCGGCGATGCAAGCCAGCGTCGGTGCGACCCAAGGTGGCAAGCCGCGTCGACTTCCCAACACGTTCGCGCCCGCGGACGCTCCGAGCAAGAGCACGGAGACCGCGGCGAGGAAGAGCGGCACTTCCCAAATCAGCCACAGCATCGTGTCGACGCCGCGCACCGGCGCCTGGACACCGCGAGCCAGATCGCGCAGCAGGAAGGGCCCGAGTCCGGCGACGAGAAAAATCGTGGCGATGGAAGTCCAGCGTGACACTCGGCGGGCGCCACGGCCGAAGAGCGCGAGGATGAACAGGAAGGCGAGCGCACTCGTTGCCGCGAGGGCGCCCGCATTGCCGGTGAGCGGTCCCCCTTCCGGCGTGAAGTAGATCGCCGGATCGAAGAGGCGGGTCAGGTTCGAGTACTGGCTGAGCGGGACGAGGGCCGTGCATGCGAGGCCGACGGCGAGCGCCGCGAGCCGTTGCCCGACCGATCGGGTTCCGCGCCAAACGCCGATGATGAAGCAGACGAGGGCAACCAGGAATGCGATTCCGGCACGCGCCCGCACCGATTCAATCGCGCGCTGCGCGACCTCACCCTGCTGGTACGAGATCGCACGCACGTCGAACAACCGCGTGCCGGCAGTGGCGTATCGCAGAACGTCGCTGCCCGCCGAGTCGCTCGCCGGCGCGAAAAAAAACCCGCGCAACCCCGAGTGCCGCGCGACGGGAGCGGTGAGCGTAGACGCGAGCCGGTCGGCGGGCGGCGCCGCGTCGAGCAGAATGACCGCGACGGCGTGCAAGTCGCCGCGGCGCGCGGCGACCTGCAGAGCGAGATAAAACGGCGTCGGCACGATCGCTATGCCGTCTCGCGTCGGATCGACTGGTGCCCGTATCGATCCCGACCAGGCGAGCGCGGTGTCCGCGTGAAAGAGCACGATTCCTTGATCGGCGTCTTGCGCGGTCGCGTCGAGGGCTTCGAAGGCAGCCGTTCGGCTGCTATCAGGAGCGACGAGAGCGGCGTTCAATGCCCGCGACGATTTCCCGAGCGCCGCATCGAGCGCCCCACGCAGCTCGTCGAGGCCGCGGTGCGTCGCGTCGCGTCGCCAATCCTCCCACTGGTGCTGCACGCGCCACAGCGTTCGCTCGGCAGGAATGGCAAGTACGGCGGCGATCGCCAGCGACAGGGCACAGGCAAAGGCCCACCACCGCTGCGATCGTCCGACGAAGA
>JAICJQ010000277.1 GCA_025928335.1 Gemmatimonadaceae bacterium
CGATTACCGGAGGTCAACCTATTACCGCAACGGTCGCGATCAACGGCGTCGTGCCGGCAGGCGGAAGCGCGGGGAACATCGCCTTCGAGTCGACGCCGTCGAGCACGGCGCTCGTCTTGCCAACAGCGCTCATTCCCGTCACGGCCAACCCACTCATCGTGTTGATTCCGACGCGGGCCGTTTCCACCTCGCAGTCGCCAATCCTCCGCGTGAGCAACGACCCAAGCGCGGTCCAAATCAGTTCAGCGACGGCCGGCGTAGTTGTGATACCTCCGACTCCGACGAGCGTGGTCTTCCCGCAACCGAGCGTCGCCGGCGGATCGACAGCCCGCGGCGTCGTTCACCTGAACACGAGCGCCCCGCTCTCGGCCGGAATTACCGTGGCGCTCTCGAACTCCGATCCAACAACCGCCACCGTCCCCGCCACCGCGACCATGAATGGTGATACGGCGGTGTTCACCGTGAGAGCCGCCAGCATTCCGGCGGATCGCACGATCACGGTCACGGCGACGATCGGCGGCATTTCGACGTCCGGAACCTTGACTGTCCGCGGAGCCTCGCTGGCCTCGGTGACCGTGTCGCCGACGAGTGTCATTCCCGGCGCAAACTCCGCGACGGCGACAGCGACGTTGGGCGGTGCGGTGCCGGTAGCGACGACGGCCACCGTCGATTGCGGTAGCGTTGTGACATGTCCGTCCACGCTCTCGTTTGCGCCCAATCAGAGTTCCGTGACATTCAGTGTCGCCGCGCAGCCCGTTCCGACGTCGGTCGCTGTGCCGATCAAGGTGACGATGAATGGAGTGGCACAGCAGACGTCGCTCACCCTTCTGCCACTGGCAGTGCAAACGCTCACGATGTCGCCCGCGAGCGTCAAAGCCGGTGTATCGACGAGCCTGACGATTCAGCTCAATGCACCGGTTCCCACCGGCCAGACGGTGGCCGTCAGTTTCGCCAGCAACAACGCGAGCGTCGTAGCGCCATCCAGTGTGACGTTCGCCCAGGGCGACGCGGCGAAGCTCGTCACCGTGGGCACAGTCGCCGGCGCCACGCAAACAACGACGGTCACGCTGACGGTCACGCTGACGGCCACGCTCACCCAAGCCACGGCATTGGCGCCCGCCACGTCTACCAAGACTGTGACGTTGACGGTGACGCCCTAGAGTAACCGAATAAACGCTTCCGTGGCCATCGGCGACTCATCGCTGCGGCGTCTTGTTCGTTGAGGACAGCGCAGGACCCGGAAGCCTACGCCTCCCGTTTCTTGCCCGGGCCTACGCCGAACCATAGCTTAGCGCCATGGCGCCTTCTCCGCTGGCCGACCTCGTGACCGCATTGCAGGACCGGTACGCGATCGAGCGCGAGATCGGCGCCGGCGGCATGGCCACGGTGTACCTCGCCCGCGACGTGCGACACAACCGCGCCGTCGCACTCAAGGTGCTCAAGCCGGAGCTCGGCGCCATCCTCGGCGTCGAACGCTTTCTCGCCGAGATTCAAGTCACGGCCAATCTGCAGCACCCGAATCTGCTTCCTCTTTTCGATTCAGGGGAAGGAAACGGATCGCTGTTTTACGTGATGCCGTTCGTCGACGGCGAATCGCTTCGCGCGCGGCTCGATCGCGAGAAGCAGCTGCCGGTGGACGAAGCCGTGCGAATCACCATCGCTCTCGCCGGTGCACTCGACTACGCGCACCGGCAGGGTGTGATTCACCGCGACCTCAAGCCGGAAAACATTCTTCTGCACGAGGGACAACCGCTCATCGCCGACTTCGGCATCGCCCTCGCGGTCTCGAACGCGGCCGGTAATCGCATCACGCAAACGGGTCTGTCGCTGGGGACCCCGCAATACATGTCGCCGGAGCAGGCTGCGGGCGACCGGCAAATCGATGGCCGCACCGACATCTATTCGCTCGGCGCTGTCGCGTACGAGATGCTCACCGGCGAGCCACCATACTTGGGCTCGACGGCGCAGGCGGTCATCGCAAGAATACTCACCGAACGCCCGCGTGCCGCGCGCACGATCAGGCGCAGCATTCCCGTGCATGTTGACGCCGCGATTTCGCGCGCACTCGAGAAACTTCCCGCCGACCGCTGGTCCAACGCGCGCGAGCTCGTCGAGGCGCTGAGTGGCGCGCGTGTCGTTGCGACGTCGAGTGTCGAGTCGACGACCGAAGTGCGCACCGCGTCGCCGCTCGCGCGTCGTGCGACGCAAATCGCGCCGTGGGCGATTGCCGCCGCGGCAATCGCGTTCGCCGTGACACGCCGACCGGCACGTGTGGATACTTCGGTGGCGCGCTTCAGCGTCGCGCTGCCGAACGACGCGCGCCTCGATGCTCCATCGCTCATGGCCTTGTCGCCCGATGGGCAGACGATCGTCTACCGCGGCGTAAGTCCCTCGAAGGCGATGCTCTTCGCGCGCACGCTGAG
>JAICJQ010000106.1 GCA_025928335.1 Gemmatimonadaceae bacterium
CGGCGATGTACGCGGCTTCCCTTCCCTTGTAATCCATGCAGAGGTTCTGCACGGTGACGTAGAAGAGACCCGTTCGGGGCGAGAATGCCGACGGCTCGAAGTCTTTGACGCCGATGTCGGCCGGACAGATGTCGCGCACCCAACGATCCGGTGGAACGGTATGCTTCTCCGGCACGACGACCGGCATGGCGGTTTTTGGATCGACGCCAGTCGCCCAGTTCTCATGACCGAACGGCTTGGCGACGAGCACTTCACCGGTCTGTCGATCGATCGTGTACGCGAAGCCGTTGCGATTGAACTGCACCATCACTTTGTGTATCTGGCCGTTCACCGGGAGATCGACGAGAATGTTCTCGTTGACGCCGTCGTAGTCCCACTCGTTGTGTGGGGTGAAGACGTACGCCCACTGCGCCATGCCGTCGTCGGCGTTCCGCGCGAAGACACCGCTCGTCCAGAGATTGAGGCCCGGCCGTTGATCGGCGTTCCATGGCCCGGTGTTGCTCGTGCCGTAGTAGATCCAGTGCTGATCGGGGTCGTATGTGACCCAGCCCCACGGCGCACCGGCACCATGCTTCCACGCGCCGGACGGCCACGTCGTGGCGCCGAGGTCCTTGCCGCGCATCCACGAGTAGAACGGCTTGAAGTCGGCGCCGATCCGCGCCATCGAGTCGGGCCCGACACTGAACGCGCGCCACAGCTCTTTACCCGTGTTCACATCGAGCGCGGCGAGCCAGCCGGCGACGCCCATCTCACCGCCGGAGTTGCCGACGTAGACTTTCCCGTCGGCGACGAGCGGCGCCATCGTCATCGTCGTGCCGTCCTCGACGTTGGCCATCTTCGTGCGCCAGAGCTCCTTTCCGGTGTTGGCATCGATCGCCACGGTGTGGTCGTCGAGCAGATTGTAAATGAGTTTTCCCTGATAGAGCGCCGCGCCCCGCAACACGGCGTCGCAGCACGCCTTGCCCACCGCGATCGGCGACGGATTCGGCTCGTACGTCCATTTGAGGACACCGCCGGGCTTGGTGAGATCGATCGCGAAGGCGCGATTTGGAAATGGAGAGACGATGTACATCGTGTTGCCGGCGACGAGGGGCGTCATTTCGTGCCCGTAGTGCGACTCGCCATCGTCGAACGTCCAGGCGAGCTGGAGCTGCGACGCGTTCGCCGTGGTGATTTCGGCGAGCGGCGAGTATCGGGTGCCGCCGTAGTCGCGCGACGGCATCTGCCAGTCACCATCGGCGGCGCCGGGCGGAAGCCACGCGGAACCCCGGTCGGCCATAGCCGGGAGAGCGACGTCTCCTGACGCGCTCCGCGCCGACGACGGGGCAGTCGCGGCGCTCCGACCGGGGTTCTCTTTCGTGCCACACGCGGTAACGACAACCAGTGCCGCGCAAACGACGCGCATCACTTCACCTCCGGAGTAATCGGGAGCGACAGGCCAATGATGAGCGCGGCGGGACGGGCGTCGCTCACGAACAGCCGGCCTTTGGGGACCTCGTCGCCCGCTTGCGGTAACCCAGTAGCGACATAGTCGAGGATGCCGACGACCGTCACGCGATGGAGGAATGCGTCGGTGCCGGTCCAGCCAAACGCATGCCAGTGGGTAACGAGATCGAGGTCCAGTTTGTGTGTATAGGCGCGCTCGTCTTCGGGGCGGGCAGCCTGGCTGAACAAGTCGCCGACATTGACATCGAGATCGACCACGCCGCGGGTGCGGGGCGCGGTGAGAACGCTGCCCGAGAGACCGAGCGTAACCGTCGCGGCGTTTGCGTGGACGTGGCCGCCAAGGTCAGTCGCCGTATACAACGTGAACGGGTTGCGCGCTTCGCTGGCGTTCGGCAGCCACTGTATGCTCGTGAATGCGCTCACCTTCGGTACGGCTGTCTTCGCCGCGGCGACGATGATGAGCTCCAGGCTGGTGCTCGACGGGAGGCGGTGGGTCGCACCGGTGGACATCGTCTCGACGGTCGGCCCACCGAAGAGATGGGTGCGAATCATCGACGGCATGATCGCAATCGTCGGCGTGCAGACGACCGTGCATCGACGAGGCTGCTGTCCGTCGGCGCCTGCCGCCGTAAGGCCAAGCGCGATGACGATTGCAAATGGACGAACACGCGACACGAGTGACGACAACAAGCGGTGCTCCACCAACGTGTGCAACGGCGTTGTGCACGAGGCGCACCTGTTGCTGTAGCGAAAGTACAGCAGTTTGCGCGGCGCGGCCCGATCTGCTGTACCAATTCTTGCACGAGCCTGCTCGCACTTCCCTGTCGAGGATGCGCACTCCATGACTCACATGAGCCGCACGCAGGTAGCGAGCGAGCTGCGCGAACAGATCGTGAGCGGCATTCACGTCGGCCGACTCCGTGGCGGCGAACGATTGCCCGCGGTGCGGACGTTGGCGCAGGACTTCGGCGTCAATGATCGCGTCGTGATGGCGGCGATCCGTGAGCTCGCTGATGAGGGTTTCGTCGAGCTGAAGCAGCGATCGGGAGCCTACATCGTGCCGCCACACCCGGCGAGCGGCGCGTCGCTTCCCCACCTCGGCGCATGGCTCGTCAGCATGCTGGCGCAGGCCCGATCGCGCGGATTGGCGCCGCAAGCCGTGTCGGAATTCGTCCGCCGAAGTACGGAGACGCGTCGACTCCGCGCGGCGTGCATCGAATGCAACAAGGATCAGATCGCGCTTCTCTGCAACGAGCTGGATCACGAGCTCGGCTACATCACGGACGCCACGCCGCTCGATACCCTCAGCGTCTCCGATCCGCCGCTCGGCGTGCGGCGCGCCGACCTTCTGGTAACGACGGCATTTCACGCGGACCGCGTGCGGCGCGTCGCAAAGGCTCTCGGAAAGCCGTGGATCGCCGTGGCCTTGCGGCACGATGTGATGCGCGACGTCGGCCGGCATCTACACCAGGGGCCCGTGTACTACATCGCAACCGATCTTCGCTTCGAGCGCAAGCTGCGACGGATGCTGGACGCCGTTGGACCGGTCACAAACCTCCGCGTTCTCATCATCGGACGCGATGATCTCGCGGCGATCCCTCGCGAAGCGCCGACGTTCGTCATGCCGAGCGCGCTCGACGTCGTGAAGCGCCGCTTTCGAGGAAGTCGCGGGCCTGGTTTCCCGATTCATCCCGCGCGACACCTGTCGGACGAATCCGCGAAAGAGCTCCTAGCCTTCCTCGTCCGGGCGAATATGACGGCGTTGGCTGCTGGTTGACGCTCCTCCTGTGTCCCCGGCTTGGCGGCTCCCTCTCGACAAGGGCGACCTGAGCGGGGAGATTCGGGCGTAGTTGACCGTGGGACTCACCATCGCTTCAGGGAGATGCCACATGCTGAAGGACTTCAAGGCGTTCATCATGCGCGGCAACGTCCTCGATCTCGCCGTCGCCGTCGTCATTGGCGGCGCATTCGGCACGATCGTGAAATCGCTCGTCGACGACATCATCATGCCGCCGATCGGGCTGGCGCTCGGACACGTCGACTTCAGCAACTTGTTCGTGGTTTTGAAAGAAGGAACGAAGGCTCCGCCGCCCTACGCGACTCCCGCCGCGGCGAAGGATGCCGGCGCTGTCACGCTCAATTACGGCACGTTTGTCAACACACTCATCGCCTTCCTCATCGTAGCGCTCGCGGTGTTCATCATCGTTCGCATGGTGAGCAAGATGTACGCGAAGCCGGCCCCCGTAACGGAAAACACGAAGGCCTGCCCGCGGTGTACGAGCTCGATCCCCAAGGGCGCGACGAAATGCCCGCAGTGCACCGCCGATTTGGCGGCTTGAGCCGGCCGACTATTAAAGATCCTATATGGCTCGTGACCGATCGTGAATCTTAGACCGTAAATAGGTTCATGCAAACTGGATACGGGACAACTGAACAGGATTGAACGGAGAAGAGACGGGATTAACCGAAGTAGATCTGCCATGGCGACCGAGAATTTGGCGCGGCAGTCTTACAAGAGCAGTTTATCCTGTAGCTACCCCGTTCAATCCTGTTTTTGTCCCGTATCCTTTTTTTGTGCCGACTCGAGACGCGATCCCGACGAATCGTTCAAGGGACGATAGGCCTCACAACCTCCGTTATCGCCGGAATCTTTCCTTCCCATTGCTTGTTGAATGCGGAGAGATCGCCGTCGATCAATTTCTTATACTCGGTCTTCGCGCCCGTCAGATCTTTCTCG
This sequence comes from Gemmatimonadaceae bacterium, assembly GCA_025928335.1. Taxonomy (GTDB): domain Bacteria; phylum Gemmatimonadota; class Gemmatimonadetes; order Gemmatimonadales; family Gemmatimonadaceae; genus JAQBQB01. Next base: position 4,184 of record JAICJQ010000106.1, read on the forward strand.
AGCCCTCCCAGCCACTCGAGTGAGGCTTCGGTTGGCGCGTAGTCGGAACCGCCGGCAACATCTCCCGCTCCGTTGCCGACCGTGCCGTTGAGCCAGATCAGCGCCATGTACAGACTGAACGGCTCGACGTAGTACTTGTCATCGCTGTTCATGTCGCTGCGCGACAGCATTGTCAGCTCGACATTCATCATCTTCTTGTCGAGATCGACGAGCGCTTTTTGCACGTCTGGCTTCTCGAGATTCGCCTTCACCTGGTCGGCGATCTGCTTTCGCATCACCTCGAGGCGATTGACCATGTCGGCGGTCGCGTTCATCGCGTCGCGAATGCGGACCTGCGTTTGGGTCGATGCGACCAGATCAGCCTCGGTCGTCTTGATCTCGGGGTCCTTGAGGATCTCGAGCGGTTGGGTGACCGTGACGCCGTTCACCGAGAGACGTACCGTGTATTTGCCCGGTAGCGCCATTGGCCCGGCGGTCTGCGCACCCTGGATGCCCCAATGCACGACCGGCCGTGTCGAACGGTTGCGGAAGCGGGGTTCCTCGAAGATGTGCGGGTTGTCCGGAGCCGGCGTGCGCATCGCGACGGTTCGCGGCGCGTCGTAGCGGACGTCCCATTGCGCGCGGTTCAATCCGGCGCGTGTCGGCGCCTGAAGCGTGCGCACGACCTTGTTCGCCGAATCGAGAATCTCGAGGCGCGCCGGACGCTGCGACGCCGCTTTGAGATTGAACGTGATGTCGGCCCGTCCGCTGCGCGCCTGACGATAGCCCGGGTGCGGCGGATACAGCTGGACGTCCGCGTCGGCGATCTGGCCCTCGAGCTCGAGCGGCGCAATATCGCGGAGGATGTAGACACCACGGCCGTACGTGGAGACGATGACGTCGTGCCAGGTCTTATTTGCAATAATCCAAGACACTGCTGTTCGAGGCAGCCCTTCCTTGAATTGCCGCCAGTGCGCGCCGTCGTCGAGCGTGTAGAAGAAGCCGTGACCGGTGCCGGCGAAAAGCATCCCCTTTCGGTTCGGATTCTCCGTCACCGCCATCACGTAGTCGAGGGGATGCGCAGCCGGCAGATCGCCCGTCACGTTGGTCCACGTCGCGCCGAAATCGGTCGTTTTGAAGACGTACGGCTTTCGGTTGTCCATCATATGGAAGTCGACCGCGACGTACGCCGTGGCCGGATCGAAATGCGACGGCTCGATCTTCCGCACGGTGCCCCACGTCGGCAGACCCGCCTTGTTCAGGTTTGCCGTGACGTCGGTCCAGTTGCCACCGCCTTCCTTGGTCAGCCACACTTTCCCGTCGTTCGTGCCGGCCCAGATCAGGCCGCGCTGAATCTCCGACGGCGCGATGGCGAAGACGAGCTCACCGTAGAACTGGCCGAGGTTATCCTCGACGATGCCGCCGGACGAAACGATGCGCGACGAGTCGCGCGTCGACAGATCGGGGCTGATGACGCTCCAACTCTGGCCGCTATTAGAAGTCTTGAATACAACTTGGCAACCATAGTACACCGTGTTGTGATCGAACGGATCAATCGCCAGCGGCGGCGTCCAATGGCAACGGTACTTCAGCTTGTTCGGCGGGGAATCGAGGGTGTGAATCCACGGTGAAACCGAACGCGCGCGCTTCGTCCGATGATCGTAGCGCGTCACTTCGTTCCCGTAGCAGCTTGCCCAGACGATGTTCGGATCTGTCAGGTCCGGAAGCGTGAACCCGGACTCGCACCCACCGAGCCCGTGATCCCAGGTTGACGTCCCACCGAATCCCCCGCCGCCACCGCCGCGCCCGCCGCCCGTCGAGTCGGCGGACGTCGTATCGCCGCGCGCGAGATTCCCGCGCCCACCGGCGTCAGTTCCGCCGCGCGCTGCCACTCGCGCCGCGCTCGTGTCCTGGCGCGCCGGCGCTCCACGGCCTCCGCGACCACCGCGTCCCGCCGCCGCGGAATCCGCGGCGCCACGACCGCCGCCGCGTCCACCACGGCCCGCGCCAGCCGCGATCCCGCGCGTCGACGTCGCCGCCTCCGGCGCGGTGCTCGGCCCGCGCATCGTCCCATTGTCCTGCCGATTGCCGTAGATCCAATACGGGACCTGATTGTCGACGGCGACGTGATACATCTGCGCGACGGGCAGCGCCACGGCGAGGAAGGTCTTGCCGTGGTCGTGCGTCAGGCGAGCACCGAGATCGTTCGTCAAGCCAAAATGATCGGGCTTCTTGGGATCGATCCAGATATCGTGATTGTCCCCGCCCCACGGCACTTCGGCGAACGACTTGCCGCCGTCCATCGAGCGGAAGAAGCTGCTGTTGGCGATGAGTATCTCGTCGGCGTTGCCACTCGAGACTTTGAGGTTGATGTAGTAGCCGGCGCGCCCGATGAGCGGACGCTGGTAGTTCACGACCTTCCACTTCACACCGCCGTCGTCGCTGCGCCAGACCGATCCCTGATCCGCGGTCTGAATCAACGCGTACACGCGCTTCGAGTTCGTCGGCGCCACGGCGACGTCGATCTTCCCGATCGGCGGTTTCGGAAGCCCTGCATCGAGCACCTGCTTCCACGTTTCGCCGGCGTCGCGCGAGACGTAGACGCCGGCCTTGGGATCGTCGGTGCCGCTGTACATGGCGTACGTGTGCATGATCACCGACCACATGCCGGCGAAGAGCACCTGCGGATTCTTCACATCGAGGGTCAGGCCGGAGCAGCCGAAATTCCCGCCGAGCGTAAGGACGAGCTTCCAGGTCTTGCCGCCGTCCTTCGTCTTGTAGACGCCATGCTCATCCTGCGGACCGGTCGCGCGGCCGAGTGCACAGACGTAGACGATGTCTGGATTTGTCGGGTGCACGATGATCCGGCCGATACGCCCCGTCTCGTGCAACCCCATGTTCGTCCAGGTCGTGCCCGAGTCGGTGGACTTGTAGATCCCGTCGCCTTGCAGATCGGCGTCGCGGATCGCCCACGCTTCACCCGTCCCCGCCCAGACGATGGACGGCTTCGACGGCGCGACGGCGAGCGCGCCGATCGCTTGCACGGGCATGCTGTCCGAGACCGGTCGAAAGGTCGCGCCGCTGTCGACAGACTTCCAAACACCGCCAGACGCCGCGCCGAGGTACCAAACGCGTGTGTCGCCGGGAACGCCGCTGATCGCGGAGATGCGTCCGCCCTCGGCGGGCCCCATCATTTGGAACCGAAATGGATTCGGGGGCGGAGTCGGCGGTGCGTTCGTTCGGCCGCGTTGCTGTGCGACGACGGTGAATGGAGCAAGTGCGAGAAGAAACACGAGCGCACGGCGCATTCGGAGGGTCTCCACTGCGAGGGGTCCGGGGAAAAGACTACGCGTCGCGCGGTGCGTAGAACAGTAGGAGGACGAGTTCTATATTAGGCGCGATGCTCCTTCCCCTGCTCGCCGCCTTGCAGCTGGTTTCCACCGCTCCACCGCGCGTCTATGACGGCCGCGCCGGACAAACGACCGTCGCGATCCCGAAGATCGAGACCGACGTGGTCGTGGATGGGAATCTCGACGAAGCGGTCTGGCGGCAGGCCACGGTCCTCACCGGGTTTTCGCTCTACCAACCGTTCGACCAGCGGCCCGCGCCCGACTCCACGGAGGTGCTGGTCTGGTATTCGTCGAGCGCGATCTACTTCGGTATTCGGGCGTTCGAGCCGCATGGTCAGGTGACGGCGACGCTCGCCGACCGCGATCGCATCGCGTCCGACGACAACATCGAGATCCATCTCGACACCTTCGACGAGCGAAATCGCGCGTTCGTCTTCCTCGTCAATCCGTTCGGGATTCAGGCCGACGGGACGAAGAACGAGACGGGTGGCTTCATTCCCGGCGCCAACGTCATGCCGGGACAGAACGACTTGAGCGCCGATTTCGTCTGGCAATCGCGCGGCCGATTGCTCGAATCGGGATACGTGGTCGAGGTTCGCATTCCGTTCAGTAGTCTCCGCTATCCGTTGGTCGCCGAGCAGCGCTGGGGCCTCCAGATCGACCGCCACGTGCAACACAACGGCTATGAAGAAACATGGACGCCCGCGCTGAAGGCCTCGGCGACGTTCATTGGACAGGCCGGTTGGATCACTGGGCTCACGGGCCTCCATCACGGGCAGCTCATCGAGCTCAATCCCGAGCTCACCAACACGGTGAGCGGCTCGCCCTGCTGCGCGGCGCCACAAACCGGCTGGCGCTACCAATCGAATCCGCAGATCGGTGGAAACCTGCGCTGGACGCTGGGCAGTAATTTCGTGTTGAACGGCACTGTGAAGCCCGACTTCTCGCAAGTCGAAGCCGACGCGACGCAGATCGCCGCCGACGCACGCTTCGCGCTCTTCTATCCGGAAAAGCGTCCGTTTTTCGTGGAGGGCAGCGGTCAGTTCAACGTGCCCAACACGCTCATCTACACCCGCACCATCGTCCGCCCCGACGGCGCCGCGAAGCTGACCGGGAAACTCGGACGCGCCGACGTCGCCATCCTCTCGGCGTTCGACGAGCCGTCATTCGCGACGCACGACCGTCCGCTCGTGGACATCGTTCGCTTGCAACAGAACTTCGGCGAACAGTCACTGGCGGGTCTTGTGTACAGCGATCGCATCGGCAGCGGGCGGGAGAACCGACTGTTGGGTGGCGACACGCACATCGTGTTCGGCAAGATCTACTTCGCGCAGGTCCAAGCCGTCGAGAGCATGACGCGCGTCAACGGTCTCCTGGAGTCAGGCCGGCTCTGGGAGGCCGTGGTCGACGCGACCGGACGAAGTTGGGGTTTTCATTACAACATTCTGGGCATCGATCCCGGATTCCAGTCGGACAACGGCTTCATCCCACGCGTCGGGTACGTCTCGCCAAGCGCGGCGAACCGAGTGACGTTGTACGGGAGGCCGGGTGGGCTCTTCGAACAATTGAACGTCTACTTTCAGGCCTCCGGGCTTTGGAGGTACGCCGACTTCTTCGACGCGAAGAGCGTCCTGGAGGATCGCTTCGGCGCCACTGGTTCGGTAAGGCTGCGCGGTGGCTGGAGCGTCAACTTCTCCCCGAAGATCGCCAGCTACGCGTTCGATCCGACGAGCTACGCCGGCGTCTACGCGGGCCCGTCGATCGTCTTCCAACCGTCTGACCGCATCGAGACGCTCGTCAATGGATTCAGCGTGTCGACGCCGCAGTACCGCCGATGGGCAGCCACGGTCGGTACGACATTCGGCAATGACGTCGATTTCCTGGAGACGTCGCGTGTTCAGCGGCGCGACTTCAACGCTTCCCTCGATCTTCGGCCGAGTGAGCGGCTGCGTGGCAGCCTGACCTACGTGAGCAGCGCGTTCAGTCGACGAAGCGACGGCGAGCGCACGGCGTTCACGCGCATTCCGCGGGTGAAGATCGAGTATCAGCTCGCGCGCCCGATCTTCGTGCGCGTCGTGTCGCAGTACACCGCGACGATGCGCGCGACGCTCCGCGATCCACGGACGGGTGAGCCGCTCTTCGTGACGAGCAACGGCACGTTCGTCCCATCGAGCGCGTCGTCGTCCAACTCTCTGCGCACCGACTGGCTGTTCTCGTACCGCCCGAATCCGGGGACCGTGTTCTTCCTCGGCTATGGCGGCTCGATGAGCGAGACTGATCCCCTCGCATTCCAAAACCTGCGCCGGACCGGCGACTCGTTCTTCATCAAGGCGAGTTATGTGTTTCGAATGCCGGTTTTCTGATGTCGCCGCGGCCGGTGGGCGCGTCCATGGTCCTTGAGAGGTGAGTGCGGCAGCAGAGTACCGTTTGCCACATCCCTACAAAATGCAGTTCATCCTGTAGTTCATCCGTTCAACCCTGTTTCTTGTCCCGTATCCATTTCCAACCAAGTCTGCCGATACGAAGCCCGCGAGGAGGGCCAAGCAGGTCAGGTCGAGAAGACCCGAACTCGCACCTGCTCGGGCTCCGCGACCGCGTCCTCGATCGATAGACGAATTCGACTCAGCCGGCGCGGCGGAGACAGGCGTTCGAGCTTGGTGAAGCCGATGGTTGTCCCACTCACGATGGGCTTGGGCTCGTCGGTACCGAACGCGCCGGAAATCGTATAGCGCGCGACGCGTTGCCCGCGCGTGATGTTTTCCTCGAGGCGAATCACGTTCACCAGCGTCGACGCGCCGATGTTCATGTCGAGCGTCGCCGTTTTCGAGTTGTGCACGCGCCATTCCATCGTGCGTACCGCCCCCAGCTCGGCGTCGAACAGATCGTCGAGGGCGCGACGCATGCCGATCAGGCGCTCGACGTCCGTGCGATGCAAGAGACCGTCGCGCGTCGGCGGCACATTGAGCAGCAGTTTCCCATTTCGCCCGACCGACGAGAAATAAAGCCCGACGAGATCGTCCACCGAGCGAACCTTTGCGTCCTCGGCGGCGTGGTAGAACCAGCCAGGGCGAATCGAGACGTCCACTTCGGCTGGGCGCCAGACCGTCCCCTGCGGATCGCCGTGTTGGAGCGCGTCGATGATTTTCGGGCCGTCGGCGCCGGGATAGCTGACGATCGTCGGGTCCACCGTCGACCAATTCGGATCGCCGGCGACGCCGCGCTCGTTGCCGCACCATCGCACGTCGGGACCAGCATCGGAAAACATGACGGCCTCCGGCTGCAGGCGCCGCACGAGCGACCACACGCGAGGCCAATCGTAGCGCTGACGCTTGCCGTTCGGTCCTTCTCCATTCGCGCCGTCGAACCAGACCTCGGAAACCTTGCCGTATCGCGTAAGCAGCTCGGTCAACTGCTCGCAGTAGAGGTCGTTGTACCGGTCGGAATCGCCGTACGCCGGGTTGTTCCGGTCCCACGGTGAGAGATACAAGCCGACATTGAGCGACTCGGACCGGCAGGCGTCGACGAACTCTCGCACGACGTCGCCATGACCACTTCGCCATGGACTCGAGGCGACCGAGTGCGATGTGGTTGCCGTCGGCCAGAGACAGAAACCGTCGTGGTGTTTCGCCGTGAGAATCAGGGTGCGAAAGTCCGCCGCCTTCGCCGCGCGCGCCCATTGGCGCGCGTCGAGGGCCCCGGGATTGAAGATGCTCGGTGACTCGCGCCCGTCACCCCATTCGCGGTCGCTGAAGGTATTGACGCCGAAATGGAGAAAGAGCGCGAGCTCGTCGCGCTGCCACTGGAGCTGCGGCATCGACGGTCGCGGCAGCGACACCGCGAGCGGCGACAGGGCAGGCCGACGCACGACGCAGCCGGCGAGCGCCGCCGCCGACAACGAGACGAACGATCGCCGCGAGAGGCGATGCGCTCGTTTCATCGGACGACGGCAAGCGCGTAGGCGCGGCTGGGCATCGGACAGTTGGCGATCACACTGCGCGTCGAGAGATCGACCATCACCACCGTGGACGTCGCGGCATCCGCCGGCCGAAGCACGACGAACGCATAGTCGCGCATCGGCGCTAGCGCGAGCGTGGTGGCCATGCCGCGACGGTCATCGATCGTCCTCGAACGGCCGCCGGCGCTTCGAATTCTGATTGTTCCGCGATCGATCCATACGGAGTCGCCGGGACCAAACGACGCGCCCGTACTGGTTGTCAGCCGAGCCGTCGTGTCGGGCACCGTCTCGCGATCGATCCAGGCTCCGCAACCGCTGCCCTCGGCGGGGATGCACGGACGGAACTCGATCACGTTCCGCTCCCCGTTCTCGCTCGCCACGAGCACACGGTAGCGCTGCGCTTCGGCGCGCCCCGCCGACGCCACCATCACCAGCGCAACGGCAAGCGTCAGTCCTCTCACATGTACTTCCAATTCCTCGCCTTCCCTTCCGCCATCCACTCGACGGCTTGTTTGACGCGCCGAGCGCGCGTGTCCTCGCCCTTGGCGTCAGTAATCCACTGGATGTATTCGCGCTTGTGGCTTGGGCTGAATTTCTCGTAGGTGGCGAGCGCCTTCTTGTTCTTCTTGATCGCGGCGAGGAAGTAGCCGGGTTCCTCGAGTGCCTCTTTCGGTTTCGTGACGCGCGGCGCCTTGACGCCGGCGTCGTTCAGTTCCTTGGCCTTCTTGATCCAGGCGAGGAACTTCTTCTTTGGAGGAAGGTCGTCGATCGACGATACCTTTCGGTACATCGCCATGCTCCGTTCACCTTCCGGAGTCATGTCGCCGGTGACGAGCGCGCCTTTCCAGAATCCGAAGACGCAGTGCGCTTTGAAGGATGCCATTCCGCACAACATGCCTTTGTACATGAACGCCGGATTCTGCCACTTCAAGTCTTCCTCACATTCCGGACATCCCTCGTGAACGGTTTCGCGGATGTAGGTGAGGATCGGCTTGGCGAAGTCCGGAGCTTTGGCGATGTAGGCGTCGACGCGCTTGTCTCTCGTGCCCATGAGCATCACCAGATGTGAGGAACCAACGCCGTCGGGCGCACCATCGGATCGCCGGGCTTGCACCCGAATGCGGCGGCGAAGGCCGGCATGTTCGAGAGTGGCCCGTTCGACCGCCAGTGATCCGGCGCGTGGGGATCGACCGTGACCCGCGTCCGCAGGGCCTCAGGTCGGACATGCGCTCGCCAGCTCTGCGCAAAAGAGATGAAGAAGCGCTGCTCGGGCGTGAATCCTTCGATCGGCGCCTTTGGGCGACCGTTGCGCTGCAGCGCGCGCTGGAGCGCGTCGTACGCGGTGAGCACTCCACCGAAGTCGGCGATATTCTCGCCCAGCGTGAGCTTGCCGTTCACGTGGAAGGTGTCGACCTGAATGTATTTGTCGTATTGAGCGACGACCTTCTGCGCCTCGCGCGTGAACTTCAACGAGTCGCTCGGCGCCCACCAGTCTTTGAGATTCCCCGCGGCATCGAAATGCCGGCCCTCGTCGTCAAAACCGTGCGTGAGCTCATGCCCCGCCCAGCTTCCGCCGAGTGAACCGTAGTTCGCCGCATCGTCGGCCGATGCGTCGAACGTCTGCGGCACGAGCGCGCCCGCCGGGAAGACCATCTCGTTCTTCTGAGGGTTGTAATACGCGTTCACTGTCGGGACCGTCATGGTCCATTCCGTCGTATCGACGGCCAGGCCCGGCCGGTTCACCGTGCGACGCCACTCGAATGCCGCCGCGCGCTGCACGTTGAGCGCGAATGGACCCTCGGCGACGGTGAGCGACGCGTAATCGCGCCAACGGTTCGGGTAGCCGACTTTCTCGCCCATCTTCGACAGTTTGTCGAGTGCTCGCTTCTTCGTCGTCGCCGACATCCAATCGAGCTTCTGCAGACGGTCGCCAAACGCCGCGCGGATATCGTCGATCACCGCTTTCGCTCGCGTTCGCGCTCGCGGTGAGAAGTTCTTGGTGATGTATGCCTCACCCAAGGCTTCACCGATCGTTCCGTCTGTTTCGCGGAGGCAACGCTTCCAGCGCGGAAGCAACGCCTTCGCGCCGTTGAACTTCGAGGAGAAGCGGAAGTCTTCGTTGACGAAGGGCGTGCTCAGCCACGCCGCGCTCGCGTCGATCGCGTGATAGCGCAAGTATGCCTTCCAATCGTCGAGCGACACGCTGGTGAGCAGCGCGTCGAGACGCTTATAAAAATTCGGCTCCGTGACATTGACCTTCTTGAGCGGCGACGCCAGTCCGACCTCGCGGAAGTACACGGGCCAATCGAGGTTCGGCGTCGATTGACCGAATTTCTCGAGCGTCATCGGATGGTCGAGCGCCGCCGGGTCGCGGCGCGCGACACGCGTCATCGACGCCGTGGCGAGCTCGGTCTCGAGCGCAAGGATCTTTCGTGCTTCGCTCCGCGCCCGTGTCGCGTCCTCGCCGGCCAGTGTGAGAATGCGAACGATGTGATCGACATAGAACGTTCGCAGCGAATCGGACGACGGATCAGCCAGCGTGTAATAGTCGCGATCGGGTAGCCCGAGCCCACCGGCGTCAAAGCCGCCGAGGTAGTGGCCGGCGTCGTGGGGATCGACGTCAGGACCATACGCGAAGCCGGCGACCGCACCGTTCATTTGCATCCGGGCCATCTGCCGGAGCAGCGCGGTTCTCGAATTCACGGAGTCGATCGCCGCGAGTTGCGGTTTGATCGGCGACAGACCTTCTCGCTCGGCGCTCGCCGAATCCATGCACGACGCGTAGTACGTGCCGAGCTTGCGCGGCGTGCTCTGCGCGGGCAGCGACGCGCGCCGCTTCATCACGTCGTCGAGCACCGATCGCACGACGAGCTCGTTGCGGTCGCTCATGTCGCGCGCGACGCCGGAGCTCGAATAGTCGGCGGGAATCGTGTCGCGCTTCACCCACGAGCCGTTGGCGAAGGAGAAGAAATCGACGCATGCCTTCACGGAACGGTCCATGAAGCTCGTGTCGATCACCTTGAGGGGCGCGAACGGCTTCGGCGCGCGACTGGCCTGAGCGCGCGCGGCTTGACGGTCACATAAAGCGGCGACGGCGACGCCGATGAGCAATCGGGTGCGAATTATCATGCGGGATGGGGTTTGGTTCGGCCCGTGCAACGTATCCGTCGGTGACGGGAGGGTCAACGCGTCTCAGCGTGGCGGCCAATAGCGGCGCGGCGATAGCTTCCGAGCAGCGCTCGGTCCCGCGATTCACTCATTCCCGGATGCAAATGCGCGGTGTCGTCATTCTCGGTTGTCTGGTTCTCCCGTCGGTCATCGCGGCGCAGCGGGCGCCAAAGACCTTCAGTCACGCCGACACGCTGCGCGGCAGCAATGGTCCGGGACGTTCGTGGTGGGACGCGACATTCTACGACCTGCACGTCTCCGTAAACCCGGCCGACAGCAGCATCCGCGGCTACAATGCGATCACCTATCGGGTGCTGAAGCCGGCGACGCGGATGCAGATCGACCTCCAAGTGCCACTCGACGTCGACAGCATGGTCCAGGACGGACGTCGCCTCGAGTTCAACCGGGACAGCAACGCGTTCTTCGTCGCGCTCCGGGCGGCCCAACCCGCCGGCTCGCGGAAGACGATCAGCGTGTACTACCACGGCAAGCCGACCGTCGCCAAGCGTCCGCCGTGGGACGGTGGTTTCATCTGGCAGCATGACAGCCTCGGCAACCGCTGGGTCGCCACGGCAAATGAGGGTTTCGGCGCGAGCGCGTGGTGGCCGAACAAAGATTATCTGGCCGACGAACCGGACAGCCAACGCATCGCCATCACGATGCCCGACTCGATGATCGATGTGTCCAACGGCCGTCTGCGGGCGACGACCCACAACGCCGACGGGACGACCACCTACGAGTGGTTCGTGTCCGAACCGATCAACAACTACAACGTCGAAGTCAACGCCGGGCACTACGCGCATTTCAGCGACACGTACAATGGGGAGAAGGGCACGCTGACGCTCGACTTCTGGCCCCTCGCCTACCATCTCGACACCGCGAAGGTGCAGTTCCAGCAGGCCAAGCCGATGCTCGAATGCTTCGAGCATTGGTTCGGCCCGTACCCGTGGTACAAGGACGGCTACAAGCTGATCGAAGCGCCGCACCTCGGCATGGAGCACCAGAGCGGCGTGGCGTATGGCAATCACTACAAGAACGGGTACGCCGGTCGCGACCTTTCGGGGACCGGCTTGGGGATGAAATGGGACTTCATCATCGTCCACGAGAGCGCGCACGAGTGGTGGGGGAACAACATCACCGCCAAGGACCAAGCCGACATGTGGATCCACGAGAGCTTCGCGAATTACGCGGAGGGGATCTACACGGAGTGCCGCGACGGAAAGCAGGCGGGTGCCGAGTACATCATCGGCAGCCGCGCGAGAATTCAGAACGACGAGCCGATCATCGCGCCGTA
>JAICJQ010000084.1 GCA_025928335.1 Gemmatimonadaceae bacterium
CTCGAAGTCCTCGGCGCCGCGCGAGGTCGCGTTGCTTCGGCGGCTTGGCCAAGCGGCGCGCGCAAGGAACTCTCCACCGGCGCGACCAGGCAAACGCTGCCAGAGCGACTCCGTCACAAAGGGCACGATCGGGTGCAGCAATCGGAGCGCGCTATCGAACGCGTGCACGAGGACGGCGCGCGCCACTTCGCGGTCGTCACCCGGTGCATCGAGTCGCGCCTTGAGAGATTCGAGATACCAGTCGGCCAGCTCGTTCCAGACGAACCGGCGCGCCGATTCGGCGTACTCATTCAGTCGCAGGCCGCTGTAACGCTCGTTGTCGCGCCAAACGCGTCCATCCGCCGAATCGTGCGGCTGCGTCGGACGCAGGGGACCGAGCGCGCGGTCACAGTCGGCGATGGCGTCGTCGAGTCGGGAGAGAATCCACTCGTCCGCCGCGGTGAGCGACGTCGCGTCGATCGACGCCACCGCGCGAATCGGCTCAGTGCCGACGCGGTCGAGCAAAAAGCGTCCGATGTTCCAGAGCTTCGTCGCGAAATTGCGACCGGTCGCGAACGACTTATCGAGGTCGTTCGGATCGAGAATGACATCGGTGCCCATGCCCATGCCGGCAATCAGCGTCCAGCGCAACGCGTCGGCGCCGTACAGGCCGATCACGTCGAGCGGATCGATGCCGTTGCCGAGCGACTTGGACATCTTGCGGTGCTGCGTGTCGCGCGCCGTGCCGTGCAGGTACACGGAGTGGAATGGAGCCCGACCCATAAATTCGTATCCGGCCATGATCATGCGCGCCACCCAGAAGAAGAGAATCTCCGGCGCGGTGACGAGCGTGTCGGTCGGGTAGAACGCGGCAAGTTCCGGCGATTTCTCATCGGGCCAGCCGAGCGTGGAGATCGGCCACAGCCACGACGAGAACCAGGTGTCGAGCACGTCTTCGTCCTGCCGCACTGGGCTCTTGCAGTGCGGACACTCGGTGACGTCGTCGCGGCTCACGATGACGTTCTGCGGCGGATCGCAATCGTCGCAGTACCACACCGGGATGCGATGGCCCCACCACAGCTGCCGTGAGATGTTCCAGTCGCGAATGTTGGTCAGCCAGTTCAGGTACACCGCTTCCCAACGCTCGGGCAGAATGCGAATGCCGCCGTCGCGCACCGCCTGGAGGGCAGGGCGGGCCAGCGGCTCCATCTTCACGAACCACTGATCGGACAGCCGCGGCTCGACCACCGTGTCGCAGCGGTAGCAATGGCGCACCGAGTGTCGATGGGTCTCCACCTTTTGGAGCGCGCCACTCGCCCGCAACAGCTCCACGATCTTGTCGCGCGCCGCAAAACGATCGAGACCATCGAGCTCGTTCGGCACGCGACCATCGGCCTCGGTCACCTCGCGCACCACGCCGTGCTCGTCGATGATCACGGGCATGGCGAGCGAATGTCGGCGGCCCACCTCGAAATCATTCGCGTCATGTGCGGGCGTGATCTTCACCACGCCTGTGCCGAACGCCGGGTCGGCATACGCGTCGGCGATCACCGGGATATCGCGGTTCACGACCGGCAGCCGCACCGACTTGCCGACGAGATCGCGATAGCGGTCGTCGTCGGGATTCACCGCGACCGCAACGTCGCCGAGCATCGTCTCGGGCCGGGTCGTCGCCACAACGAGTGAGCGCCCGGGTTGTCCCTCGACAGGGTACGCGATGTGATACAGCGCGCCCGTCTCTTCCTGGAATTCCGCTTCTTCGTCGCTCAGCGACGTGAGACAGCGCGGGCACCAGTGGATCACTCGGTGTCCGCGATAGATAAGCCCACGCTCGAACAACCGAACGAAGGCCTCGCGCACGGCGCGCGACAGTTCTGGTGACAGCGTGTACGCCGTGCGTCGCCAGTCGGCAGATGCGCCGATCGCGCGCAACTGTTGGAGGATGGTGCCGCCCGTCTCGGTGACGAACGCCTCGGTGCGCGACACGAATGCATCTCGACCGAGGTCGAAGCGCGACATCCCTTCACCGGCGATCAGCTTCTCGACGACGTTCTGCGTCGCGATGCCGGCGTGGTCGGTGCCCGGCACCCACAGCGCCTCCGCTCCGGCCATGCGCGCCCAGCGGACGATCACGTCCTGCACGGTGTTGTTGAGACCATGTCCGACGTGCAGCACCGCCGTCACGTTTGGCGGCGGCATGACGATCGTGTACGGCTCGCGCTCACCGCCGACGCGTTCCGAGCGTCCGGATCGGGCCTCGAACACGCGCGCTTCGATCCACGCGCGATAGATCTCGGGCTCGATGGAGCTGAAGTCGTACCGATCGGGGGGGGGAAGTGACATGGTAGTAAAAGTTAAGCATCGAAAACGAAAAGGGCCGCTTTCGCGGCCCTTAAGATTCGCCCGTTGTGCGACCTCTAATATTGGTCGCCGCCGTCGATCTGGGAGCCGCCTGTGTCTTCGGTCGATTCAACTCGCGCTGCTTTACGATCCGCGTCGAGCGGGTTGGCGACATGGTCCCCCTTCGGGACGCCTGTCGGCGCGACCGCCGAGCCGCCGGTCCGATCGCCGCGTACCGCGCGCTTTGTGCGCGTGCGTCGCTCGGCCAACCCTTCGGTGTCGTCCGCTGCGTTGCGAATCGCGTCGTCCGTCCGCTGCCAGCGCTCCTCGAGCACCGCTTTGGGATCGGCATGACGGTCCATTTCCGCCGACGTACCCTGACGGCGGCGGCCCGTTCCCACCTGACGACCTTCCCAGCGCGCTTCGGTCAGCGCCGGGTCGCCTTCGCGAACGCGGCGCGCCGCGTCCTCGAACCGACGCTCCTCGTCGCCGATCGCGACGCGGTTGACGACCGTATCGACGCCGGGCACGCCCCGCGCGATAGTCACGGCGTGCCGGGACTCTTCCTCATCCTCGACCCAACCTGCCAGCTCGATCACGCCATCGTTGAGCGAGCCGATATCGATCGCGCGTTCGCACAGGATAGGATCGTTGCGGAACGCCTCGAGGACGCGCTCCTCGAGCGTCTCGTCGTAGCCTTCGCCTTCGACTTCATCCTCTTCCACGTCCTCGAAGTCGTCCTCGTCCTCGGCGACGCCGTGCGCGCCGGCACGCGCTTCTTCCTGGGCTCCGCCTCGGCGACGACGAATTTTGGACGTGAGTCCGCTGAAGCCGCCGACGCGTTGTGCGACAAGCATTCCGGCGGCGAAGCCTGCCACGGCGCCGACAAGCGCACCGACAACGATCGCGGTTGACGACGACTCGTCGTGCCGATGGCGAAACCGTGACATGGAGAATGAACCCTGTGGCGGAGGTTGTTGCAGAAGGATAAGTTACGCTTTCAGAAAGCGCGAGAGGCGTCTTTCGCTCGCGTGCAAAAAGCCGGCCACCTATCTACATGATCGACCGCCCATCCGACGCCGCAAATCCTGCGGCGAACTCGCTCACGCTCACGCTTCCCGACGGCTCCCAACGGGTGGTTCCCGCCGGAATGCTCCCCGGCGAAGTCGTGAAGTCGATTGGCGAACGGCTGTTGCAGGCCGCGGTTGCCGTAGAAATCGATGGCGCGATTCAGGATTTGGCGACCCCGCTCCGTAAGGGCGGTACGTTTCGCGTCCTCACGGAGCGCGATGCCACGTCGCTCGACGTCCTCCGGCACTCGGCTGCTCACATTCTCGCCACGGCCGTCCGACGCTTGCGCCCGGACGCAAAGATCGGCTTCGGCCCCGCGATCGATGAGGGTTTCTACTACGACTTCGAGGTCGCCCAGCCGTTCACGCCGGAAGATCTTGCCGCGTTCGAGAACGAGATGCGGAAAGTCTCGGCCGAGAAATATCCGTTCGTTCGCGAAGAGGTGAATCGCGCGGAGGCACAGAAACGCTTCGTCGACGATCCCCTCAAGCTCGAGCGGCTTTCCGAGCTCGGCGACGACGAGATCATCTCCACGTACACGGACGGTCCGTTCATCGACCTGTGCCGCGGACCGCACGTGCCCGACACGTCGCGCGTGAAGCATTTCAAGCTCACGCACACCGCGGGAGCCTATTGGCGCGGCGACTCGAGGCGCCAAATGCTGCAGCGCATCTACGGCACGGCCTTCTTCAAGAAGGACGAGCTGGACGCGCACCTGCTGCGCATCGAGGAGGCAAAGAAGCGCGATCACCGCGTCCTCGGCAAGCAGCTCGATCTCGTCATGATGCACCAGTTCTCTCCGGGCGCCGTCTTCTGGACGGAGCGGGGAACGGTGCTGTTCAACGCGCTCATCGACTTCATACGCGAGCGTCAACGCGACGACTTTCGTGAGATTCGAACGCCGCTGCTCTACAACAAGGGGCTGTGGGAGATCTCCGGCCACTGGGGCAAGTACCGCGAGAACATGTTCCTCGTCCTCGACAGCGAGACGAACGAGCACGACATGTCGCTCAAGCCCATGAATTGTCCGTCGCACTACTTGCTCTATCAATCGCACAAGCACTCGTATCGCGAGCTGCCGCTGCGCTACGTCACGTTCGACGTGCTGCATCGCAACGAGGTGACGGGCGCGCTGTCGGGCATGACGCGCGTGCGGCAGTTTCAGCAGGACGACTGCCACGTCTTCATTCGCGAAGATCAGATCGCGAGCGAAGTCGCGTTCCTGCTGAAGTTCATCCTCGGCTACTACGAGACGTTCGGTCTTACGGCGAAGGTCAAGTTCGCCACGCGCCCCGAGACCCGCATTGGCTCGGACGATCTGTGGGATCGCGCCGAGACAGCCTTGCGCGCCGCGTTGGACAGCACCGGACACGAGTACGAGCTCAAGGCGGGCGACGGCGCTTTTTACGGCCCCAAGATCGATTTCGATGTTACGGACTCGATCGGACGGCCGTGGCAGCTCGGCACGATCCAGCTCGACTACAACGCGCCGGAACGATTCAAGCTCGAGTACGTCGGCGAAGACAACGCCGCGCACACGCCGGTGGTGATCCACCGCGCGGTGAGCGGCTCACTCGAGCGTTTCATCGCGATCTTGATCGAGCACTTCGCCGGCGCGTTCCCGCTCTGGCTCGCGCCGGAGCAGGTTCGCGTCCTGCCGATCACGGACGACTATCGCGATTACGCCGAGACGGTCACGAAGCGCCTGCACGACGCGGGCATTCGTGTCCATCTCGATGCCCGGTCGGAAACGCTCAAGTATCGCGTCGCCGAGGGCGCTCGGATGAAGGTGCCGTACATGCTCGTCGTCGGAAAGCGCGAGGCGGAGCAAGGAACGGTCGCCGTGAACGTCCGTGGTGCCGGCAAGGAGCAGAAGCCGAACGCGATTCCGCTCGACGCATTCGTCGATCGAGTGGTCGAAGAGAACCGGTCACGCACGCTGGTTCTCGCGGCGCACGCTTAAACCCCAATGCCCAACGGAGTCTGACCCCGTTTGTAAACCCAAACGGAGTCTGACCCCGTTTGCCCAACGGAGTCTGACCCCGTTTGCGGTTAATCGTTGCGGATCGCAGTCATTGGGTCTACGGCGAGCGCGCGACGCGTCGGGACGATGCACGCGATTAGCGCGGTGGCCAGGAGCACGATCGCGGCCGCAACAAATGACGCGCTGTCGGAGCGGGCGACACCGAATAGCTGGCTCTCGATGACCTTCGTCCCCCAGCGCGCGATCGCGAGTCCGATCGCCGCACCGCCGACCGCCAGCGCGACACCGCCGATGATCACACCGCGTGCAATTCTCGTCCGCGTTGCGCCGAGCGCGACCCGAATCCCGATCTCTCGCGTGCGCTGCGCGACCGCGTAGCCAAGCACGCCGTACAGGCCAATCGCTGCCAGCGACAGCCCCAACACCGTGAACAGGGTCAAGAGCAATGTGACGAAACGCGGTTCAGCGATCGCGTCCGCGATGCCCGTCTCCACGCTGAGAACCTTCACCGTGACGCCTTGGTCGACGGCATGCGCCAACGCCTGTACCGGCTGCAGCAAGTCCGCCGTCCGCGCGGTGCGAACCAGGAGAGCCGCCGCGGACGAATCCGCCGCGGGAGTGTAGAGCAGCGGCGCGGTCACTTCCTCGGAAACGGGGCCGCCGGTTGCCGCCTCCGCGGCTACTCCGACGATGGTGAGCCAGGGCTCCGTTCCCTGTTGCGCGACGCGGAGTCGCTTGCCAATCGGCGATTCGCCCGGCCACTGCTTCTTCGCGAATCCCGCGTTGACGATGACCTGATGGGCCGCGTCGGCCGTATCGGTGAATTCGCGGCCGGCCACGAGACCCTGCCGCATGACGCCGAAGTAGCCGTGTTGAATTCTGTTGACGCGTATGAACTCGGTGGACGTCGGCGGCGGCGCGGGGCGACCTTCGATTTCGAGGCGCCCGACGCTGAACGTCCACCAACCCGGCGGCGCCGAGGCCATCGTCACCGACGTGACGCCGGGAACCGACGCGAGCCGAGTCTCGAGCGCCCGAAGAAACGCGCCGCGCTCCGCATTGTTGGCGAAGTGACCACGGGGCACGCTCGTCCGAACCGTATACAGCCCACTCGGCTCGAACCCGAGATTCGCGCGCTGCAAGTTGGCCACGCTGCGTACGAGCATCGACGCGCCGACGACGAGGGTGGCCGACAGCGCCATCTCCGTGACGACGAGAACCTGTCGCACTCGTCCCCGACCTGTTGTCGAGCGCTGCGTGCTGCTCTTGAGCGCCTCGTTGGTCGATTCACGTCCGGCGTGTATCGCGCCGAGGACGCCGAACGCGATGCTCGTGACGATTGTCACGGCGAGCGCGGCACCGAGAGTCGTGTAATCGACGTGCGCGAGGGTGAGTGCGGGAAGACTACTTGGACTCGCCGCGAGAATCGCCCGCAAGCCGAGCCAGCCGGCGAACACGCCGAGTGCGCCACCAGCGAAAGCGACCATGACACTCTCGGTGAGGAGCTGACGAAAGACGCGGGATCGTCCTGCCCCGAGTGCTGTCCGAATGGCGAGCTCCCGCCGGCGACTGTCCGAGCGCGCCAACATCAAGTGCGCGACATTCGCGCACGCGACCAGCAACACCAGCGCGACGGCGTAGCCGAGCAGCATCAGCGAGTCGCGAAAGCTTACCTGTCGTCCCGGTGGGGCGACGACAGCGCGAAAGTCCGCCCTTTCTCCGTGCTCGGCCGATACGCGCGCAAAAATGCTGTCCAGCTCTGCCGTCGCGCGCGTTGCGTCCATGCCGGGACGCACGCGTGCGACCACCGACGCTCCGGCCCGATCGTTCCGCAGATCCAGCGGCAGCCAGACGTCGGTGGTCGACGCACCGACGCGCGGCAGGCGAAGGTCGGCCGGCAAAATACCGATGATCGAGTATGTCGAATCGTCGAGGGTGATGGCGCGCCCCACGATGCCGGGATCCGCGCCGAACCGGGACCGCCACAGTCCCTCGGCGAGCAGCGCCTCGCGACGGTTCGTCGTGATCTCCGCGGCGGTGAATACGCGACCAATGACCGGACGAGCGCCGGCAAACGACGCGAAGTCCGGCCCGATGCGCGCGGCGTGTACGTCGACCCAATCGGTGGTGGTTCGCAACTTCAGATCGCTCTGTGCGAACCCTTCGACGGCTTCGAACGCGTGCGCGTCCGTTTTCCAGGCGCGAATGACCGCCGCCGACGGGCTGATCGTGACGTTGATTCCGGTGTTGTTGCCTTTGGCCGGTTGCTGGTAGACCATCACCACACGGTCCGCGGCAGGATAGGTGACCGGATGTAGCAGGACGCTGCTCACGGCGCTGAAGACTGCGGTGGCCGCGGCGATGCCGAGCGTGAGCGTCAGAATCGTGACGGCCGTCCAGCTTTTGTCCCGCCTCAGGGTGCGAAGCGCGAAGGTAATGTCCTGCCGGAGATCGCCGAGGTACTCGGTGCGCTGCATGCGGGCCTCTCGGTGTCGCGCGGCCTCGATCAGCCGGGCGCGGGATTCAGTGAGTGCGCCAAAGCGGCGGACGGCTTCGGCGTATGCGTCGTCCGGGTTTCGCCCTTCGTCCATGAGCTGGGCGGCGCGAAGCGTGAGATGCAGCTTGATCTCCTCTTCCACCTCGTTCTCCCAACGGTCGCGTCGTCGAAGGGCGAGCGAGAGGGCGCGACGAATTCCGGCGCGGATCACGAGGCGCCGGTGCCGGGCAGGGAAGACTTCGCCGCGGTCAGGATGTCGGTGACGGTGCCGGCGTACTCGACCCAGTTCTTGGTTTCGGCCCGCAGGTGCGACCGTCCGGCGGCGGTGATCTTGTAATAGCGCGCGCGGCGGTTGTTCTCGGTGACTCCCCATTCAGCTTGGAGGAGGCCGCGCTCCTCGAGTCGGTAGACGGCCTGGTAGAGGGCCGAATCCTCGAGCTCGAGGGACCCGCCGCCCGCGCGTTCGAGCCAGCTGACGATCTCGAACCCGTGCATCGGCGTCCAGCTCAGGGCGCGGAGGACGAGGAGGTCGAGGGTTCCCTTGAGAAGGGGGAGACGGGTCATGGTTTCTCCGAGAGACTCTATTGAGAGTCTGTAATGAAGCTGCCTCACGATGCGTCCAAGTCTCGCCCCCGTCAAGTGCCGAGCCAAAATGATCCTATGGGGGTCAGACCCCGTTGGCGGGACAAAATGATTCGGGTGGGGTCAGACCCCGTTCTTTACAGACCCCGTTCTTTACCGAGTGGGCCCGAAACCATTAGAGTGTTCGAAATGGAGTCTGACCCCAATTGCGGGGTGGGGCTCTTGTGCGCTGCCGTGCGGTTGGCGACTGTATACAGTTCTCGCGCGTCCTCCACTTCATCGCACCCATGAAGCGCCTATCCGTCATCGCGGCGTTCGTGCTCGCGGGAATCACACCGGTCGGCCGCGCCGCCGCGCAGGTCGCCGACTCCGTCCCTCCGCCCGCGGGCTTCGTCGGCAAGATCCGCAGCGCCCTCGACAGCAGCGGCGTGAAGTCCGCGGACATCCGCCTGATGTTCGTCGACAGCGCGCGCAAAGTCGTCTCCAAGAGCGGCGTCGATTCGGTCGAGATCTTCGTCGACACGACGCGATCGAGGATCGGCGTCACCGATTCCGTCGGCAATTTCGCCATCCGACAGTTGCGCGCCGGACGGTATCTCATGGAGATCCGTCGCATCGGCTACGCGCCGCTCAGTGGTGTCGTCACGGTGGATTCGACGATGCTATCGACCGTGCTGACGATGGACGTCGTCTCGCGGCTCCTCGCCACCGTGAAGGTCACCGCGGTCTCGAACGATCGCGTGAAGGAACGCCTCGATCGCGTCGGATTTCTGAATCGCTATCACTCGGGCGGATCCGGCACCTTCATCGATCGGGCTGACATCCTGCGCCGAAAGCCGATCACGGTGGCGGACATCCTGAATTCGTACGGGATCCACGATCAGGCTGAGTTCATCATGGATCGAATGCCCGTCGACTACGAGCTCCTCCGCGACTACCCCGCCGACCTCGTCGTCGGGGTCGAGATCTATCGCCACAACCGCCCCACAGAATTCAACGGCACGCGCCGTGGGGCCACGATCATGTCTTCCGGTGGCATGTCGAATCTGATGACGCCGCAGGTGTTGATCTGGACGTTCATTCCTTGACGGGCGCCGGGCGGCGGGCGGCGGGCGACGGCGGACGAGGACGAGGACGAGGACGAAGAGTTCTCGCACCTCCCAGGCACCCCTTAACTTGTAGGCATGGCTGACTCGTCTCGTACCGCCGTCATTGTTTCCGCCGCTCGAACACCCATTGGCAAGTTCCTCGGCGGCCTGTCGCCCCTCTCCGCACCCGAGCTCGGCGCCCAGGCGATCCGTGCCGCGGTGCAACGAGCCGGCGTCGCCCTCGACGACATCGAAGAAGTGATCATGGGCAACGTCATCCAGGGCGGTGTGGGCCAGGCGCCAGCGCGCCAGGCGATGCTCAAGGCCGGGATTCCGGCGACCGTCTCCGCGCTGACCGTGAACAAGGTTTGCGGCTCGGGGCTCAAAGCAGTGATGCTTGCCGCGCAGGCGATCAAGGCCGGCGATCGGGAGGTCGTTGTCGCCGGCGGCCAGGAGTCGATGTCCAACGCGCCATACTACAACTATGGAATGCGGGGCGGCGTGAAGCTGGGCGATCAAACGCTCGTCGACGGCATGATCAAGGACGGACTCTGGTGCGCATTCTGCGACGTTCACATGGGCGGTCACGCCGAGTACACCGCGAAGAAGGCCGGCGTCACGCGCGACATGCAGGATGAATTCGCGGTGCGCTCGCACGCCAAGGCGGTCGCCGCGATCGAAGCAGGGAAGTTCAAGGAAGAAATCGCCCCCGTGCAGGTGCCGGGACGCAAAGGGCCGACGACTGTCGATACCGACGAAGGGCCGCGCAAGGACACGACGCTCGAATCGCTCGGCAAACTGCGTCCGGCATTTCCGTCGAAGAAGGGACCGAACGACGGCCTGTCCGTCACGGCCGGCAACGCGTCGAGCCTCAACGATGGCGGCGCGGCACTCGTCGTCACGTCGGAGGAATACGCGAGGGCGAACGGTCTGCCGATCCTCGCCCGCATCGACGCGTACGCGACCGGGGCAACGGAGCCGCAGGATCTCTTCTTCGCCCCGATCACCGCCGTCCGGAACCTGATGGCGAAGAGCAACGCTTCGATCGGCGATTTCGATCTGATCGAGGCGAATGAAGCGTTTGCTTCTCAGGCGATCGCGGATGGGCAGGGGCTGGAGTGGGACTGGAATCGCGTCAACGTGAACGGTGGTGCGATCGCGCTCGGTCATCCGATCGGAGCGAGCGGCGCTCGCGTTCTCACGACGCTGCTCTATGCACTGAAGGACCGCGGATTGGAGCGCGGGCTCGCTACGCTATGCCTCGGCGGCGGTGATGCCGTGGCCCTGAGTGTCACTCGCATCAACTAACGAGCAATCTCTCATGACCACACTTGCGCTCCCTCGCCGGCGGTCGGTCGCCGTCACCCTTTTTGGCATCGTCGGTTTCGCCGTCGCGGTCGCCGCGGCGTCGCAGATCGCGGTTCCAATTCCCGGCACTCCGGTGCCGTTCACGCTCCAGCCGATGCTCGTCGTGCTCGCCGGCATGCTGCTCGGCCCCGCGGCCGGCGCGACGAGTATGGTGCTGTATCTGCTGGCCGGCGCCGCCGGATTGCCGGTCTTCACGCCGATCGGACTGCCGGGCATCGCGCGCTTCTTTGGCCCGACGGGCGGTTACCTCATCGCGTATCCCGCGGCGGCCTTCGTCGCCGGATGGCTGGCGCGCCGGACGACGACGATCGGCGGCCGCTGGTTGGCCGCGACGCTCGGCATCGTTGTCGTCTTCATCGGCGGATTGACGCAGCTGACGATTCTCAACGGCAGTGTCGTGCGCGCCGTGCAACTCGGTATTACACCCTTTGCCGCGCTCGACTTGGTCAAGGCGTTCATCGCCGCCGCGATCAGCGGCTCCCGGAGCACGCGCCAATCGGATTGAACGTTCGCAGAGTCTTCTTTACCGACGCCGGGGTGCTTCGAGCACCCTGGCGTATTTTCTTATTCCTGCTCTTCACGTCGATCGCCGTACAAGTCTGCGCGCTGATCGTCGGCCCGCTGCTCGAAGCGGTGTTCGCGGTGACGGGATTGCGCGGCGTCAGCACCGCGCCGTGGATCGAATGCGCGGGGCTGCTCATCGCCACCGCCGCGTCGCTCCGCTGGATCGACAAGCGTCCATGGTCATACGCTTGGTTGGGACGCGACGCCGCGAGTCCGAGGAGAATCGCCCTCGGCTTCGTCATCGGAGCGGCGGCGATCGGGCTTCCGACGGCACTGCTCATGTCGGCGCATTGGTTACGTAACGCCGGTGGACCGCCCGGCTCGGTATGGGTCGCCGGCCTGCGCGTCACGATGTTGCTGCTGCCCGCCGCGTTCCTCGAGGAGCTGTTGTCGCGCGGCTATCTGCTCGCCGTGTTGCGCGACGCATGGGGATGGCCCTGGGCAATTGCGGCGACGAGTGCCGCGTTCGGCGCGCTCCACCTGGCGAATGCGGGCGCGAACGCGGAATCGACGACGCTCGTAACCCTTGCCGGAATTTTCCTGGCGGTGGTGCTCGTCGCCACGCGCAGCTTGTACGCGGCTTGGGCGGCGCATTTCGCCTGGAACTGGACGATGGCCGTGGTATTTCACACGGCGGTCAGTGGTCTGCCGCTCGAATCGCCCCGGTACCGTTATGTTGATGCGGGGCCCGATTGGGCGACGGGTGGCGAATGGGGTCCGGAGGGCGGCCTGCCCGCCGGCTTGGGGATGATTTCGGCAATTGCATACCTTATCGCGCGGCGTCGCTCGGCGACGCGTCGCGAGGAGACATAGAACGATGGGCGACACCGTCGCCGTGATTGGTGCGGGGCAGATGGGGAACGGCATCGCGCACGTGTTCGCCCAGAGTGGTTTCGACGTGACGATGATCGACGTGTCGGACGACGCCCTGGAGCGCGGCAGATCGACGATCGCGTCCAACCTCGATCGACAGATCAAGAAGGGAACGCTCCAAGCGGCCGACAAGGACGTCATCCTGAGCCGGGTCCGCACCGCGAATACACTCGACGCCGCGAGCGAAGCGTCACTCGTCGTCGAAGCCGCGACCGAGAACCGCGGTCTCAAGTTCAAGATCTTCTCCGACCTCGATCGCATTGCCGCGCCCGGGACGATCCTCGCCACCAATACCAGCTCGATCTCGATCACCGAGATCGCCGCGCGAACGACGCGGGCCGAGAACGTCATCGGGATGCACTTCATGAATCCCGTGCCCGTCATGCAGCTCGTCGAGGTAATTCGCGGCCTCGCGACGTCCGACGAAACCACGACCCGTGTGCTGGAGCTCTCGAAAGCAGTCGGAAAGACCGCCGTCGAAGTCCAGGACTATCCGGGATTCGTCGCCAACCGAATCCTCATGCCGATGATCAACGAGGCGGTCTACTGCCTCATGGAAGGCGTCGGGACCGCCGAGTCGATCGACACCGTGATGAAGCTGGGGATGAACCATCCCATGGGGCCGCTGGCCCTGGCCGATCTCATCGGCCTCGACACCTGCCTCGCGATCCTCGAGGTGCTGCACGAGGGGTTGGGCGATCCGAAATACCGGCCGTGTCCTCTCCTGCGAAAGTACGTCGCCGCGGGCTGGATGGGCCGCAAGGCGAAGCGCGGCTTCTACACGTACTGAGGCGCCCTCATGGCTTGGGCGCTCACACCGCTCACTGAAGAGCAACGCGAGATCCAACGCGTCGCGCGGGACTTCGCGATGCATGAGATCGCGCCGCACAGCGCCAAATGGGATCGCGATGCGTATTTCGATCCGAGCCTGGTCGAGAAGCTCGGCGCACTCGGCTTTCTCGGCATGCTCTTGCCTGAGGAGTACGGTGGTCTCGGCCTCGATACGCTGACGTACCTCGTCGCGCTCGAGGAGATTGCGACGGTCGACGCGTCGGTCGCCGTCATGCTCAGCGTGCACAACTCGCTCCCGACGCAGATGATCCTGCGGTGGGGCACCGCCGAACAGAAGAAACGCTTTCTCGAGCCAATGGCACGTGGTGAGATGCTCGGTGCCTTCGCGCTCTCCGAACCGGAAGCGGGATCGGATGCCGCATCGCTCCGCACGCAGGCAGTGCGCGACGGCGGCGACTGGATCCTGAACGGGACCAAGGCTTGGGTATCGAGCGGCACCAAAGGCGACGTCATTCTCGCCATGGCTCGCACCGACACGCCGGACGACCGGCGCGGCGCGCGTGGCATCAGCGCGTTCATCATCACGCCCGAGCTCCCGGGCTATTCCGTCGGCAAAAAGGAAGACAAGATGGGGCTGCGCGCCTCGCCGACTGTCCAGCTGCATTTCTCCGACATGCGCGTGCCGGGAAACCGATTACTCGGACAGCCGGGAAGCGGCTTCATCTACGCCATGCAGTCGCTCGACAACGGCCGACTTGGAATCGCTGCTCAGGCAATCGGGATCGCCGAGGCGGCGCTGCGGTACGCGGCCAGCTATGCGGCCGAGCGAAAGCAGTTCGGCAAACCGATCAAGGAGTTTCAGGCGATCCAGTTCAAGCTCGCCGATATGGCGATGCGGGTCGCGTCGGCGCGCGCGCTGCTCCACATGTCGGCGACGGCAAAGGACCGCGGCGAGCACATGACGCAATTCAGCGCCATGACCAAGCTGCTTGCCAGCGAGACCGCGATGGCCGTCACGACGCAGGCCATTCAGATCTTCGGCGGCTACGGTTACGTCAAAGACTACCCGGTCGAGCGATTATTCAGAGATGCGAAGGTTACCGAGATTTACGAAGGCACCTCGGAGATTCAACGCATCGTGATCGCCCGGGAGCTGTACTCACACTAGTGGTTTCACTCGCCTTCCACGTCTCACTCACATGAAGCTCTTCGATACGGTCGCCGAGATGGGTCACGAGCAGCTCGTGCTCTGCCAGGATTCGGCGTCGGGTTACCGTGGCATCATCGCCATTCACAGCACCGTCCTCGGCCCCGCGCTCGGCGGTACGCGCTTCTGGAGCTACGGGACGGATGAAGAGGCGATCGTCGATGCCTTGCGTCTCGCGCGCGGCATGACCTACAAGAACGCCGTTGCCGGACTGAATCTCGGCGGTGGCAAGTCGGTGATCATCGGCGACAACAAGACGGCGTTCCGCGAGATGATCTTCCGCGCGCACGGCCGATTCGTCGAGAGTCTCGGTGGCCGCTACATCACCGCGGAGGACGTCGGGACCAGCACGGCGGACATGGACTACGTGCACATGGAGACCGATTACGTCAGCGGCCTCGCCGGCCGGTCGGGCGATCCGTCGCCCGTCACGGCACACGGCGTCTTCCGCGCGATCCAGGCGTCGGCGAAGGAGCGATGGGGCACCGATGACCTGAGCACCCGCACCGTCGCGCTGCAGGGGTGCGGCCACGTCGGCTATTACCTCGCCAAGGAGTTGCACGAGGCGGGCGCGAAGCTCGTCGTGACGGACATCGATGCCGAGCGAGTGAAGCGCGTCGTGAACGAATTCGGCGCGCGCGGCGTAACGTCCGACGAGATTTATAGCATCACGGCCGACATCTTCGCGCCCTGCGCGCTCGGCGCGATCATCAACGACAAGACGATCCCACAGCTCAAGGTCGAAATCGTCGCCGGCGCGGCGAACAATCAGCTGCTCGAGGAGCGCCACGGCGACGAGCTGGAGCGTCGGAACATCATCTACGCGCCCGACTATGTCGCGAACGCGGGCGGTGTGATCAACGTGTACAGCGAGCTGGCTGGTTGGACGTCGGCGCGATCGTTCCGCAAGGCGGACGAGATCTACGAGACGGTGCGCAAGGTGTTCGAGATCGCGAAGGAAGAGAAAGTCCCGACCTATCTCGCGGCCGACCGGCTGGCGGAACAGCGAATTCGCGCTGTGGGCTCGATGATTCGGACGTGGCCGCAGTGGCCGAACAAGTGACGGCGCGCGAGCGCGCGGTCATCCTGAGCGAAGCGAAGGATCTACCCTCACCAGTTCATTACCAGACGGGGACAATAGATCCTTCGTCGCTGCGCTCCTCAGAATGACAACGGAACGAATTCTGATCGCCTCCGACCACGCCGGTTTTGAGCTGAAAGAAAAGCTCGAGCATGCGCTGGAGGATCTTGGGTTCGACGTCCAGGACCTCGGCACGAACACCGCGGACTCGACGGACTACGCCGACTACGCACATCCCCTCGCCCAGAAGGTGTCGACCGGCGAAGTCGAGCGCGGTGTGCTGCTGTGTGGAACCGGGTTGGGGATGAGCTACACGGCCAATCGCTATCCGCGCGTACGCGCCGCCGTAGCGTGGAATCCCGACATCGCGAAGCTCGCGCGGCAGCACAATGACTCCAACGTGCTCGTGTTGCCGGCGCGATTTCTGTCGGAGGAGCAGGGGGTCGAGATTCTCAAAGCCTGGCTTGAAACGCCGTTCGAGGGTGGACGCCACGCGCGACGCGTGGACAAGATCGAGATTCCGGATTCGAATCCATGAATGCTTGGACCAATCATTCGCTGTGCTCGCCCGGCGCCGCGCTGCGCGAAACAGACCCTGACATCGCCGAGCTGATCGACGAAGAGATCAAACGGCAGAAGGACGGTCTCGAGCTCATCGCCAGCGAGAACTTCGTCTCGCCGGCCGTGCTCGAGGCGATGGGTTCCCCGCTCACGAACAAGTACGCGGAAGGACTGCCGGGGAAGCGCTACTATGGCGGCTGCGAAATCGTCGACAAGATCGAGCAGCTGGCGATCGATCGCGCGAAGCAGCTCTTCGGCGCCGATCACGCGAACGTGCAGCCGCACTCGGGCGCGCAGGCGAACTATGCGGCGATGTCCCCCTTCCTGAAACCGGGCGACACGTTTCTCGGCATGGACTTGTCCAACGGCGGCCACCTGACCCATGGCTCGCCGGTGAATTTCTCCGGCATGCTCTACCACGCGATCTCCTACGGCGTGACCGACGACGGGTTGATCGACTACGACGACATGCGGCGCAAAGCGCGCGAGCATCGCCCGCGGCTGATTCTCGCTGGCTACAGCGCGTACTCGCGCGTCGTGGACTTCGCGGCGTTCGCCGAAGTCGCCAAGGAAGTGGGCGCCATCTTTATGGTAGATATGGCGCACTTCGCCGGCTTGGCGGCCGCCGGCGAATACCCGTCGCCGGTGCCGCACGCCGACGTCGTGACGACGACGACGCACAAGACGCTGCGCGGCCCGCGCGGTGGACTCATTCTGTGCAAGACGGAGCACGCCAAGGCCATCGACAAAGCGGTGTTCCCCGGAAGCCAGGGCGGCCCGGTCGAGCACGTGATCGCCGCGAAGGCCGTCTGCTTCAAGGAGGCGCTGGCTCCGGAATTCAAGGACTACGCGCGGCGCGTCATCGCCAATGCGCGCGCGCTCGCCGGCGCCCTCGCCTCATGTGGCTTCCAGATCGTTTCCGGCGGCACGGATAACCATCTCATGCTCGTCGACCTGCGCAATCGCGGCCTGACCGGCAAAGTCGCGCAGACGGCGCTCGACAACGCCGCGATCACGGTCAACAAGAACACGGTGCCCAAGGAGACACAGTCTCCCTTCGTGACGAGCGGCATTCGAATTGGCACATCCGCCGTGACGACCCGTGGAATGGGCGAGACCGAAATGGCTCGTATTGCGTCGCTGATCGATCGCGTCCTTCGGTCACCGGACGATGCCAAGGTCGCCACCTCGGTACGCGACCACGTCCGTGCACTGACGAAAGAGTTTCCGCTGTACGCGTAGCTCGGCGACTTAGCTGACTGCTTGCGCTGGCAGGCGTCGCACGACCGACGCGACGCATTGCGCGGCGAGGTCGCGTGTGGTGTACGAGCAGAGATCGAGATCGGCTCGGCGCCACTGCCAGTCTTCGGGACTCGTTGCGCTCGGTTGAAGCACGTGCTCGAAGGCGGGCATCGCGGTTCGTGAATCCGGCGACGCCTGTTCGCCAAGCTGGCCGCTCCACTCGATCACGAGCAGTTGGCCGTCGGCGATGGAGTTCGTGCGCCCACGGATCCACGAAAAGCTGAGTCCGACCGGACCGATTTGCACCGTGTACCGGTCGGGCGTTCGGCGCACCTGTGGCGAAAGTCCATCTGGCAGTGTGCCCGGAGCCTGACACAGCTTGAGCACCGTGTTGGAGAGCGCGTCGAGCTCGCGGTTGAGGA
>JAICJQ010000251.1 GCA_025928335.1 Gemmatimonadaceae bacterium
GCTCGTCGCCGACTCGATGAACAGAATCATGATCATGTCGACGGCGAACGCGAAAGAGTGGACGACACCCGTCGTCGTGTTCAAGGAGCGGAATCACGACGCGGTCTCACCGGCCCTGCTGATCGACGACGATCGCAGCGCGAGAATCTGGTACGTCCGAACGGGAGCCGACGGCTGTCAGTCGACGACGAGCAGCGTCATGCTCCGGACGGCGCATCCCGCCGATGGCGTCCGCTTCGAGCAAGCCGAGTGGTCCGCGCCGACGCCCGTCGCGCTGAGCGTTCCGGGCGCGGTGGTGTGGCATCTCGATGTCATCAACATCCCGCAAGGGTACCTCGCATTGATCGCGGCTTTCCCGAAAGGCGCGTCGTGCAGCGCGAGCGATCTGTGGTTGGCGACGAGTGGCGACGGCATTCGGTGGAGGACGTTCGCGGTCCCGCTGCTCTGGCGCGGCATGGCCCTCGTCGCGGGACGCGGACTCACCACCTGGTATCGAGGGACGATGCGCTATGATGCCGAAAGCGACGTTCTGCACCTTTGGCCGTCCGCGCTGGCCAATATGCGGTGGGGGGTCTATCACGTCTCGGCGCGCCTCGCCGACGTGCTCACCGTGCTCGGCTCCGCCCAGCCCACCGACTGGCGACCACTGTTCTTAAGACAGCCTCGCGCCCGGCTCGTCCCCGACATGCCCTGAGCGTCCCATGCGTGCGGGAACTCCTTTGCGCCCCATCGGATTCACGACCCGAGCGCGAGGATTCTCTCTCCCGCGTGTAATGGGACCACGAGCTCTCAGGTGCCTTGGAGGGTCAATGCGAAAGTGGCGGTTGCTCTCGATCTGTTTGGCCGCGGCCGCGGCGTGCGGCGGCGGCAGTTCCGGTGGCAGCACCGGACCGGCGAACTCCAATCCGGGCGGTACCGGCAATCCCGGCGGTACTGGAAACCCCGGCGGCTCGGTGACGAACACCGTCAACCTCGCCGATCAGGCTTTCAACCCGGCGAGCGTCACGGTACCCGTCGGAACGACGGTGACCTGGGCCTGGCCGAGCACCTGCTCGGACGGCTACGGCGGCTATTACACCTGTCCGACGCACAGCGTGGTGTTCGACGACGGCAGCAATATCCAGTCGCCGACTCAGTCCACGGGAACGTTCACGCGGACGTTCAGCGCCGCCGGCACGTTCAAGTACCACTGCGCGATCCACGGCAGCAGCATGTCGGGACAAGTCGTCGTGCAATAGTTCGCGAATTCGCGTTCAAGAATTCAGGCACGGTTTGGGCTCCGCGCGGGGCGTCGGTGAGTTAGCTTCTCCTCTCGATGCTCCGACGCGGCTTCGTCTCCCTCGTCCTTGCGTTCGCCGCGGTACCCGCCGGCGCGCAGCAACGGTTCACGACGCAGGTGCTCCTGGTGCCGGCGTTCGCCGGGCCGGACCGTGGCATCGCCGCGAAGGCCAGTGACATCGTTCGCAGCCGCGTTGCCGCGGCATTCCCCCGTAGCGAGCTTCGGGTCGTCTCCGGGGGCGACCTCAGCGATTGGCTCGTCAAGTCCGGCTTCGACGAAAACGTAGTCCTCAGCGAAGGCGAGCTCAAAGAAGCCGCGCGGAAATTCCGAGCCGACGAGCGCATCACTGGCTCCGTCTCGGCGACCGCTGGTCGCGTGCGGCTCGAGCTCCAGCTTGCGATGATTCGCGATCTCCGGCTCGGTCAGCCGATCACGTCAGAGGGCGCGACGGTTGCGGAGGCGGCGGAAGCGGCCGCGCGCGACGTGATCGGTGCACGGCGGCAGATTCTCGGCCTTCGGCAATGCGAGAACCTCTCGCGCGAATCGAAGTTCGACGACGCGATCGCGGCGGGCGTGCAAGCGGCCAGCAGCTACGCGAAGGCGGTTCCGGCGAGGCTTTGCATGCTCGAGGCGATGTCCAAGCTCGAGCGGCCGCCCGTCGATAGCATTGCGGCGGTGGCGCGCGCCGTCCTTGCCGTCGCACCCGGAAATGCCATCGCGCTGGAGCACTTGGCGGAAGCGCTCGACGCACTGGGGAAGAGCGCCGACGCTGCGCCGGTTTGGATGCGGCTCCAGAAAACCGATACGACGAGCGAGGTCCTCATCGAGCGCGTCGTGAACGCGCTCGCGAGAGAGGGGAACGCCAAGCTCGCGACGCCGATCATCGACCGCGGAACCGATCAGCATCCGGACAACGTGCAACTGCTCAAGCTGCGCTGGCTCGTGCATCTCGCCGCGGAGGATTGGAAGGGCGCAACCGTAGCCGGAGAGCGTTGGCTCGAGCACGACGCCGCGGCGCGCATCGATCCCGATGTCTATGTGCGGCTCGCCGCGGCATACCGGTCGGACAGCCAGCCGGCTCGAGCGCTCGGTGTTGCTGCGACGGCGGTCTCACGTTTTCCCAAGTCGGCCCCGCTCTTTGTTCTGTATCTGCAGTTGCTCCGCGCGGAATCTGACGCTGCTCTGCCGCGCGGCCTCGCCGAATTTCCGGACAACGCGGAGTTGCACGTTCTCGCCGCGCAGATGGCGCGTGGGTCGGGCAACGTAGCGACCGCTCTTGCCGAAACGAAGCGCGCGATCGAGGCCAATCCCAATCTTCCGCATGGATTCTTGCAGCTCGCCCAGCTCGAGCTAGACGCAGGCCAACCCGACAGTGCTTTTGCCGCGATCAACGCCGCGATGCAACACGGCGAGGATTCGACCCGGGTCGCGCAATTCGCGCTGGCGCGTGGCAACGCGATGTACAAGTCCGCGACATCGAGCCAGAAACGCGACGACTTCCAGCGCGCGATGCGCTTTCTCGCGCTCGCCGTGCGAATCGCGCCGTCGCCCGAGGCAAAGTTCCTGCTCGGGGCGTCGGCGCTGTCGGTGAGCCAGTCCGCCGCCAGTGAAGCGCCGGCGAGCAAGAGCTGCGACCTGTCCAAGCTCGCCGACTCGTCGCTCACCGAGGCCGAGGTCAATCTGATCAGCGGCGGCTCCGCGGCGCCGGACGCGGCGAAGCAATACCTCGACTATGTCGCCAAGCTTCGCCCCTACGTCAACGACCAGCTCAAGTCCTTCTGCAACGCCGAGCTGCGCGCGAAAACCCCCAACTAGAACCAAATCGTCGCCAACGGGGTCAGACTCCAATTAGAGTGCTCTAATTGGGGTCTGACCCCTATAGGCGCGAATTAGTGCATTAATCGGGGTCTGACCCCTATGGGCGCGAATTCGTGCGGGGCGGTCGCGGGGCGATCCCAAAGGCGGAGGTTCGGCGGGATCGTCAGGCGCTTGCGCCTTCGAGCGAAGCAGGCCGCGTCGCGGCGGCGGTGCCTTTCTCGCGGTACGCCGTGAGCAGCATCGTGATCGACGCATACGTCACGACGACGATCACGACGACCTTGACCCAATACATGTCCAGATTCTGGAACCACTTGAACGCCAACGGAACCGCGAGCATTCCGGGGATCGCCATCGACAGCATCGCCGGCGGATAATACGCACGCGCCCGGATGAATCGAACGACGGCGACCGGCATCAGGAACGCGCAGGCACCCATCATGATCGGGTACCCCGACTTGTCGTTCATGCCGAGCAACGTGACAAGAATCAGACACGGCGCGTACAAACCGATGCCGAGCGTCATGAGGGCGCCAAGCCCGAACAGGCCGACGATCCCGATGGCCAACTTGATACCAGTCAGACCCGTGGTGCCGACGTCGAGGGAATGGAAGAACTTCAAACGTACGATCATGATGACCGCCGCCGCGGCGAGGCAGAGTCCCATGCCGAGCTGGATCTTCCGCCGGGGCCACGACGCAACGACACCCGCGCCGAGCCAGGCGCCGAGAATCGCGGCCAGGATCAACAGGATGAGCGTGAGCGGATCCACTTCGACGGGCGGCACGGTAACTCCGAGGCCGCTCACGCCGTGAATGGTGACGTAGGCCTGGATCATCGTCGGAAGCACATAGCCGACGTTCAGCGAACCCGGAATCTTTTCGTCCGGCATCAGCTTGAAGAAGCGAATCATTGCCGTGGTCGTGGCGTACGATCCGACGCCGAGCGTGTCGAAGAAGTTCGCGACAAAGCTGATCAGCGCCGTTATCGGCTTCGGCGCCAACAGCTGCCCATCGCGCGAATCCCGCAGCAGGCCCGCGATGAACACGTAGAGGTACCCGACGGCGAAAATGCCGAGTGCAAAGAGGAGGACGCTGATCGGATTCATCGTGGGGTTGGATGTGGTGGGAGCGTGGGCGCGTCGGCGCGCTACACGATGAGCGACGGTCGCGTCCAGCGGAAGAGCGAAGATTCTTGCGTCCTGATCGAGCTTGCGAGGATCACACCCGGGGAATACTGTATCCGCCCGGCATCAAACCCCCCGCAATCCGTCCAGAATGACC
>JAICJQ010000185.1 GCA_025928335.1 Gemmatimonadaceae bacterium
CGCCCATCATGTCGATGTACATCATCGAAATCGGCAAAATGCTCGCGCTGCCCCACGGCGCCGCCGACACGGCGCCGGCGCTGTCCTTTCCGCCCATCGGGATGACCGCGTTCCCCGGCAGGAAATCAGCGAGGTGCTTTGCGACGCCAATCGGTCCCATACCCGGGCCGCCACCGCCGTGCGGAATACAAAAAGTCTTATGAAGATTCAAATGGCAGACGTCGGCGCCGATGTCGCCCGGCCGCGCCAAGCCGACCATCGCGTTCATGTTCGCGCCGTCGAGATAGACCTGCCCGCCGTTCTCGTGCACGATGCGGCAGATGTCCGTGATCGCTTCCTCGAATACGCCGTGCGTCGATGGATACGTCACCATCAACGCCGATAGGTCGGCCGAATTCGCCTTCGCCTGCTTCTCGAGATCGGCAACGTCGATGTTGCCGTTCGGATCCGTCTTTACGACGACCACTTTCATTCCCGCCATCACGGCGCTCGCCGGGTTGGTCCCGTGCGCGGACTGTGGGATCAGGCAGACGTCGCGATGCGTCTCGCCGCGCGACTGATGGTACTTGTGGATCACCAACAGTCCGGCGTACTCGCCCTGAGAGCCCGCGTTCGGCTGTAGCGACACGGCCGCGAAGCCGGTGATCTCGCACAGCGCTTTCTCCAACCGATTAAACAGCTCGGCGTATCCTTTCGCCTGATCCACCGGCGCGAACGGATGCAGCTTGCCGATCTCGGGCCACGTCACCGGATACATCTCGGCTGTCGCGTTCAGCTTCATCGTGCACGATCCGAGCGCGATCATCGACGTCGTCAGCGACAGGTCGCGGCTCTCGAGACGTTTGAGGTAGCGCAGCATCTCCGTCTCGGAGTGGTAGCTGTTGAACACCTCGTGCGTGAGGAACTGCGTCGTGCGCGCGAAGCGCTCGTCGTAGCGCGCGTCGACGGACCGCGACAGCTCGTCGCACGTCGGCGCGTTGCCGCGACCCGCGGCAAAGATCTCGAGGAGCTCGTCGACGTCGGCCGCCGTGACCGTCTCGTCGAGCGCGACAATGACGCGCGCGTCCTCCGCCGCCCGCAGATTGATGCCGCGTGACCGCGCCGCGTTCACGACGTCGGCAGCCTTACCGCCCGCGACCTCCACGGAGATCGTGTCGAAGTACTCACCGTGCGTCAGCGTGTGGCCGAGCTTCTCGAGCCCCGCGGCGAGCGTCGCCGTGAGCTCGTGAATGTGCTCGGCGATCGCCGTAAGCCGCGCCGGACCGTGATAGACCGCGTACATGCCGGCAATCACCGCCAGCAGGACCTGCGCCGTGCAGACATTGCTCGTCGCCTTCTCGCGCCGGATGTGCTGCTCGCGCGTCTGGAGCGCCATGCGCAGCGCCGGCCTGCCGTCCGCGTCGCGCGACACACCGATGATTCGGCCCGGCAGATGTCGCTTGAACTCATCCGCCGTCGCGAAGAACGCAGCGTGCGGTCCGCCGTAGCCCAGCGGCACGCCAAAGCGCTGCGTATTCCCGACGCAGACGTCGGCGCCCCACTCACCCGGCGGCGTCAGGAGCACGAGGCTCATCAGATCCGCCGCAACCGTGACCATCGCACCCACGGCGTGGGCGCGCTCGCAGAATTGGCGATAGTCGTGGACACCGCCGTCGGCCGCGGGATACTGCAGCAGCGCGCCGAACACGTCATCGCCAAGCGCCGCCTTACGCCAGTCGCCGATCACGACTTTGACGCCGCGGGCTTCGGCGCGCGTCTTCACCACCGCGATCGTCTGCGGGAAGCATTCGTCGGAGATGAAGAAGGTCTCCTTCCCGGGCTTTCC
This sequence comes from Gemmatimonadaceae bacterium, assembly GCA_025928335.1. GTDB lineage: Bacteria > Gemmatimonadota > Gemmatimonadetes > Gemmatimonadales > Gemmatimonadaceae > JAQBQB01. Next base: position 1,826 of record JAICJQ010000185.1, read on the forward strand.
GCGCTGGGCGTGTGACATGTGCATCGCTTCCGCCGCCGCGGTGCCTTCGTCGAGCAACGACGCGTTGGCGATCTGGAAGCCGGTCAGATCCATCACCATCGTTTGAAAGTTGAGCAGCGCTTCCAAACGACCCTGCGCGATTTCCGCCTGATACGGCGTGTACGCCGTGTACCAGCCCGGATTCTCGAGGACGTTCCGTTGAATGACCGGCGGCGTGATGCAATCGTAGTAGCCGAGGCCGAGGTACGACCGATAGATGGTATTGCGCTTCGCGATCGAGCGGAAATTCGAGAGCGCCTCGTGCTCGCTCATCGGTGCGTGGATCGCCAGCGGGCGCTTGAGCCGAATCCTCGCCGGAATCGTCGCGTCGATCATCGCGTCCAGGGAATCGTAACCCAACAGGTCGAGCATGGCGCGAACGTCCTGCGGCGTCGGCCCGATGTGTCGCGGAATGAAACTCGTCGCAGCGGTGTATGTCATCGCGACGCTGGTCTCTTCGGCTTGTTTCGTCATGAAGTCCTCAGGGGGCCAGCCACCGACGGCGGCACTCGGCCCAGGTTGTCAGGCGGGGTTGGAGCCGCATGGAATTTATGTTAGGGTCCAAGCAACCGCCCCGACTCTATCCCCTCCCTCATGGCCAAGGCAATCTGGCGGCTGCTCGTCACCCCCGCAGCCGGCGGCGCCCAGAACATGGCACTCGACGAAGCGCTCATGACGCGCGCCCGCGAGACCGGCGAGTTCACCCTCCGTGTCTATTCGTGGGCGACGCCGACGCTGTCGCTCGGCCGCAATCAGTCCGCTCGCCGGGTGTACAATCTCGACCGGATTCGTGCGCGGCGCTTGGGGGTCGTCCGCCGGCCAACCGGCGGCCGAGCCATCCTCCACCATCGCGAGATCACGTACAGCGTCACGGCGCCAGTAGCAGACGCCGGCGACCTCCATGAGTCGTATGACCGGATCAACCGGGTTCTCGTGGCAGGGCTCGAGAGGCTTGGCGTGCGGACGGAGATCGCTGCACCGGCCGGTCGCGCCGCGCCGCCCGGCGCAGCACCCTGCTTTGACCTGCCCTCCGCCGGCGAACTCGTGCTCGACGGGAGAAAGCTCGCCGGAAGCGCGCAGTGGCGGAGCGATGGCGCTCTCCTCCAGCACGGCTCCATCCTTGTCGAAGATGATCAGAGCGCGCTCGCCGAGCTGACGCTCGAGCCGCAGCGTTCCATCCCCACGCCGGCCACCCTCGCCGGCGCACTCGGCCATTCGCCGGCGCCGGAGAATGTGGCCGGGGCTCTCGGCGAAGCAGTGAAAGCGCTGGAGGACCCGCGCGCCGAACCGCTCTTTCTCGAGCCGGAAATCCGTGCCCGCGCCGCGGCACTCGTCGTCCAGTACGAGGATGACGCGTGGACCTGGCGCCGCTGACGTCCACCGTTCTTCCACTCTGCCGTCTGCCTCCCTCCACCCCCTCGCGAACGGCATCAATGAGCAAGCTTTGGTTCATCCTCCCGCTAGTCGCGCTCATCGTCGGCTGTAGCAAGAACGACGGCCAGACCTCCGACTCGCCAAACGGTGGAACGGTGATCGTCACCACCCCGGGCGACGCGACCGACATCTTCCCGCCATTCGTCACGGAGCAGAATGGCGCCGTGGTTCGCGATCTCGTATTCGATCGCCTGGCCGCGATCGGGCCCGACCTCGCCACCGTCGGCGATAAGGGATTCACACCGCAGCTCGCCAAGAGCTGGACATGGGCACCAGACTCGTTGTCGATCGCCTTCTCGATCGATCCGCGCGCGCGCTGGCACGACGGCAAGCCTGTCACGGCGGCGGACGTGAGATACAGCTTCCGCGCTTTCACCGATCCGAAAGCCCATTCGCCGACCGCGGTCTTGTTGACCAATCTTGACTCCGTGTCCGTACGCGACAGCGCGACGGCAGTCGTGTTCTTCAAGAAGCGGATGCCCGAGGAGTTCTACGACATCGCGTACCAGCTCTACATCCTCCCCGAGCATGTGTACGGGAAGATCCCGTTCGACAGCCTTCATTCGGCCGAGGCAACGCGCACACCAGTCGGCAGCGGCCAATTTCGATTCGTCCGCTGGCAGCCCGACGTGCGCATCGAGCTCGTCGCTGATACCGCGAACTATCGCGGGCGCCCGAAGCTCGATCGCGTGATTCTCACTCCGTCCACCGATCAATCCGCTGGTGCCTCGCAGGTACTCACAGGTCAAGCGGACTTCATGCTGGCCTTTCCGATCGACCAGACGTCGGCGCTCGACAGCAGTAAGGTGGCGCGCGCACGCGCGACGCCGACGCAGCAATACACCTTCATGGGGATGAACCTTTTCGCCCCGGGTTCCACGCACCACGAGCCGCATCCTATTTTCGGCGACGTGCGCGTTCGTCGGGCGCTGTCGATGGCCGTGGATCGCTCGGCGATGCTGCAGAACGTGTTCGGATCGATCGGCCGCATTGGGCACGGACCGTTCCCGATGGGTCAAACCGCGAGTGACAGCACCATCCGGCTCCCGGCGTATGACCCAAGTGCCGCGAATGCGATGCTGGACTCGTCCGGATGGCGGCGTGGCGGCGACGGAATGCGGTCAAAGAATGGCCGGCCGTTTCGCTTCTCGATCATCGTTACATCGACAAGTGTAACGAGAATGAAATACGCCGTCCTTCTCCAGGAGGCGTTCCGACGACTCGGCGTTCGCGCCGACCTCGAGCAGGTCGACAACAAGGGCTTCTTCCCGCGCATCATCCCAGAAGGCAACCACGCCGGTAAGTTCGACGCGATGCTCAACACCTTTCAGCCGGATCCGAGTGTCAGTGGAGCGAAACAAAACTGGGCCACTGTCGGCATCGGGCCCGACGGTCAAAACTGGATGTTGTACTCCAACCCGAAGGTGGATGCCGCGCTGGACAGCGCGGTTGCTTCCTTCGATCCAGCGAAAGGAAAGGCATACGCCAAGCAGGCATTCCAGCAAATCGCCGACGACGCGCCGGCGATTTGGCTCTACGATGTCGTATACGTCTCGGGGGTAAACCGGCGCCTGGAGTTGCCGCCGCCGCGCGTTGACGGCTGGGACGTGAATCTTGCCGAGTGGTCGATCCCGCCAGCCAAACGCATCGACCGGGATCGTATCGGCGTCGCCGCTTCCGCCAACAAGAAGTAGGCGGTGCGGCGGTCACTCGTCGCACGGCTGTGGCAGTCGCTGATCGTCGTCGCCGTTGTCACGACGATCAGCTTCTTCATCGTCCACGCAGCGCCGGGTGATCCGTTCGCCTACGACAATCCACTGATCACGCCCGCCGTCCGGGCGCAACTCCGCGCGCAGTACGCCTATGACAAACCAATCGGCGAACAGTTCGCGCGCTATGTCGGCAACGTGGCGCGCGGACACCTCGGCTACTCCGTCACTCGCCAACAGTACGTGTCCGTGGCACTCGCCGAGGCGATTCCGCGAACCCTGGCGCTCACCGGGCTCGCCTTGGGACTCAGCCTCGTCCTTGGCGTGGCGGTCGGCGTCACGCAGGCTGCTCGACGCGGCGGGTGGTTCGACCGCGTCAGCTCGGGGACATTGCTCGTGTTGTACTCGCTCCCCGATTTCTGGGGCGCGCTGATGGCGCTGCTCATCTTCGCGCAGCTGTGGCGACTGTTCCCAGCCGGCGGAATGGTCGAAGAGGCCGTGCACGACTACCTCGCCCCATGGCCGGCGTTCGTGGACAGACTGCGGCATCTCGCGCTGCCAGTCGCATCGTTCACCCTGATGACGGTCGCCGGAATCGCGCGCTACCAGCGCGCGGCAATGCTCGAAGTGCTTCCCGCCGACTTCGTGCGGACGGCACGGGCGAAGGGGGTGCCCGAACACGATATCATCTGGCGTCATGCGCTGCGCACAGCGCTCACGCCGATGATCACGCTCCTCGGCGTCCTTTTCCCCGCGCTGCTGGGCGGCGCGCTGTTCATCGAAAAGGTCTTTCAATGGCCTGGGATGGGCTGGCTCGCGGCAAACGCGATCCTTTCGCGCGACTACGACCTCGTCACGGCAACGGTGATCGTCGGTTCGGTAATGGTCATCATTGGGAACTTGCTCGCTGACCTGCTCCAGGCAGCCGTGGATCCGCGCGTCCGTGGCTAGGAGTGGCCACTCGGCGCTCTCGCGCCTCGTCGGAGTGCGATCGGCGCGCTGGGCCCTCGCCGCGATCGGGGTGCTCACGCTCGGCGCGTTGATCGGGTGGTTCGTCGTCGGGCAGCGAGGCAATGTCCAGCCGGACATCATTGGGTTGAAGAACTCCCCACCGTCGTTGGCTCACCCGTTCGGGACGGACCAATTCAGCCGCGACGTTCTTGCGCGAGTGCTCACAGGAGCCGCGATCTCGCTCTCCATCGGCGCACTCGCGGTGTTTTTTTCGACGCTGGTCGGTACCACGTACGGCATCGTCTCCGGATACCTCGGCGGACGCGCCGACACCATCATGATGCGCGTTCTGGACGGTCTGATGTCCATTCCACGCGTTCTGCTCCTGGTTGCGGTGCTCACGCTGTGGCGTCCGGGCTTGCTCGGACTCATTCTGATCCTCGGCGTCACGGGTTGGTTCACCGTCGCTCGACTGGCGCGCGCCGAAGTGTTGTCGATCCGCGATGCTGACTTCGTCGCGGCCGCGCGTGCGCTCGGTGCCTCTGCACCGGCGACGATCTGGCGGCACCTTCTTCCGAACGTTGCTGCACCTGTGATTGTCAGCGCCACACTTGGCGTCGGCAACGTCATTGCACTCGAGGCGGGCCTGTCGTACCTCGGCATCGGCGCTCAACCGCCGACGCCGAGCTGGGGTTCGATCTTCCTCGACGGCGTTTCGTACGGGCTCGGTGCTTGGTGGGTGTTGCTCTTCCCTGGTCTCGCGATCGTCGCGACGGTGCTCGCCTTCAACGTCCTCGGCGACGCCTTGCGCGACGTCCTCGATCCTCGGCAGGTTCACCTGGCCCGGCCGTTGCCGGAGTCGACGCCGGAACTCCCGCGTCTGTCGCCGAGCCGCCGAGCCGCCGAATCGCCCAATGTCTGAATCACTGCTGCGCGTTCACGACCTGCGGACGTACTTCTACACCGAGTCCGGTGTGGCGCGCTCGGTCGACGGCGTCAGCTTCGATATCGCGCCGGGCGAAACGGTCGGCCTCGTAGGCGAGTCCGGCTGTGGCAAATCGGTCACTGCGCTCTCGCTCCTTCGACTGATCCGTCCGCCGGGACGCATCGAAGCCGGCAGCGAGATCACCTTCGACGGAAAAAACCTCGCGACGATCGACGAGAAGTCCATGCGCGAGATCCGTGGCGCGCGGATCTCCATGGTCTTCCAGGAGCCGATGACCGCCCTGAATCCCGTCTTCACCGTTGGCGATCAGATCGCCGAGGTGGTGCGGATCCACGGCGCGGGATCGAAACGCGAGGCGTGGGATCGCGCCGTGAAAATGCTCGAGACCGTCGGCATTCCGGCGCCGGCGCAACGCGCCAACGAATATCCGCACCAGCTCTCGGGCGGCATGCGCCAGCGCGTCGTGATCGCCATGGCGCTCATCATGAATCCCGCGCTCGTCATCGCCGACGAACCAACGACCGCGCTCGATGTCACGATTCAAGCGCAGATCCTCGAGCTCCTCGCCGATCTGCAGAAGCAATTCGGAACGTCGATTCTTCTTATTACTCACGACCTCGGTGTCGTCGCCGAGAGCGTGTCGCGCGTCATCGTGATGTACGGAGGCGAGGTCGTCGAGGAAGCTCCGGTTCGCGAGCTGTTTGCCGCGGCGCATCACCCCTACACCGAAGGTTTGTTGGGCGCGATGCCGCAGGTCGGGCAGGAGCGCGAGCGATTGGCGACGATTCCCGGCAGCGTGCCGCCGCCGACTGCTTGGCCCACGGGCTGTCGCTTTCACGATCGTTGCCCATACGCGTGGGATCGTTGCGCGGCGGAACATCCGCCGCTCTACCAGATCGGAAACGGCCACGTCTCACGGTGCCATCTGGCCGACGAGCCTCAGCGCCGCGCCGAGAAGCACGAACCGCTCGTTGTCATGGCGAGCGGAGAGGCGGGCCTCACCCGCGGAGCACGGGCCTCATGACGGCGATGCCCGCACCGCAGCCGTCCGCGTCGCCGCTCCTCCGCGTGCGCGGACTCGTCAAGCACTTCCCGATCAAGAAGGGATTGCTGGGCAAACCCGCCGGCGCCGTTCGCGCGGTCGACGGGGTCTCGTTCGACGTCATGCCCGGTGAGACGCTCGGCCTCGTCGGCGAGTCAGGCTGCGGAAAGTCGACGACGGGCCGCATGATTCTCCGTCTCATCGAGCCGACCTCTGGATCGATCGAGTTCGACGGCATCGATCTCGTCACGCTCGACACGCGACAGATGCGGAAGCTGCGCCGCAGAATCCAGGTCATCTTCCAGGATCCCTTCTCATCGCTCAATCCGCGAATGACCGTCGGCTCGATCGTTCGTGAAGGGCTGACGATTCACAAAATTGCCGAGGGGAGCGCCGCCGACGCGCGCGTTCGTCAACTCCTCGATGAAGTAGGCCTGCGTGCCGAGTACATGTCGCGCTATCCGCATGAGTTCTCCGGCGGTCAGCGGCAGCGCATCGGCATCGCTCGCGCCCTAGCCGTCGAACCAACGTTCATCGTGTGCGACGAGCCGGTCTCCGCGCTCGACGTCTCGGTCCAGGCGCAAGTGATCAACCTGATGCAGGACCTGCAGCGCGATCGTGGACTCGCCTATCTGTTCATCGCGCACGACCTGTCGGTCGTCGAGCACATCGCCGACCGCGTTGCCGTCATGTACCTCGGAAAGATCGTCGAGCTTGCGGCGTCAGTCGATCTCTACCACGAGCCACTGATGCCCTACACCCAGGCACTCCTCTCCGCCGTCCCTGTCGCCGACCCGACCATGAAGAAACATCGGGTCATGTTGCGCGGGGATGTTCCGTCGCCGGCGAATCCGCCGTCGGGATGCGTCTTCCATCCTCGCTGCCAGCATCCCGCAAAGGACGCCGCCTGTTCGGCCATCGTTCCTCCCCTCGAGGAGAAGGCGCCGGGCCACTGGGCGGCCTGCATCAAACAGCCGCCAACCGGGGTAGACTGGTCTGTTCAAAAGGCCGCCGGTGGCACGAATCCTCCCG